>NZ_JAGPXP010000015.1:0-164389 GCF_018070485.1 Micromonospora sp. C41 | reverse complement strand
TCGGACGGCCCGAGGACATGGCGGGCACGGCGATCTACCTGGCGTCGCGCGCCGGCGCGTACCTGACCGGCGCGGTCATCCCGGTCGACGGCGGAATCACCACGCGCGGCTGAGGCGTACCCCGGTGTTGCCGTGTCAGCGACCGGCGAGCAGCCGGTTCACCGCGGTGTCGACGTCCAGGTGCTCGGCCTCACGGCCGCGCGGGACGACGACGTAGGTCCGGCGCAGGAAGCGCACCAGCACGCTGCGCGGAACCTCGAACAGGGCGTTGCCGTCCGGGGACGACAGCGCGAGCGCGACGAAGTCGCCGCGCGGTGTGGCCCACGGCCAGACCCGCACATCACCGATGCCGGCCGGCTCGTCGAGCCCGGTGACCAGCAGTTCGCGTGCGAACGACCAGCTCACCGCCTCGCCGCCGGCGGACTCGGCGTGAAACAGGACATGGACCGCATACGGGTCAGCAGGGTCGTAACGCAGACTGGCACGCACCGGCAAGGCGGTGGCGTCAGGCGCGACGAGCCTTAGCGACGTCTCGACCTCTACGGTCGTCGGTCGGATGACACTCATGGACGTTCTCCCCCCGGCACCGCTGCGGAACGCGCGTGTCCCGCTTTTCCCATACTCAGGTGCTGCTCCTGGCTACGCTCCGCCATACGCTGACTTCACTCAGTGGTGGGAAGGGGTGCGGAAAGCCCTCGGGAACCACTCGGCCCCGCGTAGAATTTCCGGTTCCGCCCACTCCGTCGTCCCGCCCGGCAACGGGTGGTTCAGTCGTCGACTTACTCCGGTAACGTCCAGTCGTCAGCAGGAGTGACGGTCCCGCGCGACACTGGGGGTGGAAATGGTCACGGGGGGCGGGTCGGTGACGTCGCGGACCAGGGAAGATTCGCCGAAAGGTGCGGCCCGAGCAGCCGAAAGTCGGGGGTACGAGGTGCCTGTGGAAGGGCGGTCGCGAGGCGCTCTCGTGGAGCAGCGCCGGCGCCGACGTGGCTGGCGGCTGCGCCTGCACACCACCCTCGAACTCATCCGCGCCAACCCCACCGGCCGTGTCGCCCTGAAGATCTTCATCGGCATCCTCGGCGCGATCGTGGTCACCGTCGGCATCGCGCTGATCCCGCTGCCCGGGCCCGGCTGGCTGCTGGTCATCGCCGGCCTCGGCGTCTGGGCCGTCGAGTTCCACTGGGCGCGACGGCTGCTCGCGTTCACCCGCCGGCACGTCAACTCGTGGACGCAATGGGTGAAGCGGCAGTCACTGGGAGTGCGGTTCGTGTTGGGCGCGGTCGGGCTCGTGTTCGTGTCCGTGGTGGTGTGGCTGTCGCTCAAGTACAGCCTCGGCATCGACGTGGTGGCGCAGGCGCTGCACTACCTCGCGACGCACTGAGGGCCGGTTTTTGGTCCGGGCTCTCGATCGGGTAGAGTCATGCGCGCTGAGGGCGATTAGCTCAGCGGGAGAGCGCTTCGTTCACACCGAAGAGGTCACTGGTTCGATCCCAGTATCGCCCACGCAGGTCAAAGGCCACTTCCCGGCTTCGGGAGGTGGCCTTTCTGCTGTCGTACAGCAGCTTTGTACAGCAGTTCTCGTCAGCGGCTCAGCGAGTCGCCGAGGCGCTTGAGTGCTTCTCTCGTCTTTGTCGATGAGACCTGCGTGTAGATCTCCATCGTCACCGAGAAGCGGGCGTGCCTCAGCACCTGCATGGCGACTCTGGGGTGGACGTCGAGGTCGGCCAGGAGCGTGGCGCAGGTTCTTCTGGCGTCGTGGACGGTGATCGGCGTGACGTTCGCCTTGTCGCATCGCGTCTGCCCAGGAGCGCTGGAAGTTGCGCGGCTCCATCGGGGTGCCGAAGCGGGTGGTGAAGACGAGTCCGCTTTCGTGCCACGCCTTGCCGGCGGCTGCTCTCGCCTCGTCGCGTTGCTCGCTCCGCAGTTTCAGGGCCGTGAGGCAGATGTCGGGCAGGGGGAGGGTGGCGTCGGACGCCTGGGTCTTGGTGTCGCGGTGCAGGAGCTGCCCGCGTACGCGTTGGAGCTGGCGGCCGATGGTCAGTTCTCCGGCGTCGAGGTCGACGTCCTCCCAGGTGAGTCCCAGCGCTTCGCCCTTGCGGAGACCCGTGACGAGGACCAGGGCGTAGGCGGCGTAGAGCGGATCGTCGTCGGCTCTCGCGGACTCCAGGAACTTCCGTGCCTCGTCGCTCGACCAGGACCTACCCCGACGGCGGCGGACCGTGGCGAGGGTGACCGGCACGGCGGGGTTCTTGGTGATGAGGTCTTCGGCCCGGGCGTGGGCCCGCAGCGCGGCCCGGATGTCGCTGACCGTCCGCGTCGACGGGACGGCCTGGCAGCAGCGGCCGACCGCGCAGCAGCGGCGCTTGTGCTTGGGGCTGGCTGCGTCCTTGCCCTGGGCGCAGCACTGGCAGCTGCGGGCGACCTGGTTGATCCAGGTCTGCACGTCGCGTGACTGGAGCCGGTCGAGCCGCTTCGCGCCGAGGCCGGGGGTGATGTAGAGGCGGACGAACGTTTCGTAGGTGGCGTAGGTCAGGGGTGCCCGGTTCGGCTGGATGATCTCGGCCAGCCAGTAGGTCAGGAAGCTGCCCACCGTGGGGACACTGGTCGCCACCGGCCCCTGCTTCGCCTGCTGGTGCAGCTTGATCCACTTGTCGTGGACGGCTTCGCGGGTCTTGCCGTAGACGTACTTGCGGGTGCGCCGGCCGTCAGGCTTGGTGACCCAGACGTAGGCGGCGAAGCCGTTGCGGTAGGGGAAGATGGAGCCTTCGCCGTTGGCTCGGGCGCGTCCGGGCATCAGGCGGCCTCCTGGCGTTCGACCTGTTCGCGGATGTAGTCGTCGACCCATTCGGGGAGGATGCGGCGGTACTTGCCGTCCTTGATGGAGCGCAGCTCGCCGGTGGCGATCTTCATCTTGATCTTGGAGACGCCGAAGCCGAGCAGGACGGCAACCTCGGCGGGCGAGTACCAACGCGGGGTGAGGTGTCTGCTCATGCGGCGGCTCCGACGAGCCAGGCTTCGTGGGCGAGTTCTTCCCGGCCGATGCGTCTGCTCTCGCGTCGCTGCCTTGCGGCGGTGTTGGCTAGGAATGCGTCGCCTTCGGTGAGCCAACCGGTGCCGATGTAGGTGAGGGTGGCGACGGTGAGGGTGTCGTCGGGTTGGTCGTCTTCGGTGCGGCGGTAGGTAGCGCGGGTTTCGCGGAGTTGGCCGAAGGTGACGGAGTAGCGGCGGGCTTTGGTGAGGAAGTGGCCGCCGTAGCCGAGCATGTGTGCCCAGCGGCGCAGTCCGGCGTAGGCGTTCGGTTTGGTGTCAAGGCTGTCTTGACGGTGGTCGGTGGTTGTGGCGCCGCTGGTTGTGTCGGTGTGGGTGGGGCGGCCGAGGTGCCAGCAGGCGTCGATGAGGCGGGCGACGTGGTCGCCTTCAGGGTCGGCGTAGTCGTCGATGGTGGTCGGGGTGAGTCGGGTGGAGCTGTGGCCGGTGGCTTCGGTGGCCTTGGTGGCGTACTTGGCGAGGTAGGCGGCGACCTTGCCGTCGGTCAACTCGCCGTCGCTGCTATTGATGCGTCTGACGTCGACCTGCTCGCCCCAGGCGATCAGCCAGCCTTGCGGCCGGTCCGGGTGCGGCGGCGTGGTGACGGAGATCTGCCGGGAGGCGGCGTGGATCGCTTCTTCCAGGTCGTCGACGGTGATGCCGGCCGGTGGCGGTACGAGCGCGTCCGGGTCGTTGGGGTCGATGCCGTCGAGGCGTAGCAGGGCGTGGAAGTGCACGGCGGCCCGGCGCTGCATCTCGGCGACCTTTCCGTGCGACACGCGCACGGGCGGCACCCAGCGGACCTTGCCGGAGGCGGTGACGATGCCGACCTTGGGGACGCCGCGTTGGCGGCAGCGCGCGGCGACGTGGCGGTCGATGGCCTGCTTGGTGCGTCGCCACAGCTCGCCGGAGAAGTAGTTCCAGACGACCTGGTGGGCGTGGTCGTAGCAGTCGAGGCACAGCGGCTGGCCCAGGCGCGGATCGTCTGCGTCGTGGCGGGCGAAGCACGCCGCGGGCTGCCCATGCCGGCAGGTGCCGGCGGCCCTACGGGCGAGGCAGGGAGCGGGGCGGCAGTCGCAGCGATGCCGGCTACGGCAGGTGTGACGTGGGACGTGGCGGTGGTGGACCGGGCCGAAGGACGGGGCGGTGAAGGTGGCGAAGACGACCGGGTGTCGGCCGACCGAGGCGGGGACGCCCTTGCCGCCGGTCAGGCCGCGACAGACGACTTGGTAGGCGTCGCCCTGGTAGACCCAGGCGCAGTCCGGGCACGCCCCTTCGCGGCGGTTGCCGCACGCCTTGTAGAGCGTCCGATCGGGCAGCTCGTCGGTGTGCTGCTCGCTCAGGACTCGGCCGGTGTCGCGGTCGACGGCGGTGATGGTGCCGGTGAGGCGGATCGGGCGGGAGCAGCCGCCGGCGGGGCGGGTGTGCTCCAGCCAGCCGGAGAACTCCGGTGTGGCGGCGCGGTGCAGGGCCTGGGCGTCACGGCCGGAGGCGAGGCCGGGGCGGTAGGTGGTGAAGATGGCTGTCTCCTCGTGCGGGGGTGTCAGGGACGGGAGACGAGGCACCACCAGCCGTGGACGCATGTCCGCTGGTGGTGTTCGTCGTGTCTCCTGGCACCGCCGAGAGGGCGGCTGACGCCGGAGGGCGGAATCGTGGTTGCACCACTTCCCGCTGATTGGTCATGTCCTTTCACGCTCGTGGACTTGGCAATTGAGGGCCGGCACGGGCGGGGAGCCTGGGATATCAGCATCCGGCGGGTTGCCGCAGGCTGCCCCCACCCGTGGAGATCAGCGAATCCGGGCCACCGTGGACGGCAGGAAAGACCGTGCTGGGCCGGTTAATCGGATTCAGGGGACCGGCATAGCGGCCGGTGCGATCGAGAGCCGACGGGACGTGGCCCGCATCAGCGGCAGGAAGGCCGCTCGGCATCTCCGACATCGAGTCCAGCGGTCCGGCGGGAAGGCCGCGCTGGTGTGCTCGACGAGCGTCAGAGTAGCACCGGGTACCGACACGTCAACCCGCCGGGATCTCCCAGGCCGGTATGAGACGGCCAGCCGCCGGGCTGTCCTCAGTCGGATGACGGGCGACAGTCGTCCGCCACCTGACCTGCGACGTTCACGGGATCACGGCACCTCGGATGTGCTCGTCACACGCCGGCAAGAGAGCTGAACTGGATGCCGGCCAGGCGCCAGCCATCGGGCAACTCGATCCAGGTTTGGCTGACGCGGACGGTCAAGGCCATGTCTTGCCCGCGCCAGGTCGAGCGGCTGCGCTGCACGCACCGCACGATGGCCGCGTGAGCGTAGAGGGACACCTCTACTTCGCCACTCTCCAGGCTGGTGTAGGCAAACTCGGCGAACTTGCCGATCCACTGTGCCTTGTCAAGCACATAGCCTTGCTCACCGATGGACCGAAAGTCGTCGGCCAGCAATGCGTTGAGCGCATCGGTGTCGGCCCGCAGCTCGGCCTCGTCGAAGGCGCGTTGGAGCCGATGAACGTCGGAGACCACGGTCAGATCCTGCCCGACCGTCCGCTCCGGTGGAAGCCGACCCCGCAAGAGCCAGCGGAAGACAGGTCGGCTGCCAGCCGGTGTGGGAGGACTTTCTGTACGTCTATCAAGGCGGCCCTTGACGGGCCGCACGCACCGCCGCCTGGGCGCGCGCCGGCCGCTGCCGCTGTCGCTCTGCGGCCGTCACGCCTGACGCCCGGCGGCTGGCGCGGAGAGCGGGGAGCCCGGAGGGCCGCCGCAGAACGACAGGGGCGTTGACGGTGAGGTGGTGGGCCGGCAGCCGGCCGGGCCGCGCGCCAGAACCGCGCGGCGTGAGAAAGCGGACGGCGGCCACGTCGGCGAGCTGGCGGCGGTCGCGGGGTTGCGGTTAGGGCGCCTCCGGCGGGGGCGCTCCGGCTCCAGGATGGCCGAAGATCGTCGGCAGCCGCCGGGTCCGTGGGTGGTTGCGGTGGCCCATCCCGCCTGCCATCGACCCGGACAAGCCGAGCAGACCACCGCCCAACCCGCCAGCGTCCGAACGAGCCGTCAAGGTCCGCTTGACATGGCGGGCCGGGCGGCGCCCCGCTCCCCAGGAGGGCGGGTCGACGGCAGACGGGATGGCGGGGATCGCGACCCTATGTGACGAGTAAAGGGTCCCTCGATGGATGACGAGGACGGCTTTTTCGGGAGCAACCCATCGTCTAGCATCGTAAGACTTGCTCCCCTTCACCCGACGGAGATTGCCGCCCCATGACGAACGCCGAGGTTGCCTGGATCGCACACTTCATCTGGGGCATCGCCGACGACGTCCTGCGGGACTTGTACGTTCGGGGGAAGTACCGCGACGTCATCCTTCCAATGATCGTGCTTCGCCGCCTCGATGCGGTCCTTGAGCCGAACAAGGTTGAAGTGCTGGCGATGAAGGAGAACCTGGACACGAAGGGGATCGTGAACCAGGAGGCGGCGCTGAAGGTGGCAGCCAAGCAGCCCTTCTACAACACGTCGAGGTTTTCTCTGCGAGACCTCCGCAGCCGAACGGACCAGCGGCAGCTGAAGGCCGATTTCGAGGACTACCTCGAGGGGTTTTCCAGCAACGTCCAGGACATCCTCACGAGTTTCGAGTTCCGCAACCAGGTGCCCCGCCTGTCCAAGTCGGACGCCCTCGGCACGCTGATTGAGAAGTTCCTTGACCCGAACCTGAAGCTGAGCTCCCTCGACAACCACGCCATGGGATCGGTATTCGAGGAGCTGGTGCGCCGGTTCAACGAGGAGAACAACGAGGAGGCTGGCGAGCACTGGACCCCCCGGGACGCTGTGAAGCTCATGGCCAATCTCATCTTTCGGCCGATCGCTGACCAGATCACCGACGGCACGTACCTGCTTTACGATGCGGCGGCCGGGACCGGTGGGATGCTCACCGTCGCCGAGGCCACCTTGACCGAGCTGGCCGAGGAGCGCGGCAAGCGAGTCTCGACCCACCTGTACGGCCAGGAGATCAACGCCGAGACGTACGCCATCTGCAAGGCGGACCTACTCCTGTCCGGCGAAGGCGAGAACGCAGACAACATCGTCGGCGGGCCCGAGCACTCCACGCTCTCGAACGACGCGTTCAAGGGCCGGAAGTTCGACTTCATGCTCTCAAATCCGCCCTACGGCAAGTCGTGGAAGACGGACCTTGAGCGCATGGGCGGCAAGGGCGGGATCACGGACCGGCGATTCACTGTCGATCATGCGGGTGACCCGGCGTTCTCGCTGATCACCCGCTCCAACGATGGTCAGATGCTCTTTCTCGCCAACATGATCTCGAAGATGAAGCACGACTCCACGCTCGGGAGCCGTATCGCAGAGGTCCATTCCGGGTCATCGCTGTTCACCGGAGACGCAGGACAAGGTGAATCAAACGTTCGGCGCTGGATCCTCGAGAATGACTGGCTCGAGGCGATCATCCAGCTGCCGCTGAACATGTTCTATAACACCGGCATCGCCACCTACATCTGGGTGCTGTCCAATCGGAAGCCCGAGCAGCGCAGGGGCAAGGTGCAGCTGATCGACGCCAGCGGATGGTTTTCCCCGCTGCGACGGAACCTCGGCCAGAAGAACTGTGAGCTCTCGGACGCTGACACCGAGCGCATCGTCGAGACATTCCTCGCGTTCGAGGAGACAGAGCAGTCGAAGATTTTTGACAACGCCTACTTCGGCTACCGCAAGGTGAGGGTCGAGCGTCCCCTGCGGCTGCGCAGCCAATGCTCCCCGGAGCTCGTCGAGCAGCTGCGCTTCGCCTCCGGTGATCAGGCGCTGCGCTCCGAGCTGCACGACCAGTTCGGCGACCAGCTCTTCGACGGCTTCGCAAAGGTCAGGACGGTGGTCGAGGAGTACCTGGATGGCGGCAGCGACGACGAGGACGAGGACGCCGAGCCGCGAGTAAAGCCAGCGGTGCGCAAGCGACTGCTCGACGAGAAGCGCTGGGCCCGCGACAAGCGCCTCCATGCCCTGGGCGAGCGACTCGCCGAGGAGCTCGGAGCCGAGGTGTTCGACGACCATAACGAGTTTGCCTTGCGCGTGAATGCCGCCCTGACCGGCTGGGGTGAGAAGCTTGGCGCGGCAGACAGGAAGACCCTCCTCCGAGGCCTTTCGTGGCGAGACGAGCAGGCGCCACCGGTCGTCAAGAAGGTGTCGAAGGGAGTCAAGGCGGTCTCGGACCCGCTGCACGGCAGATTCGAGGTGGAGGTCGAGGGGAAGCCGACAGTGATGGAGTACGAGGCTGACCCTGAGCTGTCGGACTTCGAGCAGGTGCCCCTGCTCGAACCAGGCGGTGTCGCTGCCTTCATCGCTAGGGAAGTCATGCCGTACGCGCCGGACGCGTGGGTCGACGAGAAGTCCGAGAGCAAGATCGGCTACGAGATCTCCTTCACCCGCCACTTCTACAAGCCCGCCACGCTGCGGCCTCTCAGTGAGATCGAGGCCGACATTCGCAAGCTCCTTGTCGAGAGCGACGGGCTCGTCGAGCGAGCGCTGGATGCCTGAGATGGCGGCGATCAAAGGCAGTCACGAGATCCGGTGGCCGACCATGCCCCTGCGCCGGGTCGCGGAGGTCCGCAACAGCAACGTCGACAAGCTCTCACACCCCGGCGAGGTTCCAGTCAGGCTGTGCAACTACGTCGACGTCTATCGCAACGACCTCATCACCGGTCGGATCGAGTTCATGCGCGCGACTGCGACCGCGGAGGAAGTTGCAAAGTTCAAGCTGCGCCGAGGCGACGTGCTGATCACGAAGGACAGCGAGCTCTGGACTGACATCGGCGTCCCGGCAATCGTTAAGGTCGAAGCGGACGACCTTGTATGCGGCTACCACCTGACGATGCTGCGAGCCCGACAGCAGCTCATGTGGCCCGGATATCTTGCCCGTGCACTGCGTGTTCCAGAGGTGGCAGTGCAGCTGCACCTGGCCGCGAAGGGCGTCACGCGGTTCGGCCTGACCCAGCAAGGCATCAAGTCCGCGCTTGTGCCGGTCCCGCCGCTGGACGTCCAGCAGGCGATCACTCGGTACCTGGACCACCTCGACCTTCGGGTCGGACGAGCGGTTAACAAGAAGCACCAGCTCGTTCAGCTTCTGGACGAGCGACGGCGGGTCGTAAGCCAGGAACTGGTCACTCGGGGGCTTCAGCATCCCAGCGAAAGCCGCGCTTCCGGGGTCGACTGGCTGGGCGAGGTTCCAGCGCACTGGGACGTGCGGCCAGCAAAGTGGTTCTACCGCGAGGTGAATGAGCGCTCGCAGCGGGGCGACGAGCAACTCATGTCCGTCTCCCACCTCACCGGCGTGACCCCGCGCGCCTCCAAGAACGTCACCATGTTTATGGCCGCGTCATACGCTGGCCACAAACTCTGTCGGCCAGGCGATCTGGTGATCAACACCATGTGGGCCTGGATGGGTGCCCTTGGTGTGGCGGCCGACACTGGAATCATCAGTCCAGCTTACGGCGTTTACCGGCCCCTACCTGGCAGCTCTCTCCACCCGGCCTACGCCGACCTCCTGCTTCGCACGCGCCCTTATATCGACGAGTACACGTGCCGCTCTACCGGCATTCGCTCGTCACGCTTGCGGCTCTACCCAGACCGCTTCCTCACCGTCCCGATCGTCTGCCCGCCGGGAGAGGAGCAGCAGGAGATTGTCCTGCGCGTCGCTGACGCTACGCGCGATCTCAACGCTGCCATTGCCGCAACCATGCGCGAGATCGAGCTTCTCCAAGAGTATCGGGCCCGCCTCATTGCTGACGTCGTCACCGGCCGTCGGGACGTGCGGGCCCAGGCGGCGTCGTTACCTGATGTCGACCCCGAGGAGTTGGACGCTGTCCTCGCGGCAGCATCCACTGACGACAATGATATAGACGAGGACGACAGGGAGTAGTGGGGATGCCGGCAGACACGTCCGAGAAGGGGCTAGAGACCATCCTCGTCGAGGGCCTATGCGCCCACGGGTGGATGCACGGAAAGTCTGCCGACTACTCGCCGGCGTTCGGCCTAGATCTGGTCCAACTCCGCAGCTTCCTCGAGGACACCCAGCCTGCGCTGGCAGGTGTGCTGGACCTCGATCCGTCCAGCCCCGCCGGGCTAAAGACGCTATCGCGTATCCAGGGCGCTATCACCAAGCGCGGCGTCATCGACGTCCTGCGCAACGGCATCCAGCATGGCCCGCACGAAATTACCCTCTTCTACGGCACCCCGTCGAGGGGAAACGCCAAGAGTGCCGGGCTGTTCGCAAAGAACCGGTTCACCGTCACCCGGCAGCTGCACTACTCGGAGGACGAGACCAAGCTCGCCCTTGACGTCGGCCTGTTCATCAACGGTTTGCCCATCAGCACGTTTGAGCTGAAGAACAGTCTGACCAAGCAGACCGTCGCCGACGCCGTCGAGCAGTACAAGCGCGACCGCGATCCGAAGGAGCTTATCTTCGGGTTCAAGCGAACCCTCGCTCACTTCGCCGTCGACGACGCCGAGGTTGAGTTCTGCACGAATCTCGCCGCCAAGCCGCCCTGGTTCCTGCCGTTCAACCGCGGGTTCAACGACGGCGCCGGCAACCCGCCGAATCCAAACGGTCTGAAGACCGCCTACCTGTGGGAGGAGATCCTCACCCCGGCGAGCCTCACCAAGATCATTGAGGCGTACGCGCAGGTGATCGAGGAGGTTGACGAGACGACCGGGAAGAAGTCGATCAAGCAGCTCTTCCCTCGCTTCCACCAGCTCGACGTCGTCCGCAAGCTGCTTGCCGACGCTGGGAAGTATGGCGCTGGACGCCGCTACCTGATTCAGCACTCAACAGGCAGCGGCAAGTCGAACTCAATTGCCTGGCTCGCCCATCAGCTGATCCGCGTCGAGGACCCGAAGGTTGAGATCAAGCCGGTGTTCGACTCAATCATCGTGGTCACCGACCGGCGGGTCCTCGACCGGCAGATCCGCGACACGATCAAGCAGTTCGCTCAGGTCGGCGCCACTGTCGGCCACGCCGAGCACTCCTCGGACCTGCGGGACATGATTGAGGCTGGCAAGAAGATCATTATCACGACGGTCCAGAAGTTCCCGTTTATTCTCGCTGAGATCGGTGACAAGCACCGCGAGCGCAACTTCGCCATCATCATCGATGAGGCCCACTCCAGCCAGGGTGGCAGAACCGCGTCGGCGGTGTCGAAGGCTCTGGCCGCCAAGAAGGCGCTGGCAACCAAGGTGGACGACGACGGGTCCGGCGAAGGCGACGACGACCCCGTCCAAGACCTCATCAACGAGGCGATGGAGGCACGAAGGATGCTGCCGAACGCCTCCTACTTCGCCTTCACAGCTACGCCCAAGAACAAGACGCTCGAGATGTTCGGCGATGCCTACGTCGAGGACGGCAAGACGAAGCACAAGCCCTTCCACACCTACACGATGAAGCAGGCCATCGAGGAGCGGTTCATCCTCGACGTTCTCAAGTGCTACACACCCGTCCAGAGCTATTACCGGCTCGTCAAGACAGTGGCGGGCGACCCGGAGTTCGACACGAAGCGTGCCACGAAGAAGCTGCGGGCCTACGTCGAGGGTAACCAGACGGCCATCGCGAAGAAGGCCCAAATCATGGTCGACCACTTCCTCGAGCAGGTCATCGCGCTGCAGAAGGTCGGTGGCGAGGCCCGCGCAATGATCGTCACCGGCAACATCATGCGGGCGATCGAGTACTTCTATGCGATCGGGGAGTACCTGGAGAAGCTTGGCAGCCAGTACAAGGCGATCGTGGCGTTCTCCGGGGAACACGAGTACGCCGGCGAGATGGTGAACGAGGCGAAGCTCAACCGGTTTCCGTCTGCGGACATCGCCGAGCGAATCCGTAGGGAGCCGTACCGCTTCCTCGTCTGTGCCGACAAGTTCCAGACGGGCTACGACGAGCCGCTGCTACACAGCATGTACGTCGACAAGAAGCTGTCGGGCGTCAAGGCAGTCCAGACGTTGTCGCGCCTGAACCGGGCGCACCCGAAGAAGCACGACGTATTCGTACTCGACTTTCAGAACGATGTCGAGACGATATGCAAGTCGTTCGAGTCTTTCTATCGGACCACGGTCCTTTCGGACGAGACCGACGCCAACAAGCTTCACGACCTCAAGGCCACCCTCGACGGACATCAGGTTTACGACCAGGACGAGATCGATGCCCTCGTCACAAAGTATCTCACTGAAGCGCCTCGTGACGAGCTCGACCCGATCCTCGATGTCTGTGTCGCCCGGTATAACACGGACCTAGACGAGGACGCGCAGGTCGAGTTCAAGGGCGATGCCAAGAGCTTTGCCCGCACCTACGACTTCCTCGCGTCGATCCTGCCGTACTCCAACGCAGCCTGGGAGAAGCTGTCGATCTTCCTCAACTTCCTCGTCCCAAAGCTTCCCGCGCCGAAGGAGGACGATCTCTCCAAGGGGATCCTCGAGGCGATCGACATGGACAGCTACCGTGTCGAGAAGCAGGCTGCGGTGCGCCTTCTCCTCCCGGACGCTGACGCCGAGATCGATCCTGTTCCGGCCAGTGGTGTTGGGCGCAAGCCCGAGCCCGAACTCGACAGGCTGTCGAACATACTCAAGACCTTCAACGACCTGTTCGGCAACATCGCCTGGACCGACGAGGACCGGATCCGGAAGTTGATCACGAAAGATATCCCCGAGAAGGTCAACTCGGACCCGGCCTATCAGGCTGCCAAGAACAACTCCGACAAGCAAAATGCCCGGATCGAGCACGACAAGGCCCTTGAGAAGGTCATCCTCAACCTCATAGCGGACGACACCGAACTCTTCAAGCAGTTCATGGACAACCCGGAATTCAAGAGATGGCTCGCCGAAACTACCTTCGGTATCACCTACTCATAGCCGCTTCTACGAGATCTCACATGATTGACGTTGACGAACTCGCTACGTGGATTTTGGTTGCCGTAGGTGAGCTTGGTGGCACCGCTAAGAGGGCTGACGTTCTTCGCCTTATGGAACGGCTACTTGGAAGCCGCCTGAAGACCGACGATCTTGCTTTACGTCCGAGCGGTCAGGCCATCGTCTGGAAGAACAAAGCATCTTTTGCGCGGAACCAGCTAATCGAGCAGGGTTTGCTCCATTCAATGGAGATTTCCGGCCACGGTATCTGGTCGTTGACGTCCAGCGGAGCGCGAGAATCCTCCTCGCTGCGGTCGCGTCGGATTCCGGCGCTTTGCCCGACCTTCCGGTCGATAGCCACTGACGTGATATGGCGCACCCAAGTGGGACGCTCGGTGGGGCTGGTGCCTGGCGAGACGACTTTCACGGACAACGCCCTGCTTCATTTGGCGATCAGCCACCCTGCGGACATTGCGATTCAGCGATTCACCTCCAAACGGGAAGCGGAGACCGGGGCGGACTGGGAGTGGTGGATCCGCGACCTGCATGGATATGTGGGATTCCGTACCCAGGCAAAGCGTGCCCATCCAAGGACAGGCCGCATTGGCCTCGACCAGCGCGCGGCGCCATCCGTATCCTCCGGCTACCAAGTTGAGGTTTTCGTCGAGCGGTGCGTCGCTGATGGCATCGCCGGCCTGTACTGCGTCTACAGCGACGGCCAGCCTGCGTGGAGACCGGACCTCCCCGCAGCCGGCCCGTGCCCGCACGGGCCAGTCGATATTGGCCAATGGGGATGTACATTCGTGCTGGCCGAAACGGCCCTGCGGCTAGCGTTTGAGAGATGTTTGGATGTCGAGACGGTTCTGGCTGCCGGAACCCCCTGGTACCACTTAGTCTGTCATCACCCCGTCACCGGCTTAACCCCCGGCATCCACCATCTCTTCTCAGGATTGAAAACAGCCGAAATGGCTGTTAGGGATGGGGCCGAAGATGGCTTGGACCGACAGTACTCAATACCTCCACCCGCTACCCAGCCGCCAGGTCAGGTGGAGGCGTACTTCCTTCGTGAACTTCGCGCCCTGCAGCCATGGTCTGATCTGGCTGGCGTTGTGATGATCGACGCCACTGAGGAAGGCCGCCGAGTGTAAGCGCACCGGAAGATGCCTGCTGGCACTGGCTGAGTACGGCGACCAGGCCGGGCCGGAGATCCGATCCCCGCCAGGGGGAGCCGGGTCGCCGTACAGCACGCAAGTACAGCAACCCACGCTACCGTCGCAGCCCTCGACAGCCCCGACGAGGCTCGCAACGTGCGTACTGGACCATCAGCAACCGCCTCGCCGGCAATCCCTAGGTTCAGGACATCCGCGACGATCGGGACCAGGACCAGAAGCAGGGACGCACGGGCCAGCCGTCGTCAGGCGGAGTCAGCAACGAGTCAGCAACGAGCGCGCCACGCGACGATGCCGGTCGGAAAGGAGCGACAATGCCGCCGAGCGTGAGCGCGTAGGAGGGCACCTGTTGGCGCCGGCTGACAACCACGATCAGCTCCCCCCGACGGGGTCGGCACGGGTTGCCGGCGGAACGGCGGCTGTCGACAGCAACGCTGACAGCAACGGCGCCGGACGGCAGCAGTCTGACGAGCACTGGCACGGACGAAGCTCCGAGCGTGCAGCCGTTGCCGGACGGGTGCGGACGCGACGCACAGAGCTTACAAGCGAGGGGTTCAGGCGGCTAGCTGACCTTGGGCGATTATTCGGCGACGAAGACGCCCACGCCGGGCAGCGTCTCGGTCATCCCCTTGATCCGTAGCACCTGCATGGCGCGGTCGATTACCGGCTCGGTAACCCCGTAGTGCTCGATCAACTCTCGACGGCTGGGCAGCTTGGCGCCCGGCGGGAACTCGCCGGAGGCGATGCGCTCGACGAGGTCGTCGGCAATCTGCTCGTAGCGGTAACGCGGTGGCACGGTGTTCCCCTCGGTTGGCAACACGAGTAGACCACCTACGTCAGCCCTTGACTACCCAACGGTACCTATGGGAGGTTGCCGAGGAGGTCGATTCCCTCGGTTGGCGCTGTGGGCCGTCCTCGCCGGCGTGGGTGCCCGACGCATCCCCCGTGATCGGGCATCCACGCCTCCGGACACCTGCGGCACGAGGAGGCGGCAGTGCTCCCTTCCGATCCCCTGACGCGGCGAAGAGTCGCCCCAACGGCTCCGGCGAGCCGATGAAGCGCGTCTCGTACGACAAGTACGTCTTGGCGGTGGCGCTCACCCTCGCCCGCCGTCATCGGCCCGTCTGGTCATGGCGGCACTGGCGGCACGTCTGCCGCTGCGGAAGCAACCTGCCTTGCCGAAGCCGTCATCGCATTCCGATTAACCGCGGCCACTGGCCCGGCCAGGGCGATCAGTGATGACCACCCACCATCCGATCAAACCGGCCTGGTCCTGCGGCGGCTGTGCGGGGGAGTGGCCCTGTCAAACCCGGCGGCGCGAGCTGCGAGCCGAATATGATCGCGCCCCTGTCTCGCTGGCCCTCTACCTCGCCGCTCAGCTCGTTGACGCCGCCCAGGACCTGGCCAATGTTCCCGCCGGCCACCTGCACCACCGCTTCCTGGGTTGGACCCGATGAGCATCCTTCGACGCGGCGACGAGAAGTTCCACTACAGCGACGGCTCCCACAGGTGGACCCCGCCGGACCCGGACTACGACCAGGAGGTCTGGGAGGAGCAGGTCCGCCAGCACAAGCAGAGCCACCTCAGAAATGAGCGACCGAAGGTCCGCATCCAACGCCTGATCTGAGGCCGGTAGTACAGCAGCGAAGTACAGCAACCGGGCCAGCCGAACCAGACCGAGCAGTGTGCCAATAGGCCGTCTGACCTCGCATCGAGCCTGATCCGACCGGCTCGCCGACAGTTCACACCGAAGAGGTCACTGGTTCGATCCCAGTATCGCCCACGCAGGTCAAAGGCCCCTTCTGGCTGGCCGGAAGTCAGGACCCTTCGTCGTGATCTTTTGGGATATCGTGCGCCCGTAGACGTGAGACGAGGGAGTGACGCATGCGTGCAGGGCATACCAACGCCGGGCCGCGCCGAGCGAGTGTCGCGCTAGCCCTCGCGGGCCTGCTAGTGGCGAGCGGCTGCTCACAACCCGCCGACAACGCGGAGCGAAAGACGGAAGCGCGGTCGGCGTCGCCCTCACCGACCGCGGCCATGCGTCTCGAAAAACCGGAGAAGTTGCTGAGCAGTTGGCCCGAATCGAAGAGCCAGAAGTTGCGCGAACAAGCCCAGCAGAACATGGGCGGGCTCAAAGAACTCCTCGACGGTGAGCCAACTAGCGCGGTCGCAGCGGCCTACACCACTGCGGATGAGCAGTACAGCGCCCTAGTCAGCGGAGTGTCCGGAAAGATAACAGATCCGAAGGCGACCCTCGACAGACTCTTCGCGACCCTGCCGAGGCTGTCCGGTGTCAAGCCGACCCGGCCGGGGCCAATGGGCGGCGATGCCCGCTGCGGCAAGGGTGAAACCCAGGGCGTCAACGTCGAAGTCTGTGCGTGGGCTGACCACCACAGCGTCGGCATGGTGGCCTTCCTCGATTTGCCTTCTACCGGTAGCGCGGCCAGCATGTTCGTGCGGGCGCGTTCCCAGCTGGAGCGTCCGGCCACCTGAGGACCCGCCCCGTTGAACGCCGGACTCCCGAGGCAGTCAACCGCAGCAGACGGCGATCATCGGCATTCCGCGATAGTTGTTATCGACGTTCACACCGAAGTACTCACCGCAGTTCGGCCTTGAACCGTTCGCATTAGCCCTACTCCTGATCTGGAGGTCGGAGCCAGCGGGGGGCGCCGGACAGCATGCCAGTGTGTTCGGGGTTATGCGGCCGCACGTAGGTCGGTAGCGTTGGTGCCACGGCGGCTAAGAGGCCGGTGGCGCATCCCGCGCTTTGAGGAGGTCCGGGATGGAATCCTTGCCGGAGTTGACCTTCGGGCAGCGGCTGAAGGTCTACCGGGAGCGGTCCGGGAAGACTCGCGCGGTGCTGGGTGGGCTGGTCGGTCGCAGCGCCGAGTGGGTCAAGGCGGTAGAGACCGATCGGATCCTGCCTCCGCGCATTCACATGCTGGATCGCATCGCGCGTGCGCTCAAGGTCGACGTGTCTGCTCTGGCCGGCGAGCTGAGCGACCGGTCGGCTGTGGTGAACGGGCCGGAACACCCGGCGCTGGCGTCGGTGCGGGACGCCGTGAACCGCGTCGTGCTCGCCGACGATGCTGAGCCGGAGTCGTTGGCCGGTTTGCGGCGTGGCGGGCGCGTCATCAGGCGTCGGATCACCGGACGGTGCTCGGTGGGCTGCTGCCGAGACTTCTGCACGACGTGCAGCGCGCCGCGCTGCTGTATGAGGGCGTTGAGCGTCGGCATGCACAGTCGCTGTTGGCGGAGACGTTCGGGCTGACGCAGATGTTCCTTGCGTACCAGCCGGCTGCCGAGTTGTTGTGGCGGGTCGCGGACCGGGCGATGGTGGCGGCGCAGGACTCCGGTGACCCGGAGGCGGTGGCCCTCGCGGCATGGTTCCTGTGTCAGGTGCATCGGGACGCGGGGGACTGGGACACCGCCATGGCGGTAACGCACGACGTCCTGTCGGCTCTGGAGCCGAGGGCGGCCGACGCGGGCACGAATCTGCTGGCGTTGTGGGGTGCGCTCAACTTCGAGGCCGCCTACACCGCCGCGCGTGCCGGCGAGGAAGGCCGGGCCTGGCGGTACTGGGATCGTGCAAACCTGGTGGCGCAGCGTCTGCCGGAGGGCTTCTATCAGCCGCAGACGTCGTTCTCCCGGGTCATCATGGGCGCCCACGCGGTGACAGTGGCCGTGGAGTTGCAGAAGTCCGGGGAAGCGGTACGCCAGGCACGCCGCCACGACTCGGCGGCCATCCCGTCGAGACCGCGCCGGGCACGCCATCTCATCGAGGTCGCGCGGGCGCACTACGGCAAGGACGACAAGGAAGCGGCCGTGAAGACCCTGCGGCAGGCGTACGAGGCGGCCCCCGAGACGATCCGCTTCAACGGGTACGCCCGCCAGATCACGTTGGACCTGCTCGACGGCCCACGCTCCACCCGTGACGACGCCCGTGACCTCGCGGTCAAGGTCGGGCTGCTCTCGTGATCCAGGGGTAGGAACCCTACCCGTTCCGCCTCGCGACCGACCGTAGCGTCCTGCTTACGGGATGCGGCGGGCGGTGCGGGTATCGCCTGGTCGCCGCGTCCCCCTCAGATTCGGGGGCAGGAGACCGCCCTCGTTCGTGAGCGAGGGAGGGTCCGTGCGGCGCGTCTCGTATGACGAATACCTTTCTGCCACCGCGCTGACCCTTGCTCGCAGGCACCGGCCGGTGTGGTCGTGGCGGCTCTGGCGGCGTATCTGCCGCTGTGGGTCCGACCTGCCCTGCCGCGCTCGGCACCGGATACCGATCAATCGTGGCCACTGGCCACAGGAGGGCGAGCAGTGACCGGCGGGCAGGAACAGGCGATCCTCGCGGTACACATTCTAGGGCTCGACGGCATGTGTGCCGGGTGCCGGGCGTGGTGGGCGCGGCTGACTCCGTACCCCTGTTGGCAGGTGGAATGGGCGACCAGCCGGCAGGCGCGGGCGATCACCGCGCGGTTCCTGGAGGGTGTGCGGTGACGACCCACGGCCCGGTCATGCCGGTCTGGAGCTGCGGTGGCTGCGACCTGCCCTGGCCCTGCCCGACCCGGAAGCGGGAGCTGCGGGCGGAGTTCATGGATGCGCCGGTGTCGCTGGCCCTCTACCTTGGTGCCTACCTCGTCCAGGCCACCGAGGACATGCCCTGGATGCCGGCCGGCGTGCTGCACCGCCGTTTCCTCGGCTGGACCAGGGAAAGCGGCCACCTCATGCCGGTAGTGCAGCAGGGAGGTGCAGCAACCGTGCCAGCCGAACCCGGTCGAGACGAGCCCTCACCAGGCCCCCTGACCTCGCGTCGAGCCTGATCCGGCCGGCCTTTCGCCCGCCGCCGACAGTTCACACCGAAGAGGGCACCGCGCCCGCCCGGAACTCCGAATCGAACTAGCGTCTCGGCTCAGCCATGAACCTCTATCCCTCAAGCTCTGGCCTCCACGCTACGAGGGGAACCGCAATGAGGTTCCGCCCGGAAGGCGGGGGCCAGGTGCAGCGCCGCGCGTCGGGCCAACATGGCCCGGTTCGCCAGGTGATTTGGATGCTTTCGCCCGCTTTGTCTGGTTTGAGATCTATCGTGTTCCTTGCGTGACAGCCCAGCCGGGTCATCCCGTTCGCACGGCGGTTCCACGACGGCACCAGCCGGCCGGACCGCCACCGCGCGGCTGTCACCGGCCCCAGGCCAGCCCACAGCGTCGCACGAGGAGGACACGTTGTTTGGATCGACAAGATTGACATCGGGCGGATCGAGCAGCCCGGGAAGGCGTCGCAAGCTCAAGGCCGTCCTGGCCGGAGGGCTCGCCCTCGGCGTCGGCGCGACGATCTCCCTCGCCGCCTGGAACGACTCGGAGTACGCCACGGGGACGTTCACCGCCGGCTCCTTCAGCATCGAGGGCAGCACGGACGACACCACCTACGCGGAGCACTCCACGTCCGGCACGGCGGCGGCGCTGGCCTTCAGCACCGGCTTCGACAACATCAGCCCCGGCGACGTGGTCGCGGCACCGTTCGCCGTCCGCCTGACCGCAGCCACCACGTATGACGCGACAGTCACGGTGGGCTCGGCCACTCCCGACCTGCCCGCCTTCACCGGGCTCACCTACGGGATCGCGACCGTGCCGACCTTCGCGGACTGCAGCGCGACCCCCACGAGCCCGACCTGGATCGTGGCGCAGGGCACGGCGCTCGACTCGGTGGCCGGCGCGGTGCCGTTCAACCTGACGCAGGGCACTCCTCCCACGACGCCTGGCGCTCCGGCGTACCTGTGCTTCGTCGTGACGGCGGACGCCGCTCTGGTGCAGGGCTCGTCGGTCACGGAGACCTGGCAGCTCCTCGCCGAGTCCGTGTAGGTGGCAGCCGTGGTCAACCGCCGGGTGCCGGCCGGATCACCACGGCTCCTCCGGACCCGTGCCGTACTCGCTGCCGCCCTCGTCCTCGGCGTGGGCACGACGTCCACGCTCGCGGCGTGGACCGACAGCGAGTACGGCACCGGGTCGTTCACCGCAAGCGTCTTCGGTACCGAGTCGCAGACCGCGTCCAGTGCCTGGGCAAGCCACACTCCGGTGGGAAACGCCGCGACACTGGCGTTCAACGCGACCGCGATGTCCCCCACGGACTCGTCGTACGCCTGGATCGACATCCGCACGACCACGATGACGAATGTCGACGGTACGGTCGCGCTGACGAGCTCCTCGGACAGCTCCGGGGCCCTGCTTCCGGTGCTCGAATACCGCGCGGTGCGTACCCCGGACACCGGTAGCGCCTGTTCCGCCACCGCCTTCACCGGTGCGCCGACGTGGATCGCCGGCCCCGGCTACCTGGACGTCACCTCGGTTCCAGGCTCACCGGTGTCGTCCGTCCTCACCACTCCCGACGGCGCGACGCCAGAGGTGCGGTTCTGCTTCGAGGTGCGGATCGAGGCCGGCGCAGACAACTCGTACCAGGGCACGAGCGCCACCGTCACCTGGGAATTCACCGCCACATCTACGTAAGGGTCCTGCACATGATGAGACGAGCACGTCGAGGGCGAGGCGTCATCGCCCGCGTCGGAGACCTGGCACTGACCCTGCTCGCCGTCGGCGGGACGGTGTGCGTCGTCCTCGTCCCGCTGGCGTTCTTCTTCGACATCTCACTCATCCTGTTCAAGACCGGATCGATGAGCCCCACCATTCCCGCCGGGTCGCTGGCGGTGGTGCGTGAGATCCCCGCGTCCGAGGTCGAGGTGGGCGACGTGGTCACCGTCGACCGCACGCCGCTTCCACCGATCACCCACCGGGTCGTTCAGATCGCCGACGGTGGCGGGCCCACCCGTCTGCTCACCCTGCGCGGGGACGCGAACGACTCCAACGACTCCGCGCCGTACGCGGTGACCCGCGTACGGCTCGTCACCTGGTCGGTGCCCGGGCTCGGGTACACGGTGCGGGCCGTGTCGAACCCGTACGCGACCAGTGCGATCACGGTCGGGACCGCCGTGATCGTCACCTGGGCGTTCTGGCCGCGCGCCACGGAACCGCCGACCCGGCGGCGTACGGCGTGGCGCCGACGGCGAACAGGCCCTCCGACGCCTGACGAGGCGGGAACAGGTCCCGAGGCCGGCGCCCCGCCGGGCCGGACAGCGGCGCACGTCGAATCGACCGCCCGGCGGTTGTTCGTCATGGTGGCCGTGCTGCCGGGCGTCGCCGCCGCGGTCCTGGCCACGCCCGGTCAGGCACGGGCAGAACCGACTGAGGACGTCATCCGGGGCAGGTACCTCACCCTGATATCGATCCGCGACGAGGCCCGCATGACATCGATGACACCGAAGGAGCCGGTGCCGTGGCAGGTGGGCGTCACCGCGCACGCCCCGCACCCGGGCACGGTGACAATCACGCTGTCGGCGCTGGGCCCGCTCGTGGTCTCGCCGAACGGACTCCAGGTCATGGCCGCCGTCTGCGCCATCCGCTGGGTGAACGGCGCCTGTCCCGGCGGGCGGGGAGAGCAGGTTCTCGCCGAGGGCCCCGCCACCAGACTGGCCGAACGCCCGGTCCCCATCAGCACGATGCGCTCCGACGAACAGCGTTGGGTACTCGTCACCGCGAGCCTGCTCCCGAACTCCACGGCCGCGGGCTCGGCCGACCTGATCCTCACGGCGACCGGGCTCGGCGACAAGGCGGCGACAGGCGGCAAGGTCGACACGCTGCCACGCACCGGCACCGACCTGCGGACGCCGATGCTCGCCGGTGCGGGCGCCCTGCTCGTCGGTCTGCTGCTCGTGGGCACCACGCGCAGGAACCGGATCAGGCAGGAACAGCCGTGAGGCGCGTAGGGATCCCCGCTACGCCGAGCGGGCGACGTAAGAGCCACGCCCGGCGACGCCGGCTCGCGGGTGTCCTCGCCCTCTCGCTCTGGATCCATGTCATGGCGCTCGCACCTGCCCAGTCGACGCTGGCCGCCTGGAACGACACCGAGTACGGCAGCACTGCCCTCGCCGCCGGCACGGTCGACCCACCGACCGACCTGGCGTGCACTGCGGGCCAGCTCACCCCGCCCACCTTCACCTGGAACCTGCCCGCCGGTGGCCTGGCCCGCAGTGGCTTCACCTGGTCCCTGAGCGACGGCTTCTCCGGAGGCGGCACTCTCGGCCCAAACGACACCTCGATCGTCGTTCCCGGCGCGCTGCTGGCTGTCGGCACCGGCACCTTCACTCTGTACGCGAACGGCCCTGGCGGCTGGACGTCGACGCCGGTCACCGGTTCGCTCGGCATGCTGACGGATGAGCTCTACTTCTGCAGCGTCCCTTAGTGGTGGACGTAGGCAGGGGGAGCCGATCCGCAGTCGGCGGCTACAGCCACCTGGTGCAGATCTCGTTGAGGTCCGGGGTGCTGAAGGAGTAGAGCAACTCCATGGCGTGCTCGCCGCCGGTGGTGATGGCGTGGGCGACACCGGCGGGGATGTACATCGCGGTGCCCGGGCCCGCCTCGAATTCCTCGTCGGCCACTCGGAACAGCGCGGTGCCGGACAGCACGTAGTAGAACTCGGCCGAGTCGGCGTGCAGGTGCAGCGGGTGGGTCATCCTGGGCTCCATGCGGTAGACCCCATTGAGGAACTCGCAGTCCGGGTCGCCGGTGAGCTGCCGGTCGACGAGGCGATGCACCAGCCCTTCGTCGTCGGTGTTGTGGTTGAGGCTGGAGATCAGCTCGTAGGCGAGTTCGTCGCGGTGCACGACGAACGCCGGGCGTACGGCGCCCGCCCCGGCGTCCCCGGCGGCGATCCGGCGTCCACGGCCGGGCAATGCTGTCACCGCTCGGCGTCCACGCTTGTCGCCCCGAGGGGGATCTGTGGGCTGGTCAGCGGTCCGTGATGCTTGGACAGGCAAATGGCCTCCCAGCCGGTCACGACGCCGTGGATGACGCCCGGCTCCCAGCACAGGTACTCACCGGCACGGTAGACGTGCTCCGGGTCGGTGGCGCACCAGCCGCCGAGGAAGAAGATCTCCTCGGTGCTGTGGTGGAACTCCAACGCGGTCTTGGCGAAGTTGCGTGGCAGGACGAACAGGATGGTGTCCTTGCCGGTCTCCTCCACCTTGCGCAACCGGATGCACTGCGTGGGCACATCGAGGTCGCCGTGACTGCTGGTGTCGGTCACTCCCGCGAAAGCCTCCTGGACGGGTCGCCAGTTGGCCGGGTCGAACAGGTCGACGGTCTCTCCGAGCGGTTTCGACGGCGGGGGTCGTTCGTCAGTGCGGACCTCGAACGGCGAGTCCGTCCAGAAGATCAACGTGGCGCCTTCGGTCGAGGAGACCGGGCCGATCTCGGTGCCGGAGGGCAGGAAGAGGTAGTGCCCGCGCCGGCACTGGCGTCCGGCGATGCTCAGGTCGCCGTCGCGGACCAGGAGTTCGATGTCGGCGCTGTTCCAGTGCTCGGGCATCTGCCAGCCGGGTGGAACGTCGACGACGAGCGTCTGCGCGCCGGTCTCCGGGTCGGCGTTGATCTGCCGCACGAGTAGGCCGAAGGGCAGGCCCGATGCCCGCCACACCCGCTGGGGTACCTGTTCGATGGTGACCCGTCGCTTGCCGGAATGAGCCATGGCGACCTCCTTCAGGTTGCGCCAGACTGTATGTAATCTGGCGCAGCTCGTCTAGGGCGTCGTCGTGAATACTCGGGTCTGAGCAGCAAAGTCGGCCGCCGCCGCTGACCTCATCGAGGCATAATGTATGCAAAATGCCTAAGGCTGGCTTGCGGGCAGGAGTTGCCTCCCGGTGGTCGGCGTCGGGTCGGGGTTGAGTCGACTCCTTGTGCCGTCCCGTCGAGTTGTATACGGTCCACTGCCTAGCCCGCCTGTCACTCGCGTTTCCTCATCTGCAGCGAACGGGGAAGAGATGCCCCGAAGGATTGGTCTTGTCGGAGGCACGGTGGTCGCCGAGGACGGTGTCCACCGCGCTGACGTGCTCGTTGACTCCGGCCGCATCGAAAGTGTCGGCCGGATTCCGCCATCGGCTGATGTCGAGAAGGTCGACGCCCGAGGAAAGATCATCATTCCGGGTGGCGTCGATGTGCATACACATATGGGTACGCCCTTCATGGGGACGGTCACCTCCGACGACCACGCCTCGGCCAGCCGGGCCGCTGCCGTCGGCGGCACCACGACGTATGTCGACTACGCCTTTCAGCGCGCCGGTGAGCGTCTGCCGGAGGTGCTGGCCCGGTGGGCCGGGCGGGCGAACGGTCGTTCCGCCATCGACTTCAGCTTCCACCTGGCTGTCACTTCGCCCTACCCGGGCATGGTGGCTGACATGGCGCTTGTGGTGGCCGACGGCGTGACCAGCTTCAAGGTGTTCATGGCCTACAAGGGGCTGGCCATGCTCGACGACGGAGAGCTCTTCTCCATCCTCACCGAGTCGTCCCGCCTGGGCGCCACACTCTGCGTGCACGCCGAGAACGGTCACGTCATCGACGTCCTCGCCGAGCGGCTGGTTCGGGCCGGCCGCACCGGACCGCTGGCGCACCTGCTGTCGCGGCCACCCGAGACCGAGGTGGAGGCGGTACGCCGCGCGATCGCGCTCGCCGACCTGGCCGACGCCCCGCTGTACTTCGTGCACCTGTCCACCGCCGGGGCGGTCGCCGCCGTGGCCGAGGCCCAGCGGGCCGGCCGCCCGGTCGCGGGCGAGACGTGCACCCACTACCTCCTGCTCGACGCCGACCTCTACCACCAGCCCGGGTTCGAGGCGGCCAAGTACGTCGTCAGCCCGCCGCTGCGCACCGCCGAGCACCGGGAGGCGCTCTGGCAAGGGCTGCGGGAAGGCATCCTCGGTGTCGTCAGCTCGGATCACTGCCCGTTCTGCATGTCCGGGCAGAAGAGCCTGGGAGCCGAGGACTTTCGCCGGATCCCGAACGGAGCGCCGGGCATCGAACACCGGGTTCCCCTGCTCTACGGCCACGGTGTACGCCCTGGGCGGCTGAGTCTGTCGCGCTTCGTCGAGGTGGCCTGCACCGAGCCGGCCCGCCGGTTCGGGCTGTACCCGACAAAAGGGGTCATCAGGCGGGGCGCCGACGCCGACCTGGTCGTGCTCGACCCGGAGGCGGCCTCCGTGGTGCTCGCCCGGACGATGACGCAGAACTGTGACTACACGCCGTTCGAGCGGTGGCACGTGCCCGGCCGGGTCGAAGCGGTTTATCTGCGCGGGGAGCTGATCGCCCAGCGTGGACGATTTGTCGGCCGGCAGGACGCCGGTCGGTTCCTGGCCCGTCGCCGGGCGTGAGTGTCGACGCGGCTGGCTGCGGGATCTGACTGCTCGGAGCCTTGACAGGGTCAAGTTTGTATACAAGCATCGCTCGTGTTAGTCGCCCTACCTGGGTTGTTGCGCTAGACCTATTCAAGCTTGCACACAATTTTGGAGGTGTCGGCATGGGAATACGTTCCGTGCGGGTGCGAGCCGTGGCAGTGCTCGCCGTGGCGAGCGTGTCGCTCGCGGCCTGCGGCGCCGACGATGCGGGGAAGTCTGACGCCGGCACCGGCCAGGCGCTGACCATCGCCGCGCCCGGGGTGCTGTCGAGTCTCGACTCCGAGCGCTACCAGGGCTTCATCTCGATCGACCTGCTCCCCAACACCGCCGGGACCCTGGTGCGCTTCAAGAAGCCCGAGGCCGGCGCTACCAAACTTCAGACGCCGGACCAGATCGAGCCCGAGCTCGCCGAGTCCTGGACGCTTGACGACGGCGGCAGGAAGATGTCGTTCACGCTGCGCGAGGCCAAGAGCCAGTTCGGCAACCCGATCACCTCGCAAGACGTGAAGTGGTCGGTGGACCGGATGGTGAACAGCACCGGCGTGCCGATCGCCAAGATCCTCATGGGCGTCGGCGGCTGGGACACCGCCAACCCGATCACCGTCACGGACGACAAGAAGTTCACGATCAACGTCGCCAAGCCCAACGCGGTGAGCGTGTCGATCCTGAGCACCTTCTTCATGACCATCTACGACTCGGTGGAGGCCAAGAAGCACGCCACCGCCGACGATCCGTACGCCTACAAGTGGCTCGGGGAGAACACCGCCACCTTCGGCGCGTACCAGGTGCGCTCGTTCGACCCCGGCAAGGAGGTCCGGCTCACCGCCAACGAGAACTACTTCCGCGGGAAGCCCAAGGTCACCGACGTGGTGGTCCGCGCCGTCCCCGACACCTCCAACCGGCTCCAGCTGGCCCAGAGCGGGCAGGTCGACGTCGCCACCGCGATGACGTTCGACCAGCTCTCCTCGCTGGAGGAGAGCGACCAGGCCCGGCTCGAGCGTGTGCTCTACCCGAACATCGACGTGCTGGTGCCCAACCTCAAGGCCAAGCCCTTCGACGACAAGCGGGTCCGCGAGGCCATCTCCTACGCCGTCGACCGCAAGGCGATCGTCGACTCCGCGTACCAGGGCTACTCGGCGCCCTCGAACGACTTCATCCACGACGACTTCGGTGCCCCGGCGGCCAGCCAGCCCTTCGCCCAGAACCTCGACCGGGCCAAGCAACTGCTGGCCGAGGCCGGCCTGCCAAACGGCTTCCCGATGGAGTTGGCCTACAACGCGGCCAACGTCGGAGCGCACAGCGAGCAGGTCGCCGTCCTGCTGCGCTCGCAACTGGCCAAGGTGGGCATCCAGGTCAAGCTCAACAACGTCGCCTCCGGCGCGGACTTCGACACCGCCAAGCGTGAAGGCAAGCTGCAGAGCTGGCTGGCCACCAGCACCCCGCTGGTGCCCGACCCCGCCTACTACCTGCAGGTCTTCTACTCCACGGGTGGACTGACCAACCTGCAGAACTACAGCTCGCCGACCCTCGACGACCTCTCCCGGAAGATCCTGGAAACCCAGCCGGGTCCCGACCGCGACGCGTTGATCAAGCAGGTCAACGACTTCCTGGTGGGTGACATGCCGGCCATCCCGCTGGTCGATTCCCAGAAGTACTACGTCTTCAAGAAGGGCGTGACCGGGTTCGTCAGCTATTCCCAGGGCCACGTCAACTATTACGACATCAGCGGCTCCTGACCTCGCCGGCGTCCCACCGGCGCGGTGATCCCCGGCCCCGGTGGGCAGCACCCCAGGGGCCGGGGACCACACAGCGACGACGCAGAACGGCAACCCGAGAAGAGCCGGCACTCGAGAAAGCAGGATGTGCACTGATGTACCGCCTAGGAGTCGATGTCGGTGGCACGTTCACGGACGTTCTTCTGATCGAGGAGGCGACCGGGAAGACCCGACGGACCAAGGTGCCCTCGACGCCTCAGGACCAGTCCGTCGGCGTCATCGAGGGCGTAACCCGGGTGCTGACCGACGCCCGGGCCCGCGCCGCGGACGTCCGCCAGTTCCTGCACGGCACGACGGTGGCCACCAACGCCGTCCTGGAACGCCGGGGCGCCCGGGTGGGCCTGGTGGTGACCGTCGGCTACCGGCAGATCCTGCACATCGCCCGCTCGTTCGTTCCCGGCGGCCTGGGCGGCTGGATCGTCTGGGACCGGCCGGCCGAGATGGTCGCGCTCGAAGACGTCCGCGAGGTCCGGGGCCGCATGGACGCCCGAGGCGAGCAGGTCGAGCCCCTCGACGAGGCGGCCGTGCGGGCCGCGGTCCGCCAGCTGGTCGACCAGGGCGTGGACGCCCTCGCCATCGGCTTCGTCAACTCCTACGCCAACCCCGCCCACGAACAGCGGGCCGCCGAGATCGCCGCCGCCGAGGCCCCTGGTGTGCCGGTCTCCACCTCCGCCGGGGTCCTGCCCGAGCTCGGGGAGTACGAGCGGACCCTGACCACCGTCGCCAACGCCTACGTCCGCCCCGGCGTCAGCTCCTACCTGAGCAACCTCAGCGCGAAACTGGTCGCCGAGGGACTCCTGGGCGAGCGCCGCGTGCTGCGCTCCGACGGCGGACTGATGACCTTCGAGCGGGCCGAGGACATCCCGGTCAGTCTGCTGATGAGCGGACCCGCCGGCGGGGTCGCCGCCGCCGTGGCGCTGGGCCCGGCCGCCGGCCACCCGGACCTGCTCACCCTGGACATGGGGGGTACCTCCACCGACGTAGCGCTGATCGAGAACGGCACCCCGGCCATCCGGCGCGAGACGACCGTGGCCGACCTCGCCGTCCGCGCCCCGTCGATCGACGTACAGACCGTGGGCGCCGGCGGCGGCTCCATCGCCCACGTCCCCGAGCTGACCGGTGCGTTGCGGGTGGGCCCGGCCAGCGCGGGTGCCCTGCCCGGTCCGGCGACCTACGGACGCGGCGGCGAACTGCCCACCGTCACCGACGCCAACGTCGTGCTCGGCTACCTGCCGCACGCCCTGCTCGGCGGCGCCATGCCGCTGGACGTGGAGAAGGCCCGCACGGCGGTCGGCACCGTTGCGAGCAGGCTGGGGGTGTCGGTGGAGGCCGCCGCCGCCGCGATCATCGACATCGTCAACGAGAACATGCTCGGCGCGCTGCGGCTGGTCTCGGTGCAGCGCGGCTACGACCCCCGGCGCTTCGCGCTGTTCGGCTTCGGCGGCGCCGGCCCGTTGCACGTCAACGCGCTCGCCAAGCTTCTCGGCTCCTGGCCGGTGGTGATCCCGCAGTCGCCCGGGGTGCTCTGCGCCTACGGTGACGCTTCGACAGGTGTGCGGGCCGAGGCCAACCGGTCCCTGGTGCGCCCTCTCGACGACGTCGACGAGGAACTGCTGCGGCGCGAGTTCACCGACCTCGCCGCCCAGATCGACACCGAGTTCGACCGGGCCGGGGTGCCAGGCGACGCCCGGTCGGTGCGATACGAGGCCGACGTCCGCTACCACGGCCAGGGCTTCGAGGTCTCCGTCGAGGTCGACGCGGGCCGAGGCATGGCTGTGATCCCCGGCCTGCGCAGCGGCTTCGACGAGGCCCACCAGCGCCTGTTCGGCTTCGCACTGGATGAGCGGCACGAGATCGTCAACATCCGGGCGGTCGGGGTCTCCCACGCCGAACGGATCACCCCGGTCGAGATCGAATCCGGTGACCGCGACGCCGCGCAGGCGATCGTCGGCCGTCAGCAGGTCTACGTCGACGGCGGCTGGCAGGAGGCCACCCTCTACGACCGCACCGCCCTGCGGGCCGGCAACGAGCTGTCCGGGCCGGCGATCGTGGTCGAGATGGATTCCACCAGCCTGGTCCTGCCGGGCTGTGTCGCGCGCGTCGACAGGCTGGGCAACCTGCTCATCCTGCCCGCCGAGCAGGGAGGGAACCGATGAGTGCGGTCATCGTCGAGACAGTACGCCCGGAGCGTGGCGTCGAGGTCGAGACCGCGGTGCTCGACATCGTCGAGAACGCGTTGCGTAACGCCCGTTTCGAGATGGACGCGGTGGTGATGCGTACCGCGATGTCACCGGGCATCCGCGAGCAGCACGACGCCTTCCCGTTGATCGCCGACCGGCGCGGGCGCATGGTCGCCGGACAGTTCGGCTCCTTCATCGACGGCTTCCTCTCCGGATACGACGGCACGGTCGAGGAGGGCGACGTCTTCTTCACCTCCGACCCGTACGCCTGTGACGGCGCCATCAGCCACGCCAACGACTGGCTGGTGCTGCTGCCGATCTACTTCGAGAAGGCGCTGGTCGGCTGGGCGGCGATGTTCGGTCACATGAGCGACGTCGGCGGGAAGGTGCCCGGCAGCCTGCCCACCGACGCGGTGTCCATCCACGAGGAGGGCGTCATCGTCCCGCCGGTGAAGTTGTTCCGCGGCGGCACCCTCGACCAACAGCTCCTGGACACCGTGCTCAACCAGGTGCGCCTGCCGAGCTGGAACCGCGCCGACCTGAACGCGGTCCTGGCCTCCTGCCGCACCGCCGAGACCCGGGTCCGTGAACTCTGCGAGCGCTTCGGCGCTGACACCTACCTGTCCACCCTGGAGCTGCTGCTGGAGCGCAACCGGCAGGCGATGGCGAAGCTGTTCCGCCAGGTCGTGCCCGAGCAGCCGGTCACCTTCGAGGACTTCGTCGACGACGACGGACGCGGCGAGGGACCGTTCCGCATCCGCTGCTCGCTGTGGCGCGAGGGCGACCGGGTGGTGCTGGACTTCACCGGTACCAGCGAGCAGGCCGAGGGGTCGATCAACTTCCTGCTCAACGAGAACGTCCTACGGATGTTCTTTGGGGTCTACACCATCATGGCCGTGGACCCGATGATCCTCTTCAACGACGGGTTCTACCCCCTGGTCGACGTCCGCATCCCCGAGGGCAGCCTGCTCAAGCCCCGGCGCCCGGCGGCCGTCTCCTGTCGTACCCACGCCCTGGGTCGGCTCTTCGACGTGCTCGCCGGACTGCTGGGGCAGTGTCAGCCGGACTTCCTCGCCGCCGCCGGGTTCTCCTCCAGCCCGCACCTGATGTACTCCGGCCTGGATCGGCACGGCAAGTGGTTCCAGCTCTACCAGATCGGTTTCGGCGGTGTGCCCGCCCGACCGGTCGGTGACGGGTTCGACGGGCACTCCATGTGGCCCTCGTTCACCAACGTGCCCAACGAGTACCTGGAGGCCTACTACCCGCTGCGTATCGAGTCCTACGAGACGGTCCCCGACTCCGGGGGCATCGGTAGGCACCGGGGCGGCAACGGCATCCGGGTCGGCTACCGGTTCCTGGAACCGGGTGAGGTCTCGATCCACGACGACAGATGGTTCACCAAACCCTGGGGCGTGCTCGGCGGCGAGCCCGGCGAACGCGGCACGAAGATCCTGGAACGCGCCGACGGCTCCCGGCAGGTGGTACCGGCCAAGTGTGACCACGTCGCGGTCCGCCCCGGCGACCTGCTGCACTTCGTCACCTGGGGCGGCGGCGGTTGGGGCGACCCGCTCGAGCGCGACCCGGAGCAGGTCCGCCACGACGTCGAGCGGGGCCTGGTCACCGTCGACGGCGCCCGGCGCTACGGAGTGGTCCTGGTCGACGGCCGGGTCGATGCCGAGCGCACCCGGACCCGGCGCGCGGAACTCGCCGCCGGCCGAGGCGACCTGCCCCGCTTCAACCGGGGCGGCACCGTGGAGGAACTCCGGGCGCGCTGCCTCGCCGAGACCGGACTGACCCCACCCCGGGAACCGGCGGGCGCCGGGGCGCGGCCGGAGCCGGCGCCTCCCGGCCCACGGCCCGGTGCGACGCCGGCCCGCCATCGCGACGCCGGGCCCGCAGGCGGCAGCGACCGGCCCGCCCGCGCCCAGCAACCGGCGCAGTCCCCGCTGGAGGCGCTCGTGCACCACATCGCTCGGCAGGTGACCGTGCGATGAGACCACCCCACTTCCAGACCACCACGGTCCTGGGCAACGGCGGGCACCCGCACGCCAACCAACTCGCAAAGGAGAACTGTCATGGCTGACCTGCAGATGTCCGCGCTGGGCATGATCGAGACCCGGGGCCTGGTCGCGGCGGTCGAGGCCGCCGACGCCATGGTCAAGGCCGCCACGGTCGTCCTGGTGGGCACCGAGTACATCGGCGGTGGCCTGGTCACCGTCGTCGTCCGTGGCGACGTCGGCGCGGTCAAGGCCGCCACCGACGCCGGTGCGGCCAGCGCCTCCCGGCTCGGTGAGGTCGTCTCGGTGCACGTCATCCCGCGCCCGCACAACGAGGTCGAGGCGATCCTGCCGACCGGTTCGAGTCGAGGCGGAACGAAGTCCTGACCGGAGCCCGCGTGCTCATCGAAGGAGCTGAGACATGAGTCGGGTGTGGACTGCAGTCGATATCGAAGACATCGCCCGGTCGGACGGACCGCGCGAAGTCCTGCTGGGCCCGGGCGACCTGATCTCCCCGCACGCCCAGGACATCGCCCAAGGGCTGGGCATCGACGTCCGGCGCGGGTCGGCGGCACCGGCGCCGGCCGCCCCCGCCGGGGCCGGCCCCGGCGGGGGCGAGCCCCAGGGCGGCTGCGACGACGCCGACGGCTGCTCGTGTGGCTGCGAGGCCGCGGAGGAGGCGGAGCGGACCATCCGTACCATCGCCGCCGCGGTCGTGTCGGCCAACCCCGACGCGGACGCCTCCACTGTCGCCACCGAGACGCTGCGGGCGCTCGGCGCCTACGGCGGGCCCGGGGTGGGCAGCCCCGAGCAGGCCCAACCGCTGCCCGGACAGTTGCTGCCCAAGAAGGCCAAGGGCGCCCGCCCTCAGTTCTTCGCTGAGCCGGGTATGGAGGCCCTGGTCTCGACGATGGTGACCCTCACCTCGGAGGTGTGGGTGCTGCGTGAGCGGGTGATGACCCTGGAACAACTGCTGGCCGACCGGCGGGTTGTGGAGGGGGGCGCGGTGGACGGCTTCACGCTCTCCGCCGAGGACGCCGAGACCAGAGACGCCGAGGCGGCGGCGTTCGTCGCCCGGGTGCTGCGGGTCTTCTACGAGTGGCGTGAGGAGATCGTGCGGGAGGAGACCCCGGAGTCCTACCGGGAGGTCATCCGGCGGGCCTTCGCACAGGTGGGGGAGGACAAGTGAAACAGCAGCAGCGACACGGCCTGTTGCCGACGGAGAACCACGACGAACTGGCCCGGGAGACGTTCGTCCGGGCCCTGAAGTCGCACATCTCCACCGAGGTGACCCCGGGGGTACGGGAGCTGTACGCGCACCGCGTCCTGCCCAGGTACCAGCAGGAGATGGGCGTCCCGCCCCGGGACCGGGAGACGGTCCGCCGGGCGATGGAGCCCGAGCCGTACTACCAGCTCTGGAGCTCGGTGCGGCGGGCGAGCCAGGACCTGCTCTGGAACGTGGTGGCCGACAGCATCGGCCGGCAACTGGACGACCTGCGGGCCAGGGCGGAACGGACCGGCCGTACCCTCGGCTCGCTGGAGCTGGATCCCGACTTCGTCCTGCCCTGGTATTTCTGGGGCATCGACATCCACGCCATGCCCGGCGGCTACCGGGGCGAGTACGTCCCCGGCGACGTCACCGCCGGGGCGCTCTACGACCGCGGCGTCTACGTCTACGCCATGGGCCAGATGGGCGAGCTCAACGACGACTACGGCCAGTCGGTGGTGAACAACTACCTCAAGACCGTGCACAAGGACTTCCGCCCCAGGCGGATCCTGGAGATCGGCTGCGGAGTCGGCAACTCCACGCTGCCCTACGTCGACGCCTATCCCGAGGCGGAGGTGCACGGCATCGACGTCGGTGCCGCTCTGTTGCGCTACGCCCACGGCCGGGCGGAGTCCCTGGGCCGCAAGGTGCACTTCGCGCAGCGCAACGGCGAGGACACGGGCTTCCCGTCGGGGCACTTCGACCTGGTCGTCTCGCACATCCTGCTGCACGAGATGCCACCGGAGGCGGTCCGCGCCGTCCTGCGGGAATGCCACCGGCTGCTCGCCCCGGGCGGGATGATGATCCACGCGGATTTCCCGGGCTACGCCGGGTTGGACCCGCTGGTGCAGTTCCTCATCGACTGGGACACCTGGAACAACAACGAGCCGTTCTGGGGCCCGATGCGGGACATGGACCTGGTCCAGGCCGCCCGGGACGCCGGATTCACCGGCGACTGCACCGAACTGTCCTGCAAGCGGGAGTGCGTCGAGGAGGTCTCCACCCCCACCGGCCGGGTGCTGCAGAGCGGTGAGCGGCGCAGCAGCGGCACCCTCGCGCTGCTCGTGGGCCGGCGCTGACATGGCCCACAACGACGTCGAGTTGCGTACCTTCGCGTTCGTCGACCGACTCCAACCGCAGATGGCCGCCCTGCTCGGCAGCGTGATGTCGGGTGACCCGGTGGTCGAGGGGATGTCCGAGCTCTACCTGGAGATCTCCCCGGGCAGCGACGTGTACGCCCTGGTCGACGCCGCCGTCAAGGCCACCGGGGTGCGCCCCGGCTCTCAGGTCGTCGAGCGGCAGTACGGCATGACCGAGTTGCACTCGATGTCGCAGGACGCGGTGCGCCAGGCCGGTCAGACCATCCTGGACCTGCTCGGGATCACCGAGGCCGACGCGCAGCCGGCGGAGCTGGTCTCGGCGAAGGTCGTCTCCAACATCGACGCCTACCAGGCGCAGCTGGTCAACCGTTCCCGCAAGGGCTCCCTGCTGGTGGCCGGCGAGTCGATGCTGGTGGTCGAGTGTCAGCCCGCCGCCTACATCTCCGCTGTCGGCAACGAGGTGGAGAAGTCCGCCAGTGTGAAGATCATCGACGTCCGGGGCGTGGGCCAGTTCGGCAGGTTGTGGATCTCCGGACTGCACTCGGAGGTGGAGGCGGCGCGCGACGCGGTCCGTCGAGCGTTCGAGACGAAGCCCTGGTCGCACCGACGCTAGAGAAACGAGGTGGTGTCGGCATGCGTGTCGCCCGCGTGATCGGCTCGGTGGTCAGCACCGTCAAGTCGGAGGCGCTGACCGGGGCCAAGCTGCTCGTCGTCGCGCCGCTGGGCGATGCGCCCGCCGGAGAGCCCTACGTCGCCGTCGACACCGTCGGCGCCGGCAGGGGAGAGGTCGTCCTGGTCGCCACGGGTGGCGCCGCGCGGCTGGCGCTGCGGCAACCCGGTCAGGCGCCCGTGGACTCCAGCATCGTCGCGATCGTCGACCGGCTGGAGACCGAGGCGTGGCTCAACTACGTGAAGGACTGACGTGGATCTGTGGGATGCGGGTGCGCTCGGCATGGTCGAGACACAAGGGCTGACCGCCTCGATCGTCGCCGTCGACGTGATGGGCAAGGCGGCCGAGGTACGGCTGATCGGCGTGCAACGCATCGGCGATGGAATTGTCACGGTCTCCCTCGTCGGCGACATGGCCTCGGTCACGTCCGCGGTGGAGAGCGCCCGGCAGGCCGTGGCTGCGATCGGCGGGACTGTCGTGACGACCGTGATCGGTCGACCGACCGTGCCGACGGACCTGCTGCGTGAGCCCCGGACAGGCGGGGCGCCGAAGCCACCGGCCACCGCTCCACCGTCCGCCGCGGCCGGGGCCGAGTTGGAGCCCGGACCCGCCACGGCGCCGCCCGCCGTGCCCGCCCGCCGATCGGCCGAAAAGGCCGGCGGGAGCCCCACCCGGCGCGCCGCGCGCTCGACCGCCCCGAAACGGCGTCCGCCCGCCGCCGGGCCGTACGAGCCACCACCCGAACCCCCCGCCCCCCGAGCCCGAGGAAAGTGACATGCGCGGATACGTCGGCCCGCCCGGCGGGCAGATCCACTACCGCACCGCCGGCACCGGCGGGCCTGCCCTGGTGCTGTTCCACGAGTCGCCGCAGGCATCGAATGTCTTCGCCCCGGCCCTGCCCGCCCTTGGCCGCACACTGCGCGCCTTCGCCTTCGACACCCCCGGGTACGGGCTGTCCGACCCGCCCCGCGACCCACTGGAGATCCCCGGCTACGCGCGCCTGCTGCTCGACGCCGTCGACGCCCTCGGTATCACCGAGTTCGCCGTCGCCGGACAGCACACCGGAGCCTCGCTGGCCCTGGCGGTCGCCCAACTCGCCGGGCCGGACCGGGTCACTCACGCCATCCTGTCGGGGCTGGTGCTGGACCAGGCCGAGCGGGAGCGCCTCGGCGCCTCCTGGGCGCCGGACAAGCCGATCGACCCGGCCGGCCGGCACCTGCAGGATCTCTGGGCCCGCTACCTCGACATCTGGGAGGGGCCTCCGGAGTTGGTGAACCTCGCGGTGGCCAACATCGCCTCGGTCTTCGAACGGTACAACTGGGCGTACCGGGCCGCGTTCGCCTACGACCCGACCGAGCCGCTGCGCGCCCTGCCCTGCCCGGTGCTGCTGCTGACCGCCGCCCGGGACATGTTGGCCGACGGCGACGCGTTGGCGCAGGCAATCCGTCCGGACGCCGTCGCCGTGCGGCTGACCGACACCACCGGCCAGTTGCCCTGGCGGGTGCCCGAGGAGTTCGCCGCGGTGCTGTCGTCCTTCGTCACCACGGGCCGGCTGGGATCCGACCGGGCAAGCGCGCGATGAGCGGCGAGGTCGACCTGCTGGTGATCGGGGCCGGCACCGCCGGCCTGCCCTGCGCGATCGAGGCGGCGCGGGCCGGGCTCCGCGTCGAGCTGGTCGACGGGGGCACCGACATCGGTGGCACGCTGAGTGTCTCGGCCGGGCACATGAGCGCCGCGGGCACCCGCCGGCAGCGCCAGGCGGGTATCGACGACGACCCGGACCGGCACTACGCCGACGTGCTGCGCATCGGTCATCACCGCGGCGACCCGGCGCTGATCCGGCTGGCGGTCGACGAGGCGGCCGGCGTCGTGGACTGGCTCGACGAGCATGGTTTCCCGTTCGCCCCGGGCACACCTGTGGTCTACCACGGGCACTCCCCGTACTCCCGGCCGCGGACCTACTGGGGGATCGGGCACGGTCGGTCGATCCGAGAGACGCTGCGTCCACTGCTGGACAAGCAGGTGGCCGCGGGCCGGGTCGCCCTGCGGCTGCGCTCGCGGGCCACCCGGCTGACCAGCGCCGCAGGCACGGTCACCGGCGCGCTCCTGGACACCCCCGAGGGCCCCCGCGAGGTCCGCGCCGGGGTCACGGTGCTGGCCTGCGGCGGGTACGGCGCCAACCCGGAGCTGTTCCGCGCGCTGACCCCGGGCGGCCCTCGGCTGGTGACCAACGCGGTGCCGACCTCCACCGGCGCCGCGATCGAGATGGCCAGGCCCCTGGGGGCCGAGGTCCGCTTCGCTGATCTGCACACGCCCCGGCTCGGCCTGCTCGAACGCCGCTCCCAGCCGGGGCGGGTGGACTTCTGGTCGGAGTTGGCGCACCTCGCACCGGTCGAGCGCCCGCCCCGGGAGATCTGGGTCAACGCGGCCGGGCAACGGTTCGTCGCCGAGGACCTCGACGACGTCACCGGACACGAGCGGGCCGTGCAGGAGCAGCCGGGGGGCGAGTTCTGGATCGTCTGCGACTCCGAAGCCCTGGCGGCGGGGCCGCCTCTGGTACCGGCCTGGGGGCACGAGCGGTTCCGGGTCGAGGCGCAGCGGGGGGACGTGGCCTGGGTCGCCGACGACCTTCCTGGACTGGCCCGCCGGGCGGGCATCGACGCGCAAGGGCTGGTCGACACCGTGCGGTCCTACAACCTCGCGGTGCGGCAAGGGGTGGACCCGCTGGGCCGCCGGGCTCCCGCGCATCCCCTGGTCCGGCCGCCCTACTACGCGCTTCGCTCGGTGGCCGCGCTGCTGTGCAGCTTCGGCGGACTGGACGTGGACACCGAATTGCGGGTCCGGCGGCCCGGTGGCGCAATAGTGCCCGGGCTGTACGCCGTCGGCGAGGCCATCGGCATGGGGGCCACCAGTGGCGCGGCGTTCTGCGGGGGGATGGCGGTGACGCCGGCGCTGGCGTTCGGGCGGCTGCTCGGCCGTCGGCTGGGCGCACGGGCGTGACAGGCGTCGGGGCCGCCCGGGCCGCTTCTGTATGCAGAAACGTGGGAATGTGGGCGCGCTGGCGCGCGGCTGATCGGCCCAAACTGCTGTTGACAGCGAGTCCCGACTCCCTGTTGTATACAACGACCACTGAGTGGCTGCTATGAGAGGTGTTCATGTCTAGCGATCTGCACCATGAGGGACCGCTGCACGGCGTACGCGTGGTCGAGTTCGGCTCCCTGCTCGCGGGGCCGTTCTGCAGCCAACTCCTGGCCGACTTCGGCGCCGAGGTCATCAAGTGCGAACCCCCGCGCCAGGGCGACCCGATGCGCGAGTGGGGCCGGGAGAAGCCGTACGGCAAGTCGCTGTGGTGGCCGATCGTGGCGCGCAACAAGAAGTCCATCACCGTGGACCTGCGCACCCCCGAGGGCCAATCGGTGGCCCAGCGGCTGATCGCCCAGTGCGACGTGGTGGTGGAGAACTTCCGGCCCGGCACCATGCAGCGCTGGGGCCTGGGCTACGAGCAGATGTCCGAAACCAATCCCGGGCTGGTCATGGTCCAGGTCTCCGGCTTCGGTCAGAACGGTCCCTACTCCGCCCGCCCCGGCTACGGCTCCGTCGGCGAGGCCATGGGTGGCCTGCGCTACGTCGTCGGCGACCCGCAGACGCCGCCCAGCCGGGTCGGCATCAGCCTCGGCGACTCCCTGGCCGGCACCTTCGCCGCTCTGGGGGCCCTGCTCGCGCTGCGGGTCCGCGACCGCACCGGCCGGGGCCAGATGGTCGACTCGGCGATCTACGAGGCGGTGCTGGCGATGATGGAGTCGCTGCTGCCGGAGTACGCCCTGGCCGGTCACGTGCGCGAACGCACCGGTGCCATCCTGCCCAACATCGCCCCCTCCAACGTCTATCCCACACGCGACGACGGGCTGGTGCTCATCGCGGCCAACCAGGACACCGTCTTCCGGCGGCTGGCCGCAGCCATGGACATGGCCGAACTCGGCACCGACGAGCGCTTCGCCACGCACTCCGCCCGGGGCCGCCACCAGGTCGAACTGGACGCCATCATCGCGACCTGGTCGGCGCAGCACGACACCGAGCACCTGATGGCCACGATGGTCAAGCACGACGTCCCGGTCGGCCGGGTCTACCGCGCCCCGGAGATGCTGGAGGACGAGCACTTCGCCGCCCGGGAAGCCATCGTCCGGGTCGCCCACCCCGAGTTCGGCGAGTTCCCCATGCAGAACGTCGTACCGAGACTGTCGGCGACCCCGGGGCGGATCAAGTGGGCCGGGCCGCGGCTCGGGGAACACACCGACGAGGTGCTCACCGACATCGTCGGGTTGGAGTCCGCCGAGATCGACGCGCTGCGAACCAGCGGCGTCATCTAGGGGTGGACACGGTGGATGACCTCCAGGGCGACTACCGCAGGGCCGGCTTCGGCGGGGACCTGGGTCGCGGATCACGTCGAGCACTGCTCCTGGTCGACCTCGTCCGGGCCTACCTCGACCCGGCCTCACCGCTCTACGCCGGCGACACCGACCCACCGGCCCTGCGGGCCTGCGCCACACTGCTCGACACCGCGCGCCGCCACGGCGTGCCGGTGATCCACACCCGGGTGGAACTGAGCCCGGGCGGGGCAGACGGTGGCCTCTTCGCCCGCAAGGTGCCCGCCCTGCGGGTCTTCGAACACGGCAGCGCGTTCGCCGACGCCCCGCCGAGCCTGGCCCCGGCGCCCGGCGAGACGGTGGTGACCAAGCAGTACGCCAGCGCCTTCTTCGGCACCAGCCTGGCCAGCACCCTGCGTGTCCTGGGGGTGGACGCCCTCGTCATCGGCGGCGCGTCGACCAGCGGCTGTGTCCGGGCCAGCGCGGTGGACGCCCTGCAGCACGGCTTCGTCCCCCTCGTCGTCGCCGAGGCATGCCTGGACCGCGACCCGCGACCGCACCAGGCCGCCCTGTTCGACCTCGGTGCCAAGTACGCCGAAGTGCTGGCTCTGGACGAAGCCACGGCGCTGCTCGGACCGGGAGGTTTGTGATGCGGGTCCTCGGCTACGCCCGACGGCGGGTGCTCTTCCTGCCCGTGGGGCTGCTCTCGGTCGTCGTGCTGGCCTTCCTCCTGGTCAACGCGTTGCCGGGCAACCCGGTCGGGGTCATCGCCGGGCCGGCCGCCGGCCCGGAGGAACTGGCCGAGATCGAGCGACGCCTCGGTCTGGACCGGCCACTGTGGGAGCGGTTCGTCGACTACCTCGGCGGCCTGGTCCGCGGCGACCTCGGATCGTCGTACTACACCGACCGGCCGATCCTGTCGGAGATCCTGCGCTTCGCCCCGGCCACCCTGGAGTTGGTGATCCTCTCGCTCATCGTGGCCGCGGCGCTCGGTGTGGGCCTGGGCACCCTGGGCGCGTACCACAAGGGCAGGCTGGCCGACCGGGGCTCCCGATTTGTGGTCACCACCTTCCAGTCGATCCCCGACTTCTTCCTCGCCCTCCTGTTGATCTACCTCTGCTTCTATCTCGCCGGGTGGGCTCCCGCCCCGGTCGGCCGGCTCGGTCTGATGGACGAGCCGCCGCCAGCGGTGACCGGGGCACTGCTGGTCGACTCGCTGATCGCCGGTGACATGACGGTTTTCCGTTCGGCGGTGGCGCACTCGATGCTGCCGGTGCTGACCCTGGGCATCTACTACTCGGCGTACTTCGCCCGCAGCACCTACGCCTCACTGGTGCCCGCCCTGGAGTCCAAGCAGGTCGAATTCGCCCGGGCCTGCGGTCTGCCCGAGCGGACCGTGCTGGCCTACGCCTTCCGTCAGGCCCGCACCCCGATCCTCACCTACGGCGGCATCCTGCTGGCCGCTCTGCTCGGCGGAGCGGCGATCATCGAGACGATCTTCTCGTGGGGTGGCTTCGGGGAGTGGGCGATCGACTCCATCCTCCAGCTCGACATGCCGGCCGTGCAGGGCTTCATCCTCGCCGCCGGCCTGGGAACCCTGTTGGCCTTCACCGCACTGGACATCCTGGTCGCGGTGCTCGATCCGAGGGTGCGCTATGACTGAAACCTTGGCCGCCGATCCCACCACGGTCACCGCGCCGAAGGGTCGCAAGCCCCGCCGTGGCCGTCGCCGCCTGCGCCTGTGGGTGCCCAGCGGCATCCTCGCCGGCATGCTGGCGGCGGCCTACCTCGCGCCGCTGCCCTACGACCCGGCCGAGCCGCTGCCCGACACCCTCGCCGCACCCGACGGCGAGCACTGGATGGGCACCGACAAGTTCGGCATCGACGTCTTCAGCCGCCTGGTGGCCTCGGCCGGAGTGGACATCCCGCTGGCCCTCGCCGGCATGCTGATCTCGCTGGTGGTCGGCGTACTGCTCGGGCTGGCCGCCCTGCACCGAGGGCCGTGGGGAGAGCGCGTGGTCCGCGCGCTGGACGTCTTCCAGGCCTTCCCCCTGCTGGTCCTCGCCATCGCACTGGTCGCCCTGATGGGCAACAACATCGAGAACGTCGTGGTGGCCATCGCCATCATCAACGTCCCCCGGTTCGTCCGTCTGGTCCGCAGCGAAGGGCTGACCATCCGGGAGAGCCGCTACGTCGAGGCCGCCCACGCCATCGGCGCGACCGGGCCGCGGGTCATGTTCCGTCACGTGCTGCCGAACATGACCGGCATCATCCTGGCCCAGGCGTCGCTGGCGGTGGCCCACTCGATCGTGGTGATCGCCTCGCTGTCCTTCCTCGGCATCGGCATCAACGCCGCCGACGCCAGCTGGGGAGCGATGATCCAGACAGGAGCGCAGAACATGACGACCGGCCAGTGGTGGGTATCGGTCTTCCCCGGACTCGCCATCTTCCTGACCGTGCTCTGCTTCAACGCCATCAGCGACGAGCTGCAGGACTCCTTCGGACGGGCGAGGCAGCGATGAGCGCCCCCCGCCAGGCGCTGAGCCGCCCCACCAACACCGGCCAGGGCGCGGACCGGGAGCCCCGCCTGCTGGAGGTCAGCGGCCTCACCACCCGCTTCGACACCCCCGACGGGCTGGTACACGCGGTCAACGGCGTCGACTTCCACGTCGACCGGGCCGAGATCGTCGGTGTGGTCGGCGAAAGCGGATGCGGCAAGTCGGTGACGATCCGGTCGATTCTCGGCCTGGTCCGTCCCCCGGGGCGGGTGGTCGAGGGCACCGCCCGATTCAACGGGGTCGACCTGCTCGGTCTGCGTGCGGCCGAACTGCGCCGGCTGCGCGGCGCCGAGATCGGCTTCATCGCGCAGAACCCGTTCAGCGCGCTGAATCCGGTGATGCGCATCCACCGGCAGTTCGCCAACATCCTCGCTGCGCACGGCATCCGCTCCGACGCCATCGCCCGGGACCGGGCCCGCGACGCGCTGGCCGACGTCGGCATCGCGGGCCCGGACCGGGTCCTCGACGGTTACGCCCACCAGCTCAGCGGCGGGATGGCCCAGCGCGTCGTCATCGCCATGGCCATGCTGCTCAACCCGGCCTTCGTCATCGCCGACGAGCCGACCACGGGCCTCGACCTGACCGTGCAACGGCAGATCCTCGACCTCATCCGGGGCCTGGTCCAGCAGCACGGCCGTTCGATGCTGCTGGTCACCCACGACCTCGGCGTGGTGGCCCAGTACTGCGACCGGGTGGTCGTGATGTATGCCGGCAAGGTGATCGAGCACGGCTCGGTCCGTGACGTGCTCACCAGCCCGCAGCACCCGTACACGCAGGCGCTGGTCCGGGCCGTTCCCCGGCCGGGCCATCCGTTGGTGCACCTCACCGGGAGGCTGCCGGATCTCGTCGACTATCCGGCCGGCTGCCCCTTCCAGGCCCGCTGCCCGCACGCCTTCGAGCCCTGCGGGCAGGTGTTCCCGGAGCCGACGACCTCTGCGTCGGGCCGGACGTACTGGTGTCACCTGTCGCAGGAGAGGGAGGCCGCTCGGTGAGCCTGCTGGAGCTGACCAACGTCAGCAAGGAGTTCTCCGTCGGCGGGACCACCACGGTCTACGCCCTCGACGACGTGTCGCTGACCGTGAACGCCGGCGAGACACTGGCCGTCATCGGCGAGAGCGGGTCGGGCAAGTCGACGTTGGGCCGGCTGGCCCTACGCCTGATCGAGCCGACCCGGGGCTCGGTGCACTTCCAGGGCACCGACATGCTCGCGCTGCCCGCAGCCGGACTGCGCCAGCTGCGCGCCAAGGCGCAGATCATCTTTCAGGAACCGTTCGAGTCGCTGAACCCGCGTATGCGGGTGGCCGACATCGTCGGCGAGCCACTCGCCATCCACCAGCCGAAGACCCCGGCGGCCGACCGCCGGAGCCGGGTCGCCAGGGTCATCGAGCAGGTGGGGCTGGCACCCGAGATGGCCCGCCGATTTCCCGGTGAACTCAGCGGGGGACAGCAGCAACGGGTCGGCATCGCGCGGGCCATCGTCACCGAGCCCTCCCTGATCGTCCTCGACGAACCCACCTCCTCGCTCGACCTGTCGGTCCGCGCCCAGATCCTGCAACTCCTGGCCGACCTGCAGACCGAACTCGGCATGGGGTATCTGTTCATCTCCCATGACATCCACACCGTTCGCTACGTCAGCGACCGGATCGCGGTCATGTACCGGGGACGGGTGGTGGAGACCGGCCCGTCGGAGCGGGTGTTCGCCGACCCGCAGCACCCCTACACGCGCGCTCTGCTGGCCGCAGCGCTGCCCGTCGACCCCGACCAGGAGCTGCCGCCGGCCCGCCTGGTCGGCGACCCGGTGAGCCCGACGGAGAAGGTGAGCGGCTGCGTCCTCTACGGTCGGTGCCCGGTCGGCGAGGACCGGTGTGTACAAAACGAGGTGCGCCTGACCCCCTTCGACGCCGACCGCGCGGTGGCCTGCATCAAGCCGGGCGCACCCGGGAGCTGACCGGGCCCGGAGGCCCGTCCAGCCTCCGGGCCACCGGGCCCGGAGGCTGGACCGCGGTCGGAACGGCGCGCCCCGAGCGCTCAGAGATCCGGGTTGTCGGACATGGCGTCCAGCAGCACTCGCCGGGCGGCCAGCACGTGCGCGCGCATCGTGCTCGACGCCCATTCGGCGTCGCGGGCGCGGAGGGCTGCCACCAGGTCACGGTGGTGGGCCATGCTGCGGGCCAGCGCTTCCGGGGTGTAGAGACGGAACGCCCGAACCACGAGCGGGACCTCCACCACCGCCGAGAGCAGGGAGGTCAGTCGAGGGCTGTCGGCAGCGCCGATGACCAGACCGTGCAGTTCGGCGTTGAGGTCGGCGATGTCGTCCAGATCCTGCGGGGTCATCCGCTGCGCCCGCTGATCCATCTCGTCGCAGAGCAGGCTCAGCCTCGGCAGGCAGTCGGCGTCGATGCGCTGGGCGGCCAGGGCCGCGCCGTAGCTCTCCAGCCGGGCCCGGATCTCGTAGGTGTCCTCCAGATCGCTGAGCGACCACTCGGCCACCCGGGCCCCCCGGTTGGGCTGGAAGACGACCAGGCCCTCGGCGGTGAGCCGGCGCAGGGCCTCCCGGATCGGGGTCCGACTCACCCCGAACTGCGAGGACAACTCCACCTCGCCCAGCCGCTCCCCCGGGCGGATGGATCCGTTCAGGATCGCGCTCCGCAACGCCTCGTAGGCGTCCTGCCCGGCATTGGTCACCCGTGCCTCCGTGGTCTGAAGCGATGTCGCGACCGGTACCTTGCCGACCGCCTGCCGCTCTGAGATTGTATACAGATGATGGTGCGCGTGGTGGAAGTGTCCCCCCGGGACGGGTTGCAGAACGAGTCCGAGGTCCTCCCGACAGCGAGCAAGATCGAGCTGATCCGGCGCTGCGTCGAGGCCGGAGCGCGGCGGGTCGAGGCGGTGTCGTTCGTCCGCGCCGACCGGGTGCCCCAGATGGCCGACGCGGAAGCCGTCATGGCCGAGGTGCCGCGCCGCAGCGACGTATCGTACATCGGTCTGGTGCTCAACCGACGCGGGCTCGACCGTGCCCTCGCCGCCGGGGTGGACGAGGTGAACTGCGTCGTGGTCGCCACCGAGACGTTCAGCCGGCGAAACCAGGGCGCCTCGGTCGACACCATGGTCCAGGCCTGGTCCGACATTGCCGCAGCCGCCCACGCCGCCGGCCGTCGGGCCAGCGTCACCGTCGCTGCGGCGTTCGGCTGCCCTTTCGAGGGCGACGTCGCCCCGTCGACGGTCGGTGAGCTCGTCGCCCGGCTCGCTGAGGGCGAGCCGGACGAGATCGCTCTGGCCGACACCATCGGTGTGGGAGTGCCCGCCCAGGTGCGGCACCTGGTGGCCGCAGCCGGCGCGGCCGCGCCGGGCGTACCGCTGCGCCTGCACCTGCATGACACCCGCAACACCGCAATCGCCAACGCTCTGGCTGCTGTCGAGGCCGGCGTGAGCGTGCTCGACGCGAGCGTCGGCGGCATCGGTGGCTGCCCCTTCGCCCCGGCGGCCACCGGCAACGTCGCCACGGAGGACCTGGTCTACGCCCTGCACCGCTCCGGCCACCAGACCGGCCTCGACCCGCGTGCGGTGATCGAGACGGCGGCCTGGATCGGTGACCGGCTCGGCAAGGCCAGCCTGCCGGGTGCCCTCGGCCGGGCCGGCTGGTTCCCGGACGAGCCGGCCTGAGGTCATCGGGACCGGCTGTGGGCCGGCCCGCCCTTCACTACTCGACGCGGTCGCCGGGCGAGCGCTGTTCCGCTGGAAGTTCGACCAGGTGGACGAGGTCTTCATCCCGGCGCAGGTGCCGCCCGCACCTGTCGCCGTCGATGCGATTACGGATGAAGCGACCACCCCGGCTGCCCACGGCGCCGGGGCGGAAAGTCAGCCGGGCCGAACCCCACGCCCCGCCCCGCGCGTCACACTGCGTCAGTGGGGTGAACCGGTGACGAGTCCGAGGTCGACCGGGGTAGGTCCAAGGCCACTTCACCGAGAAGTGAGGAGCATGGGAGATCCACGTGTGAAGAGTCTAGGTACCGTCGATGGGGTGGCGGCCGGCTGATTCGCCAGGCCCCTTGAGCCGGGAGCGGCGTGGCCTGTCGCTTCGGTCTCTCGGGCAACTCGCTCACCGGAGCAAGAGCCATCTCCACAAAGTTGGAGGGCAGGGCTAAAAGCTCCGACGGTCGACACAGCCCGCCACCTGGACCGGATCCCTGACGCCGGGGGAGTGCTCGCTCGGCAGGTGGATGCGCCGATCGACCATGCCGGTCGAGGCAGGCGAGTTGCGGGCGAGAGTCGCCGCCAGTGATGTCAGCAACGACATGCTCGAACGGATCGAGCAGGGCGTCGACGACCTCGCCAGCTCCTATCCGACAATGGCCCCGGCGGATCTGTTGCCGTTGGTGCGACGGCACCTCTCCTATGTGGTGCGGTTGCTGCACTGACGGGTAACAGTTGCTCAACAGCGTCGGCTGTTGGTTGCCGGCGGTTGGTCGGCGGTGCTGCGGGCCACGGTTCACATCGACCTGCGGCAGCGAAATGCTGCGGCTGCTCAGCTGCGAGCTGCTCGTGACCTTGATTGGCGGCGAATTTGCCGCAGGTGGCGCGGGCCGTACTGGCCGATCTGGATCCGCGCGGTGACGGGAGAGCGCGGCCTCGACCTCGGACTTGCTCTCGTCGCCGCCGGTCAGCCGGACGAAGCGGTTGCGCTCGGGGCGCAGGCCGTGGCATCCGGGCGAGTGGTGCCGTCGAACTGGTGCCGACAGCTCACACCGAAGCGGTCGGCGTTGGTTCCGCGACCCGGGCCTGCGGGCGTCGGTCAGGTGCCGACGCGGCGTGTCTCGTAGGCCCACATCACGATCTCGACGCGGTTGCGGGCGTTGAGCTTGCGCATCAGGGCGGCGATGTGGGTCTTGACGGTGCTGAGGCTGATGGACAGCTCATCGCCGATCTCGCTGTTGGTCCGCCCGCGAGCGGCAGCCAGCAGAACCTGTTCTTCGCGAGCGGTCAGCGGCTCGACAGGCTCAGGTGGCACCGAGCGCGGGCGGCTGTTCGCGAAGGAGGACAGGAGCCTCGCGGTGATGTTCGGTGCGATCAGGGCGTCGCCGCGGGCCGCGGCATGGACGGCCTGGGTGAGCATCTCGGCGCCGGCGTCCTTGAGGAGGAAGCCGCGGGCGCCTGCCTTGAGCGCGCCGTAGATGTACTCATCGAGGTCGAAGGTGGTGATGACGACGACGGCCAGAGGATCGGCGACGTCGGCCCCGGCGAGCCGGCGGGTGGCTTCGATCCCGTCGACCTCGGGCATGCGGATGTCCAGCAGGCACACATCGGGACGCAGCGAACGGGCCATGGAGATCGCCCGGCGGCCGTCGGCGGCGTCGCCGACGACGGCGATGCCCGGTTGGGCGTTCAGGATCATGCAGAGCCCTGCCCTGACGATGTCCTGGTCGTCAGCGACCAGCACGCGGATGGTCATGACGTGCGCGCTGTCCGAGGCAGCGAGGCGTCGACGCTCCAGCCGCCGTCCGCGGCAGGTCCCGCCCGGAGGGTGCCGCCGAGCAGGCTCGCCCGCTCGGCCATGCCGCGCAGCCCGTAGCCGGCGTGCGAAGAGCTGGTCGTGGTCGCCTCGCCGTCATCGCGTACCCGCAGGTGCACCTGGTCGCGGGATGCGGTGACGTCGACGGTGACTCCGGTGGCGCCGCGGGCGTGGCGGGTCGCGTTGGTGACCGCCTCGGCGGCGATCAGGTAGAGGGCGGTGCCGACTGCCGGCTCAACGGCCTCGGCGTCACCGGAGACCTGCACGCGGACGCCCAGCACCTCGCCGCCGGGACGAGTGAGTCGCTCGATGTCCGCCACTCCTCGCCGAGGGGTGAGATCGGCGTCCGTACCGTCGCGCAGCACGCCCACGAGGGCTCGCATCTCCCTGAGCGTCCGGGACGCCTCTTCCTCGATGGTGACCAGGGTGGCCAGCGCGCGCTCCGGATCTGCGGCGGCCAGCGCGCGACCTGCCTGTGCCTGGACGGCGATGGCCGAGACGTGATGGCCGACCGTGTCGTGCAGCTCGCGGGCGAGTTCGTTGCGCTGGTGGAGCCGGACCTGCTCGACGTCGCGCTCGTGGCTTCTGGTGCGGTAGCGCACTGCCGCTCCGAGCGCGGCAGAGCACAGGAAGAAGCCGTAACCGGCGACCTTCTCCGCGGGTGAGGTCGACTCCGCGACGAGGGTGACGGGTAGCCAGATGAGGATGATGCCGAGTCCGAGGGCAGCCTCACGACCTGCTCCCCAGCGCAGCAGGGCGTAGGGCAACACGAGCAGCCCTGCGATGCCCAGCAGACCGGTGGCGTCGATGACCGCGATCCTCGCGATGTCGAAGAGGAGAACGGCTCCGAAGGCAACGCTTACCGCGGCCAGCGGTCGCGTGCGTCGATACAGCAGGCACGCCGCGACCACGACGCTGACACCGACCAGCAGCGGCGCCCATGCCCTGTCGTCGCGCAGCAGCATCTCGACGACCGAGATCACGACAAGAGCCGAGGACAGCGCCCAGTCCCGCCACAGACGTACCGGCGCACCTGTGGGGCGAGGCTCAGCCCAGATCCCAGCAAGCATGCTTCCCCCTTTTCCGAGAACGTAAGGGGGCCGCCCCTCGGGCGGATCAGCCGAAAGTACGGCGAGTTTCCCGCGCCCGGGGCCAGGACAGCCCGAGCCCGCAAGCGGATGTGACGCCCGCCGACGCTGGTCAGTGTGGAGACATCGAGTGAGCCGACCCGGCTGACGCCAGCAGACAGGAGACGTGATGACCAGAACCGACAGACGGGCCGGTGCGCTCCAGGAAGCGCACCTCCCGGTCCAGGCGAAGCTCGCCGCGGCCTGGGCCAGCTTCATGTTCCTCTACATTTACGTCGACTACCTCGCCCTGTACAAGCCCGGCTTCATCGACGACATCCTGGCCGGCGCCGTGCACGGGTTCGACACGGGCCCGACCTTCGTCGCCCTCGCGCTCACACTCATGGCCGTCCCGATCCTCATGATCCTGCTCTCCACGACGCTCCCCGCCCGTGTCAACCGCGCCACCAACCTCGTCGTGGCAACGCTCTACATCCCCGTCACGGCGTACAACGCGGACGGCGAGTCCTGGGCCTACCTCTACTTCTACGGCTTCTCCATCGGGCTCGAACTGCTGCTCCTGGCCTTCATCCTGCGCACCGCATGGACCTGGCCCCGGGCCGTTCGAGCCACCGCCGGCCGCGACCTCGCCCAGGTCCCGGTGTGACGCTCGAGGCACGCCCCGTCGGCGGGGATCATCCGGTGACGTCCAACGCCACCGCCTTTCGCGCGCCGGCGACCGGCATCTGAACTACGCCCCGCACGCCATGGCAACAGCCAACGAGCGACCCCGGGCCGTGACTATTACCAGCGAACGGGGAACCCCTCTGCTGCCGACGCCTTGACACAGAGAGGTGCCGTTAGCGAGACAGGCCCGAGGCCGCTGATGCGCCTCGGGCCCGACCTCATATGGAGTGGCTTCGTCAGTAGACGTTGAAGCGCTGGTTCCATTTGTTGTTGCACGTGAAGACCTGCAGCCTCGCGCCGTCGCTGTACTGAGCGTTGAGGACGTCGAGGCACAGCTCCTTGTTCCGCATGTTGTGGAGCGGGCGCCAGTTCGCGTTCTCCTGGACGGGCTCCGCGTACCACCTCTGGTTGGACGCGTGGCTGCACGACCAAGTCTGCACGCGGGTGCCATTGCCCACGGAACCGTCGGTGGCCATGTCGAGACATTTGTCGGCGATGTTGCTGTGGAACTCGTAGACATCGAAGCCGTTGTAGTAGGCGACGTGGTGGATGGTCCAGTACTGCTGGGTGTTGTAGTTCAGTCGCCACAACTGGACCGGGGTCCCGTTCGCGGCATTGCCGTTCAGCACGTCGAGCACCATCTTGGGGCCGTTCTGCGGCAGCACGCTGATGTACGTGTTGACCGCTGCGCTGGCGGGCGTGGGCATGGCGAACACGGTCGCCAACACGACGAGGCAGGCGGCAATGGCTTTGAAAACCTTTCGGGTACGCATCTTCGGCACTCCATCTCGGGTCGGGACGGTGCGGGCCTCGGCACCGCGTATGACGCCATCCTGAGACGCCCCGGCAGGCGCCGGCCAGACGTTTCAGGCTTGCCTTCAAGGTGCGGCTGGCGGTGTCGTGACGGCCGGCGACGGTCGAAGCAAGCGGAAACCTGGATATGAGTACGCGTAGGAGCGCGGTTGGGACCCTGCGACCTTGCTCGTCGCCGACACCGGTCCTCAGGCCGTCCGTACCGCCTGTCGTTCTGGGGTCACCCGGCTCGGGTGGACCGAGGCTGCCGGTGCCCTTGCCGAGGATCCGGAGTCGCGAGGGCCGATGCCGATGCCGGGCGACGGTCGCGCAGGCCCGCGGCGGATAAGCCGGTGGGATGGGCCCCGGCCACCTGACGGCGGCCGGGGCCTCGGTTCAGCAGACGTACATGGTTTTCTGGCCCACGAACGCCGCCTCGTCGGTCAGCGGTACGGTCAGATACTCCGTGCCGCTGGTCAGCAACTGGTTCTGATAGCCGGGGCTACCGACGATGTGTTCGTAGGTGCCGGTCTGCATCCGGCAGTCCTGGTGGCTGTACATCGCACCGACCATGCTGCCCTCCGCCCGGTTCTCGGCCGCGGGGATCATTAGCAGCCGGGTGCTCAGCGGAGAATTCTCCCCGCCGGTGAAGAAGTCCCAGGCGCCACCCTCCTCGGAGGTGTAGAACGGATATTCGTCGCACTGGTCTTCGGGCCGCGTCGTCGGGCAGGAGGTCTGGCCGTACGGTGCGTTCATGAACCAGCTACGGGACTTGAGCACCTTGGGCTTCTCCGTCGAGCCGTTGACGTAGCGCAGCTGCACCCAGGGCGGGTTGGCGTCGATCGCGGCGTCGTCGTTGCGGGCTGCCCCGCGGGCGTCGAAGGCGGTGGGGAACAAGATCGGTTTGGACAGGCAGGGGTTGCCGACGATCCCGCCGCGCCGGGTCAGGTCGAGGCAGCGTTCGGCGGCGAGTTTCGCCTGTTGGTCGGTGACGATCCACCTGCCCTTGTCGTCGGTCGGCGCGCGCTTCGCCGAATAGTCGAGGATGCGTTTCTTGATCGCCGCCACGTCGTCCGCCCGCGGGCGCCGGGCGTCCGCGAAGGCCGCGGTGAGCAGGTCGGCGAAGCCCTGCTGGCCGCGGGCGGTCGGGTGGAAGGTGCCGGTGCCCGGCGTCTTCTCCCCGCTGCCGTCGGTGGACGTCGAGGTGACCGCGTTCAGCCACCGGTAGCCGTCGTCGCCACCGCACGCCCACTTCTTCTGTCCGCTGTTGCCGACGCTGATCGCTGCCGTGGTGTGGATGTAGCGGATGTCCACGCCCTCGGCGCGCAGGTCGTCGACGACCCGCGCGATGGCGATGGAGATCCGACCAGCCATCGCGTTGAGGAACAGCCGGGCCTGCGAGCTGATGTTGTAGCAGGCGTTGTTGCCTTCCTCGTTGGGGAACATCTGCGGGTAGCCCACGACGAAGATCTGGGCGTTCGGGGCGGCAGTGTGGATCGCCCGGTAGGTGGCCTTCAGCTTTGCCGGCAGCCAGTCCCGAATGATCTTTGTCTGGTAGTCGCGCAGCGGTTCGGGATCGACGACCCCGTTCGACCGGGTCAGCCGGTAGTTCGGCCCAGAGCAGTCGTTGAGAGTGGCGATGCACCCGGTGAGCACGTCGGAGAACCGGGCGTCGTTGCCGCCGATCGAGATCGACACGTGCGTGGTCTCCGGGTCCAGCCAGCCCTGCTCCACCTGGGTCAGCTCGCCCCAGCGGTCGACCACCTGTCCCCAGTCGGTGTGTCCCGCCGTGTCGGAGGCGGCCGGCGGAACGTTGACCGCGTCGCGGGTGACGGCCGCGGTCGTCGCGCCCGAGCAGGCGATGAAGCCGAAGCTGCCCCAGCTGTACTTCGTCGACATCTGTTCGATGGTGTAGTGGTCGTTCGGGAAGTCCCGGACGAAGTCGCGGCCGGGATCATGCACCAGGCGGGGGTACGCGCCGGCCGTCGACCGGTGGCAGGCGTCGACGTTGGAGCCCTTCGTGCCGTTGGTTCGCCTGAGGTCGCTGTTGCGGTCGTACGGCGCCACGCCCTCGCCCGACGAGTAGGAGTCGCCCAGCGCGACGTATCGGGGCATGCCGCCGACCTCTTCGGGCACGCCGGGTGGCGACGGGCTGGGCCAGCTGAACGCCACCGCGTCGAAAATGATGCTGTCGTCTCCGGTGCCGTCCTTGGCCACGGTGGTAAGCGAGACCGAGGGCTGGCCCCGGAAGTTGAAGGTGCCCAGGTCGACCCACTTGTTCTGCTGCCAGGTCTGGTTGATCACCCGGTACCGGGTTTCGCCGTTACCCAGATCGATCGTGTACTTCGCCTGTTGCGTCCAGGCGCCGAACTCGGGCACGAACACCTGGACCCGCCGCCAGCCGGTGCCGGTGTCGTTTAGCCGCCAGGTGCCAGTGACCTTGAGGTTTCCGCCCTGGGCTGCCGGGGTCCGGGTGCTGGCTCGCCAGTAGTGGCCGCCGTATCCGCCGCCGACCTGGTGGAAATCGATCTTGGACGGGTAGGTGCCGTTGGCCACCCCCGTGAAGGAGAGCCGGAACGTACCCTGGTTCTGCAGCTGTCTGGGGCATGACCGCGGCGAGGGCGAGCCGAGCGGAACGTTGTCGACCACCTTGGCACCGGCGGCGAGGTCACCGCCGCTGTCCTGGCAGTGCGGCGGGTAGCTGATGCCGTCGCTCTCGCAGGCCGTCTGGCCGGCTGTCGTGCACCACGGGTAGCCCGGGTCGAACCGGATCTGCTCGTGGCCGCAGGTGTCGCAGACGACTCCCGGCGGCGCCTTCCACCCGACTGCGGAGTGGGCCCAGCACCTCAGGTCGTACAGGCCCGTGGTGTTCTTGTGCAGACACGGACCGGGCTTCTCGCTGCTGACGTCCGGATCGTTCGGCTGCACGGAGGCGTACGGATCGCATTGGTTGGTGCTGTCACAGAAGGTCTTCAGCGGGGGCTTGACCTTGGGCTTGTCCTCGCTCAGGTTCCACCAGGCGTAGTTGAAGCCGGGCCGCTCGACGCCCGGCGACTCGGTCGCGGAGATCGGATTGCCGGCCCAGCCGAGCACCTTCTCCGGGTACGGCCAGTTCTGCGGTGTGCGAGCGTCGTCGTACGAGGTCATGAACGGGTGCCGGAGCGGGTCGTACCTGGGGTTGATCGGGTTGTTGAGCCACCCGACGCCCCATGGGTCGGCGTCGTTCCTCTTCGGGTAGAAGCCCGAGTTGTACGCCCACACCGCGTAGAACCAGTTCTCCAGCGCGGACGGATCGGCGTTGTGCACCCGCAGCCCTGCCGCGTAGGTCTGGTTCCACTTCTCCTGCAAGATCTTCAACCCGTACGCGATGTTCGCGGTGAAGTCGAGCGCGACCGCCCGCTGGGTCTGGAACGGCAGCGAGACCTCGACCTTGTTGCCGTTGGCGTCGGTCTTCTCGTGGCCCGCCAGGCGCATGCCGTCGGTCGCCTGGGTGAGCCCGTAGCCGCAGTCGGCCTTCGTCCAGTCGATGTCCCAGTCGTCCAGCGAGGTGGCGTTGTAGATGTCGCGCCCGTAGTAGTTGCCCATCAATGGGTTCGCCGGCACGCCGGGCAGCGCGAACTTCGACGCCTGCCACATGTTGGACTCCTGGGTGATGATGCCCAGCATGATCTGCGCCGGCACCCGGCCGCCGCCGGCCAGTGGTGGCGCCGGGAACAGCGTCTGCGGCTCGTACGCCGGCATGCCGTAGCCCTTCCAGTTCGCCGGGCGCGAGGCCGCGTCATTGAGCCGGCCGAAGACCGCCTGGTCGACCGCCCACTCGACGTTGCGCGGCTTCGGCTGCACGGCCTGGTTCGCCGGGTCGTTGCGCGGCACCGAGCAGTAGCGGTCCGCCTCGACCGGTTCTTCCGAGGCATCGGCCGCGATCCGGGAGCGGGGCATGGTGGCTGCGGCCGCGGCGCCGAGCTTCGGATGGGTGGCTCGGCCGGCGATCGCCTCTGGCCCGACCACCTCGGGGCTCACCTCGAAGGTGAGCGACCTGCCGGTCCTGGTCACCGTCGCCGTGACAGCGACGTTGCGGGCCACGCTCGGGTCGCCGCCCTGGGTTCGCGGGTCGCCCGTGCCGGCCGCCTTGACCTGGGTGAGCGCCAGTTCGCCGCGGGTGGACAGCTCACTGTCGCGGGGAACGGCGATCCGGCGCACGGCGGCGGGCAGCGCGGACATGTGCGCCGGCCGTCCGGTGATGAAGGTCCGGCCGCCGTCACCGCGGGCCAGGCCGACATCGGCCGAGTGGCCGCGCGCGAGCTCCCGCACGGACCGGCCGACCGCCCGCTTCACCCGGGTCTGCTGGCCGTCGGAGTCCATGAAGATGACGCCGCCGGCTGCGTCGGGCGCCAGCCGGAATGGCACCCCGGTCGCCGCGACGGACCGGGTCACCTTGCCGGTCCTCGCCACCGAGACCAGCCCGCCGGCGGCCGCCGCGACGATGCCGTCCTTGACCGGTACGGGGGAGCTCAACTCGGTGTTCAGCAGGATCGGCTTGGACAGCGTGCGTGCCGCTGCATCCACGGTGAACAGCCGGCTCCGCGGCGCGGCGGACGTCGGGTCCTCGCGGTTCTCACCGCCGAGTTGGGAGAGCACCGCCTGCTCGCCCGCGCCACAACCGGGGTTGAAGTAGGCGAGCGACGACTGCACCGGCAGCTTGGTCACCTGGCGCGTCTTCAGGTCGACGACCGCGGTGAACCCGCCGCGGTCGAACAGCTCCGCCTTGTTGGTGAAGGTGCGGGGTGCGTACACCACGACCAGCCGGCGACCCGAGCCGGTCACGCAGGCGTTGCCGATCCACAGGTCGACGTCGAAGCCCGGCTCGGCGAGGCTGGCCGTGGTCTCCCAGGTGTAGCCGGTGGCCGCCGTGGCGGTGAGAATGTGGAAGCCGTTGGCGTCGCCGGAGGTCGTCCAGACCCGGTCCGCGGAGCCGCGCCACCCCTTGGGCAGGATCCTGTCCCGGTCGCCGGGTGCGACGCGATCGGCAGGCCCGGCCGGGCCCGCCGGGGCTGCCGTTGCCGCCGGCGCGGATGGCGGGGGCGTCGCCGGTTCGGCCCGGGCCACTGCCGACAGTGCCGGGCCGGAAAGCAGCGCAACGGCGGCCACGGCGGCCACCACCGCCTTGCCAGGCGTCAATAACATTCCTATCTTCACGGGTCTCCGTCCATTACGGGCGTAGTGCAGACAATGGAGGGACCATGTTCTGGCTGGACGCCGGCGGCAGACCACACCTTTAACCCGAGCGCGAATGGTATGCGCGGCGCGTCTCGGATGCGTCAGACGGCAAGGTCAATAGCCCAGTGAAGGTTCGAGACGATGCCCCGGGTCTCGGTGCCGTAGCCGGCGCGGCCACCGGAACGGTCACAGTTCCGCGACGACGACAAGCGCCTTCGTGACCGGCCGACCAGTCCACGTCCAATGGTCTTGGCGATCATCGCCTTGCTTCGGGGCCGGTCAGCCCGCAGAAAACATTGTCATCGGTCACTTCGTGAATCGAGGCACTCAACCGGCATCAGCCCGACACTCCGGTGCCGGGGCCGCCGTCGCCCGGGCGGCGCCGGCACCGTTCAACGACGGACGTCCGCGCCCGGTGACCGGCGGGGGCGGAGTCTACGCCGCAGGACCTGCGTCGACGTCGATCGGCGCGCGTCGACGCGGGGGGTCGTCGAGCATCGCCGCGCCGAGTGGGGTGATCGTGTGCAGCACCGCCTTGCCGATGCGGGTGGTCCTGATCAGCCGGGCGTCGCGCAGCACGGCGGTGTGCTGGCTGATCGATGCCGCGCTCACTCCGACGCGTCTGGCCAGCTCGGAGGTGGTTCGGCCATCGCCTATGGCCTCCAGCACGTCCGCGCGGGTCGGCCCGATGAGGGCGGCGAGGGTGCCCGGCCCGGAGGGCCGCGCCGCGTCCAGGTGCCGGGTCAGGTCGTGTTCGACCGGATACACCAGCACCGGCGTGAGGGTCGGGTCCCGTAGCGTGTCGGGAGTCTTCCAGGACAGGTAGGACGGCACGAGCAGCAGCCCGCGGCCGTTGAGGTGGATCGACTGGGTGGACGGCACATCGACCACGAGCGCCGGCGGCTCCCAGCGCATCATCGGCCGGAAGCTCTTCAGCAGCCCTTCACCGCCGTGCTCCAGCAGCACCCGCGCCCGCCGTGCCCGGTCGGCGTCCACGTGCGCCCGTGCCTCTGCCCAGAACGGGGCGACCGCGACCGCGAACTGTGACCGCATCGCGCCGGCCAGGCGGCCGAGCACCTCGCCGTCGCCATCGGCGAGGCGCCGCATCCAGGACGGCAGCGGCCCACCAAGGCGGGCGAGCTGCTCCATTTCGGCGCGGAGCCGGGCCGTCGGAGTGCGTAGCAGGGCCTCGATCGCGTGCGGCAGACCGAGCCCACCTTCGGCCGGGGTCAGGAAATCCGGATAGTAGGCACCGTTCACCAGGGGCCGGAGCATCTCCAGATCGGCGGGTCGCATGGCTGGCACGGCCCGCCGGCGCCAGCGCCCGAAGGTCGCCGCCGGCCCCGGGCGGTCGAGGCGGAACACGCTGAAGACCGTCTCCCACATCGGATCGGGTGCTGCGGCCACGCGGACCCGCCCGAGATCCTCCGCCGTAAAATAGATGCGCAACGAGGCTCCCGAAGACGCATGTAAATGCCGTGAGCTCGCGGCAGTTTAGCCTTGGAATATCGGAGCGCGCCACTGTCGTACCGCAGGGTGCGATTCGCGCTTCGTTTACCTTCGAGGTGATTGTCTCGGTACCGTGCCACGAAACGTCACCTCGGGCGCGTCTCCGGTTCGCTGGCGTTGCCGCACGGCGGTCGCTGGCACCGCCGTCAGCCGACGAACGCGGAGCGACGCGGGTCGGCCAGCACGGCCGCGATCTCCTGGCGCAGGTCGCCCAGTATCCCGCTGAGCACTCCGCCCGGGCACTCCGTCGGCCCCCAGTCCTGATGCCCCGCGATCGCGGGTACGCTGCGGCGGAGGCCGCTTATCGGATTGACGTAGGTCACGCTGGCCAGCGGATCGACGTGGCACCAACCGGTCAGGGCGGCGAGCAACAGGGTGAGGCTGCGCCGCGCAGCCGCCGTCGGTTCGCGCGCCACGAAGGTCCCGAGCAGGACGACACCCACGTTCCCCGCGTTGTAGCCGCCCACGTGCGAGCCGTTCACCATCCAACCGGCCGGGTCGAAACCGGGCAGCACGTCCCCGCCGGAGCGCCGGCCTTCGTAGACCCGGCCTGCCTCGTCGACGAGGAAGTGGTAGCCGAAGTCGCCGTAGCCGAGGTCGATCGCCTGGTAGCGGTATATGGCGCGCATCCGCGCAGCCGGATCAGGATCGTCGTTGCCGGTGGCGGTGTGGTGAACGGTGAACGTCTGCACCGGCCAGAACGTGGGTGGGTACTTTTCCACGCCGGCGGCGTCGAACCGCAGTGACTCGTCGGCGCCCCAGGCGGCACGGCTCAGGAAGGGCAGCCCCGCCAGCCGGGAGCGTTCTGACACCTCGGCGGACGCGGGCCGCAGGGCCGGGCCGTCGGTGCCGTTGAGGACGACCGCCCGGCTGCCGGTCGGCAGGTCGAGGTCGACGGCCGGAGCGTTGGGTACGGTGACGAAGGCCAGTTGCTCGGTCGCGGGCGCGGCGTCGCCCGCGCCGGCCGGGCAGCCGCCGGGCACCGAGGCCCACCGGCTCCACGCCCCCGACCGGTCGGCGGAGCGCCACCGTGCCGTCGAGCCGGCCGGCGACCGCAGGGCAACGACCTGGGCGTCGAACCCAGGCCGAACGGTTCCGCTCCGCAGCGGCCTTGTCGCTAACGTCCGTGGAGCCGGGGCACGGTCGGACGTCGCGGCGCCGGCGCGTGCGGGTTGTGGCGTGGCCAGGACGGTTGCCGCCCCAACACCGGCACCGAGCGCGCCGAGGAGGGTTCGCCGGACGAGGCCGCCGACTGTTGGCGTCTCGACGTCAGGACGATCGGTAGGCACGATTCCTTCCCTTCGTCCGCAGTGCACATGTGTACGACAGGCATCGTGAATTCCGTCGACGCGCCGCGGCAATTCCTTTCAGCGCAGCCTTAAAGGATCGGACAGCGCCGCAGAATTGGTGCCTGAGGTAAGCGCCGGCGGCACGGGATGCCGTCAAGTGCCGGTCGGATGTCTCGATCGAACCGTCCCGGATGTCACCGTGCTGTTCAGGTAACAACTTCCGGCGAGAGACCAGGATTTTCATGGGTTTTGCGAGGCGTTCACCGGCTGCGGTGGAGTCGGTGCTCCGGAGCCGAAGATCGAGGTGGCGGGCCGTCCTGCGTACCGTCGTGGCGGCGGCTGCGCTGGGCGTCATGGGTGGCCCGACCGGCCGGTCCGTCGCGGCCGAACCGCCGGCACCTGCGGCGCACGCGGCGCCCGACTCCCACACCGGCCGCGAGACGCCCGCCCGCCACCTGCTGCGGATACATGCCGCTGCTGGCGGGGCGCCGACGTGATCGTCACCGGTCGAGGCAACGGGCCGTGGGAGCGGATCGGGAGCAGTTGAGCCCAGCGGTCGCTGAGCGGGCGTTGGCGTCAACGTAAGACGGCTTGGCTAAGCGGCCACGGTATCTGACGCACGACGTACAGGGGGCCGATGAGCGGATGCGTGGGGACCGGCGACGCAGTGTTTCTGGGAATGAGCGCCGCCTTGTACGCGCGGATCGGCGTTGCGATTGCGTCGAATGTCGTTATATCTGCGTCTTCGCAGAACTTCATGGCATCCGCGAGACCGTATCGACCTTCTTCTTCTTTCCTCTGGCTCCTGGTAGAAGTGCGACATGCCCTCACGGCGTGTCACGTCACTGGTGGATGAGAGCGGATCGCGACGTGCTCAGTGCGGGCACACAGCTGGTCACGGCAACTCGTCGTCCAGCACTGGAGGTGTGATGAGCGAACCTGCCGAGGTCGATCGCCTGCTCAGCGCCGCCGACGAGATCACCGCGCGGGCCGGTCTCGGCCCGGACACCCGGGCGGCCGTTGAGCGGGCGGTTGCCGCTGCCCGTGGTCTGGGCGATCCGGGGCGTCTGCTGCATGCTCTCGGCCGCGCCACTCTGAACCTCTCTCAGGAACGGCTCGCCGATGGCGGTGACGTCACTGATCTGCGGGAACAGGCCGAGGAGGTCATCGCGCTCGCCGGCGATCTGCTCTCCGATCCGGACTGGCATGCCGACGCCGTGGTCCGCACCGTGCAGGCGGGGCAGATCCTGGCCGGCATCGGGCTCGTCGATCGCGGGCGCGATGTCGTCGAACGGGTGTGGCGGTTGGTCGCGCCCCGGCCCGCCGACGGCCTCGACGCCCGCCGCGCTCGGACCGCGGCACTGACTGGGCTGGTCACCCTGAGACTCGAGACGGACCCATCCGTCCTGGGACCGTTGGCCGCCGAGATGGTCGACCTGCAGCGTGGGCTCGCCCGCGACACCGGCGAAGCGGCCGCCGTGATCGACCTGGCGGACGCCCTTGGAATCTTCGCGCGGGTCGCCAGCGCTCTGGGGCGGCCGGACCTGATGCGGGTGGCGCTGACTGAACAGTACTCACTGGAACAGATGTTCCAGGGTTCCGGAGCGCAGAAGCGACTAGAACGGACCGAGGCGTCGCTGGCGCAGCTGCAACAAGCCGCGCCGGAAAACCTGGTGGTGCCCGACTCGGGCGCATGGCGGGTCCGCCGCTCCTACCTGGATCTGCTGGCCCAGCCCGCACCATCCGGCGTTACCGCCGGCGGGTTCGCGGCTCGGCTGGCGGCGGAGTCGCGGGTGACCGGCCGTGCACCCGGCAACCGCCCGCCCGCTGACCCGTCGGTGATCGCCGATTGTGCCGCCCGGCTCGATCAAGGTATCTCTCTGGCCGACGCGGATCAGATCATCGAAGCCGACCGCGTCCTCGCCGAGCTCGCCGACGAGTTGAGCCTGTACGACGGGGCGACGTCGGACCCGGCCCGGCGGGACGTCCGGCGCCTCTGGTCCGCAGCCCTCTACCAGCGGGCGATGCTCCGGCACCGGATCGGCCACTGCGACGACGCCTGGGACCTTGCCTGGCTGTCCGTGGTCGTTGCCGTCCGGCGGCACGAGGGCCTGCTACGCGGGACCACCACCGAGCGGGAGGCGCTGGCTGACGCGGTCACCCACATGGTCGACGCCGCCGTCGTCGCGGAAGCCACCGGACGTCACGAAGACCAGATCATGCTGCTGTCGGAGGTCATCGACCGCTGCGCGGACGCGGAGGCGGCCTACCCACGGCTGCGCCGAATCCTCGGCACGGCCCTGCACAATCTCGCCTCCGCGCTGCTCGAACGCCGGCAGACAGCGACGGCGGCGCCCCTGGCCGAACATGCCTACGCGATCCGTCATGAGCTGGCCGTGCTGGACCAGCGCGCAGCCTGGGAGTACGCGAACACACTGCTGCTCACCGCCGCGCTCGCCGTCGACCGTCAGGACTGGCGAATCGCCGTCGAACGTCTCAGCGCAGCTGGGCGGCTGCTGGTTGCCTTACGGACGTACCCGGAAGCGATGGCCGGATACGCAGGACAGCTCGCCATCGAGGTCAGCACCCGGGCGCCCGAGCTGGTGGATCGGGCCCGTGCCGCCGGCACCTGGCCGTATCAGACTTGGACCCCTCAGGCGTAGCGCCGCCCGTTCGGCAAGAGACCTCGCCCATGCGCGGGACGCCAAGCTCTGTCCCAGTTTGACGCGAGCCTCGGTAGGGAAGTTTCGCGGACACCTCGATGAAGGAGGGGGTATGGAGACGTCCGCTAGCGTCGGGCGCAGTTATCGACAGCCGACAAGGCCATGCGTGGCGGCACCTGCTGCAGCGCCACCGCCGAGGGGGCGAGCCTAATGGCTCGCGTCGGTCGCTACGGGATCCCGAGGTTCGTGTGGTCCCTGATCTGGCTCGTCGTCTGCATCTTGATCGTCATCCTGTTGGCCCTGGTCATTCACCACTTCGGAGGCGCCTCTCTGTCGCTCAAGCTCGGCCACTTCTACCTGAACGTCGGCGTCACCTGACTTGCCACCTCGTCGACACTCCGGCGGCGGTCCGCTGCAGTACTGGCCCGGACCGCTCGGAGGGTGCCCGCGCGACGCGGGCACCCTCCGGGGCCGGCGGTGCCGGATTCCCGGCTCGCCCTCAGCTCGTGGGGCTGGACGCCGCCCCGCCGAGGGTCACCTTGAGGATCTTCTCGTTGCTGTTGTTCGGGGTGCTGTCCTTGTCCCCGCCGGTGCTCGTGGTCAGCCACAGGTTGCCGTCGAGGGTCGGTTCGACGGTGCGCAGCCGGAAGTACGTCCCGACGAAATACTGCTGGACGTTGGTGAGCGTGTCGCCGCTGATCTCCGCACGGTACATCCGGTTGCCACGCAGGCAGGCGATGTAGAGCACGTCCCGGACGATCGCGATGCCGCTGCACGAGGCCTCGGCCACCGGGTACGTCCGGATCGGGGCCCTGAAGCTCGGGTTGGCGCAGTCACCGGAGGTGCCTTCGCAGGCGGGCCAGCCGTAGTTGCCGCCCTTGACGATGATGTTGGTCTCGTCCATGACGTTGTTGCCGAACTCCTGCTCGAAGAGCCGGCCCTGGGAGTCGAAGGCGAGGCCCTGCGGGTTGCGGTGGCCGTAGCTCCACACGTGGTTGCCGAAGGGGTTGTCCGCCGGCACCGTGCCGTCGGGGTTGAGCCGCAGCACCTTGCCGCCGAGATTGTTGGTGTCCTGGGCCACGTCGGGGTTCTGTCCGTCGCCGGTGGCGGCGTAGAGCTTGCCGTCGGGGCCGAAGCGCAGCCGGCCGCCGTTGTGGTACTTGTTGCGCGGGATCCCGGTGACGAGCACCTGCCTGGTGCCGGTCTGCAGCGTGCCGTCGTAGCGGATGCGCACGATCCGGTTGTCGGTCGTGGTGGTGTGGTAGATGTACAGCCAGCGGTCGGTGGTGAAGGTGGCCGAGACGGCCAGCCCGAGCACGCCGCCCTCGCCGCTGGTGCCGGCCACGTTCGGCACGGTGCCGATGCTGCGTTTGTCGGTGCCGTCCGGGTTCATGGCGACGATGTCGAACAGGTCGCGCCGGCCGTAGAGGACCGTGCCGTCGGGCAGTTGCACAAGGCCCCAGGGCAGGTCCTTCTCGGTGGTGACCACCGTGGCGCCGCACACCGGGCTCGTGCACCCCGTGCCGGTGTGCGCGGTGACCGCGGCGCTCGTCCCCGAGACATTGCCCTGGGCGTCGCGGGCGGTCACCGTGTACCGGTAGTCGGTGTCGGGCGTCAGCCCGGTGTCGGTGAACGTGGTCGCCGGTGGGTTGCCGCCGGTGCCGGTGGTGGAGCCGACGGCCGTACCGTTGCGCAGGATCGTGTAGCCGGTGACCGCGACGTTGTCGGTGGAGGCCGACCAGGTGAGGGTCACGGCTGTGCCGTTCACCGTCGCGGCCAGGTTGGTCGGCGTGCTGGGCGGAGTCGTGTCCTGCTGGCAGAACGGCGGGGTGACCGAGAGCGTGGAGCTGGCCTGCGAGACGTTGCCGGCGGCGTCGCGGGCGTTGACGTACCAGCCCCAGGTGACACCCTGCACGACGCTGAGCGTGGCGGTCAGCGTCCGTCCCGAGACCGAGGTGACGAGCTGGCCGTCGTGGTAGATGTCGTAGAAGGCGACGCCGACGTTGTCCCGGGACGCGTACCAGGAAAGCGTGACGGACTGGCAGGTCAGCCGGCTGCTGCGCAGGCCGGTCGGCCGGGTGGGCGGGCTGGTGTCGGCGGCGAGCCGGGCCGCCGGCCGGCTGCCGGCCGCCGGCGCGGCCGCCGCGGCGTTTGCGGGTACGCCGGCCAGGACGGTGCCGGCGCAGATCAGCAGGGCGAGCGGTACGCGGTGTCGGAGCTGGTGAGGATGGGTCCGCACGGGTGCTTTCCTTCCCGGGGTTCTTGGTCAGTACGGGTAGCCGGGGACGTTGAGCCGGATGCTGTACAGGCCGGAGTCGTTCGTCCGGCCGGAGGTGATGTAGAGGGTCTGCCGGTCGGGTCCGCCGAACGCCACGTTCGTGGTGCCGGCGCCGCCGGAGCGGATCGTGCCGAGCTGCGCGCCTGAGGGCGAGTAGACGTGGATCAGCCCGTCCGAGCCGGAGGCCCAGTACACGTTGCCGGCGCAGTCGACGGTGACGCCGTCGGGACCGCCGAGGTAGTTGACGAAGACGCTGCGGGCGCCGGTGCTGCCGTCGGGCTGGACGACGTACTTGTAGATCTTGTTCTCGGAGTAGGCACCCACGTAGAGGGTGCCGCCGTCCGGGGAGAGCGCGATGCCGTTGGGTTGCCGCAGCCGGTCGTCCACCAGCGAGACCTGGCCGCCGGAGACGCGGAAGACACTGGTACGTCCGCTCATCTGGTCGGGTCGGTTGCCGCGCTGGAAGTTGGGGTCGGTGAAGTAGACGACGCCGTCGGAGCGGACCGTGACGTCGTTCGGTGAGTTGAACGCCCGGCCCTGGTAGTCGGCGGCGACGGTGCTGCGGGTCCGGTCGCTCAGCCGGTACGCGGAGACGTTCCGCTGGTCGTGGGTGGCGGCGATGATCTGCTGGGCGTCGGGGCTGAGTGCCAGGCCGTTGCTGCCGGAGTCGGCGATGAAGGTGTCGAAGGTTGAAGGCGGGGTGAATCGGCGGATCGTGGAGGGCTGCACGTTGTACGGCCCGGTGCCCGCGGCCATGTCGGACATCAGCAGGTAGCCGCCGTCGGCGATCCAGACCGGTCCTTCGAGGAACGAGAACCCGCTCTGGATCTTCGTCGCGGACACGGAGCCGGCCGGCAGCGGCGGGCCGTACCCGGTGCCGCCCGGGCAGACCCCGGGGGGCGCGCCGGGCGGCCCGGCGAGCGGGTAGGTGTGAACGTTCACATGAGCGGCGCGCCGAGGTGCCGGGGGCGCGGCGCCGGCGGGGCCTGGTGCGGTGGTGAGCGCGAGGCACAGGCCGGTGAGTGCGGCGATGGTTGGACGCCAGGTCATCGGGTACTCCAATCGGGGTCGGTGAATGCGAGGCCTGGCTGCCTGGACCGGCCCCGGCTGCCGACACCTGCTATTGATTGGTATCGATGTATTCGGATGCAGCTTAGGCGAGGAAGCGGCGCCCCGCATCAGTTCCCCACGATCGCCTTCGGCGCATGCCCCGAAAGGCGGCCGATGACGTGACCGGGTTGAGCGCGGACACCCCGTACACCTTCTGCCGATGTTCGACATGACCCGCGCGTCTACTCACGATTCCGTCCCGGTGTCGTACTGCTCCCGCCGCCGGGCTCCTACCCGAGCTTGCTGTCCGCGCGGGCGGCGGCGAGAGCGGCTGCCATCCGGGTCAGGCGTGCGCCCTGGAAGCAGGCCGTCTCGAGGACAGCTCTGGCGTACTCGGGATCCCGGCTGGCGCGGCTCTCCACCTGGCTGACGCCGTACGGGTTTCCGCCGGCGACGTGAGCGGTGTCGTAGTTCAGGTAGCCCGTAGGCAGGATGATCGACCCCCAGTGGTGGAAGGTCTGGTAGAGGCTGAGCAGAGTCGCCTCCTGGCCGCCGTGCTCCTCGTAGCTGGCGGTGAAACCGGTCGCCGGCTTGTCGGCCAGTTCCTCCGCCTGCCATGGGCCGGTCGTGGTGTCGAGAAACTGGCGCAGCTGAGAGCAGATGTTCCCGAAACGGGTCGGCGTGCCGAAGGCGTACCCGTTGGCCCACCGGAGGTCGTCCAGGGTGGCGACCGGAATGTCGCCAGTGGCGTCGAGGTGGGCTCGCCACTGCGGCTTGGCATCAATGACGTGCTCCGGCGCCAACTCTGCCACCCGGCGCAGGCGGACCTCCGCGCCGGCGTCCGCGGCTCCGTCGACAAATGCCTGCGCGAGCCGGTGCACGGTGCCGGTGGCGGAGTAGTAGATGACGGCGATCCTGGCATCGGTATGCATGCTGCCTCCTGGGTCGGCTCGGTACTCGGTCAACCGTGCCGAGCAGGCTTACCGTTCGCTGACCACCCCCTTACCGACGCCGCTGAACGGCTGTTCGTCGAGGTCGAGCTGTGCGCCGCGGCTCATCTCGGCAGCGAGTTCGTCGCTGCCGAGCGCCTCCCGGAGGCGGGCGGTGATGCGCTGGACGTCGTGTTGCTCGCTGGGAGGCAGCGGCGCGCCGGCGGCCTCGCGCAGCGTCCGTGCCGCGGCGAGCAGCCGCGCGGCGGGCCGACTGTCACCGCCGAGGCTGATGGCCCCGGCCAGGCCCTCGAGAGCCAGGGCGACCGCCCGTTGATCACCGGTGGCGCGCGCCGCGTCGAGCGACTCACGGTGGTGGCGCTCGGCGAGGACAGCATCACCGCGGTGCTCCGCGATGAACCCCAACTCGGCCAGCGCGAGCGCGCAGCCCGGCAGGAAGCCGGCACGGCGGTTCCAGCCGAGCAGGTCCCGCTGCCGGGTCTCGGCGGCGTCGAGGTCGCCCCGCCGTCGCGCGATCATTGCCAGGCCCGTGCCGGCGAAGGCGACGGCGGAGGAGCTCGACTGTTCCTGGGCCACCTGTAGCGCGCGGTCGTGACTGACGACGGCCTCGTCGAGGTCGCCTCTCAAAATGGCGAGCCGGCCGATGCATGCCAGCTGCCGGGACACCGACGTCCACAGCCGCAGGTGTTCGGCGATGCGCAACGCCTCCCGGTAGCGCGTGGCGGCGCGATCGTAGTCGCCGTGGATCTCGGCCAGGGTTCCCAACAGGCTCGTCGGATGTACTTGGCCCCAGCGGTCGCCCAGTTGCTCGAACAGCGCCCGGCTGGTCTCGCAGTCACGCTGCGCCGCGGGCAGGTCGCTGCGGAGTACGAGCGCGAGGTCCGCTCGGATGGCGCAGGCGGCAGCGATGCCCCACCGGTCCCCGCCGGCGCGGAACGCCGCCAGCGCCGCGTCGACCAGGACGGCCGCCGCGCCCGGATCTCCGGAGCCGAGCATCATGGAAGCGAACAACCACTGCGCGAACGCCTTCTCCGGCCCCTCGTGGTCCTGGTAGCTCTCCAGGATCCGCTGCCGGGGAGCGGTCGGATCGCCGTCCCGGGTGGCGAGAGCGGTCAGCCACATCTCCGCATGCCGCCGCAGGCCGTCCGGTGCGACGTCGACCTCGCTCCTCGGGACGATGTCCAGCGCCGTTCGCAGTGACCGGCTCACCTCTCCGAACCGACCCCGGAGCAGCCGGTACCAGGACAACGAGGTGGCGAGCGCCAGGCCCACGCGGGCCTGACCGTCAGTGGCGGCGACGTCGAGCGCCGCCCGGAAGTTCGCGTTCTCGGCGTCCAGCTCGCGTAGCGCGCGGCTCTGATCGTGACCACGTAGCCGCCCGGCGGCCTGCTCGGCGAGACGGGCGAAACACGTGACGTAACGGCGACGAGTTGCGGGCAGCTCGGCGGCGCTGTCGAGCTGTTCCAGACCGTAGGCAGCCACCGTCTCCGGCAGCCGAAAGCGTCGCGGACTCTCACCGTGCCGCACCATGACCAGCGACCGGTCGATCAGGCGTGCCAGCACATCGAGGACCTCGTCCGCTGCCACCTGGCCGCCAGCGCACACCTGCTCGGCGGCGGCCAGGGTGGCGCCGTCGGCGAAGACCGCGAGCCGGCGCAGCACCGCGCGTTCGGGAGGCGCCAGCAACTCCCAACTCCAGTCGATCACGGCGCGAAGTCCCTGCTGACGCGGGGGCGCGGTGCGCCGGCCGGATGACAGCAGCCGGAAGCGATCGTCGAGCCGTGCCGCCAGCTCGTCCGGGTCGAGAACGGTCAGACGGGACGCGGCCAGTTCCAGCGCCAGCGGTACGCCGTCGAGCCGCCGGCAGATGACGGCGACCGCGTCCGTGTTCCGCTGATCGACGGTGAACCCCGGCTCGGTGGCGCGGGCGCGGGCTACGAAGAGCCGAACCGCCGGAGCCTCGGCGATCTGCCGCGCGCCGGCTCCGGGCTCCGGCAGGGCCAGCGGCGGCACCGGAATGACGACTTCGCCGGGGATCCCGAGCGGTTCGCGGCTCGTCGCCAGGATGCGCAGTTCGGCCGCGGCGCCGAGAAGTTTCTCGGTCAGTTGAGCGACTGACGCCACCACGTGTTCGCAGTTGTCGAGCAGCAACAGCATCCGCCGACCTCGCAGCGCGGCGACCAGCCGGTCCATCGGCTCGCGGGGTGGTCGATCACCGGGCAGGCCGGGCGGACTGTCGTCTCGGATCTCGAGCGTCGCCGCCACCATGTCGACGATCTCGGTGCGGGTCGCGTGGTCGCCGCTGTACGGCCGGCCGGCCAGCTCGACGAGCCACACTCCAGCGGGGAACGTGTCACCCAGCACCCGAGCGGCCTCGATCGCCAACCTGCTCTTTCCCACCCCACCCAGACCGGTCAGGGTCACCAGCCGCTCGTTCGTCAGCCGCTCCCGTACCGCCTCGACAGCCGCGTCGCGCCCGATCAGTCCGCCGTACGGACCCGGCGACAGAGGCGCCGGCAGGTTGGTTCGGGCCGGAGCCGACGCCGGTGCCGGCGGCTGGAGGGCGGGATCCTGGCGCAGGATCGCCCCGTGCAGCTCGACCAACTCTCTGCCGGGATCGACACCGAGTTCGTCGCGCGCCTGCCGACGGAACTGCTCGTAGGCGAACAGCGCCTCATGCTGCCGTCCCGAGCCGTACAGGGCGCGCAGGTGCGCGGCCCGTAGTCGCTCACGCCACGGGTGGCCTGCGACCAGGTCGGTCAGTTCCCCGGCGAGCAGGTGGTGCTGCCCAAGATCGAGCCGGGCCTCGGCCAGTTCCTCCAGCGCGGTCAGGCGCTGGTCGTTGAGCCGATCGACCGCCTGGCGGACGAATCGCTCGTCACTGAAGTCGGCGTACGGGGAACCGCGCCACAGCGACAGAGCCTCCGTCAGCGTCGCCGCCCGCACAGCGGGCTCCCGCTGCGCGCCCGAACGTAGCAACAGAGCGGCGAAGCGACCGGCGTCGACCGATTCCGACGACGTCCGCAGCCGGTAGCCGGCCTCACCGGACTCGACCAGCGCACGGCCACCCGCCTCGCCCGCCTCCAGGGCACGCCGCAACTGCGACACCTTGGTCTGGAGCGCCCCGAGCGCGTTGCCCGGCGCCTCGTCACCCCAGAGATCTTCGATCAGCCGGTCGGCGGTCACCGGGCGCCCCTCGTGAACCAGCAGGTCAGCCAGCAGACCACGCACTTTGAGGCCGGGCACGGCGACAGGTGTGCCGTCCGACGTCCACACCGCAACGTCGCCCAGCACTCCGAACCTCATCGCTTCACACTAGCCAGCCGGCTGTCCCGCCCCGCGAAGGTCCGCCGGCCGTCGGTCTGCTCGGCGGGAAGCGACGCGGGGTCACCGACGCGTACGTCAGCCGGCCATCAGCCGACGGTAAGGAGCCCCGGGAAGGCTGAACCGAGCCGACACCGGAGGAACGACATGGATCAGCTACAGCGGCGCCGAGCCGCTCGCCGCGACAGGCAACTCGCACCGGGGCGGGTGGCCACACCCTGGCTCGCCCTGCTGGCCGGTCCGCTGTCGTTCGGGATTGCCGCACCGGCACTGCTGCTCGACGACCTGGCGCGCGCGACGGGTAGTGGGGAACAGGCCGCGGCCGCCGGTGTGACCGCCTTCGGCTGGGGGATCGCGTTGGGGACGCCGCTGTTGGCGGCGCTGCTCGCCCGTCGCGGCGTACGAGCGGCCCTGACCGTCGCGTCCGCGCTGGTGGCAGCGGGGACGCTCATCCTCGTGCTGATCCCGAGCGTGTCGGCGATGGTGGCCGGTGCGGCGGTGCAGGGACTGGGGTCTGCCGGCCTCACCGTGACCGCGATGAAACTGGCCGACTCGGCCCGGCAGATGGGCGTGGTCGCCGCGTCGCTGGCGGTCGTCGGGGCCACCGGTCCGCTGACCGGCGCACTGATCGCCGACCTCTCCTCGTGGCAGGCGGCGCTGGCGTTGCCGCTGCTGGCGGTGCTCGCCGTGCCCGCGACTCGCCGCGGCACCACCGCACCGGACGCGGCGCCGGCGCCGTTCGACTTCTTCGGGATGACCATCCTGGCCATGCTGGTCACCGCAGCCGTCCTCATTCCGCACCGGCCGCTGGTGGCCGGCCCGGCCACCGTCGTGCTGCTGCCTCTGCTGGTGGCCTGGACCAAGGTCCGCCCGGACGGCTTCCTGCCTGCTGCGGTGGCACGGAACGGCCGGTTCCTCGCGGCGTGCGCGCTGGCCTTCGCGCTGGGAGCGGGGAACTTCGCCCTGCTCTACGCCGCGCCGGACCTGCTGCGACAGCACGCGGGATGGGCAGGCACCCAGAGCGGGCTCGTGCTGCTGGCGCCGTACCTGATCGGCGGCATCTGCTCCGGGTTCCTGGTCGCGGCATCCGTGCGAGTGCCACGCCGCGTCGCGGTCGCCATGTTGCTCCTCACCGGCGCCGCCGCGCTGCTGCTGGCGACGGTCACCACCGCTGTACCGCTGCTGCTTGCGGCGATGACGCTCGGTTCCTTGGCCGCCGCGACCGGCCAAGGCGTACTCGCCCTGCACGCGGCCGGCGTCGTTTCCGGCTCCCACCGGGCCGAAGCACTGGGCCTGTTCAACCTCGCCTATCTGCTCAGCGTCGCGATCGGACCAGCCATCGCCGTGGCGCTCTCCCATCCGACCGCCTGATCACCCCACGTCACGTCGCGGTCGGCACTATCGTGACATTCAGGTCCGGCGGGCCGCGCCGTACGATCCGGTCCTCCACGGAGGGAAGTCCACGTGCCTTCAGACGTACATCCGGCCCGGGATGTGTTGATGCCCGCGGCGTTCCTGGGCCACGGCAACCCGATGAACGCCCTCGAGGTCAACCGGTACACCTCCGCGTGGAGAGCCTTCGGCGCCGCGGTGCCGCGTCCCCGCGCGATCCTGGTGGTCAGCGCCCATTGGTACATCAACGCCACGGCCGTCACCGCGATGCCCCGGCCGAGGACCATCCACGACTTCTACGGGTTTCCGCAGGAGCTGTTCGAGGTGCAGTACCCGGCGCCGGGGCTGCCCGAGCTGGCTGAGGAGGTCAGTGACGTCGTCCATCCGACCTGGGTCGGGGCGGACGTCGACAGCTGGGGCATCGACCATGGCACCTGGTCGGTGCTGATGCACGCCTTTCCGGACGCGACGATTCCCGTCGTCCAGCTCAGCATCAACGCCGACAAGCCGATGGACTACCACCTTCAACTCGGCGCCCGGCTCGCTCCACTGCGTCGGCGCGGCGTGCTGATCGTGGCGAGCGGCAATGTCGTGCACAACCTGCGCGGCATGGACTGGACGCTGACCGACGACGGCTTCGACTGGGCGCGACGCTTCGACGAGGACGCCAAGGCCCGGATGTTGACCGATCCGGGCGAGTACGCGACCCTCGACGCCCACGGGGACTTCCGCCGTGCGGTACCGACACCGGATCACTTCATCCCGGCGTTGTATCTCGCCGGTCTGGCCGCCGCCATGGACACCCCCGACACCGAGGTCCTCGTCGACGGCTACGCCTACGGCTCGTTGTCCATGACGGCCTACACCCTGGGCATGTCCTGTCCAGCGGCTGCCGGCCGGGGCGGATCCCCGCAGCCACCGCCCGGGCTGCCGCCGGACGGCTCCAACATCTGAGTACCGGCTGTGTTCGATGGTTCCCCATGTTTGTGCCCGGGTGACCTGGGGCGCGGTCGCCCGGGCACCGCGGGCTACACCGTCGGCCTGGCGTCGTGCAGGATCCGGGCCAGCTCGGCCGGTCGGCTGAGCATCGGCCAGTGCCATGTCGGCAGTTCCTCGTACCGCCACGAATCGCCGGCCATGTGCCGGCACAGCGGCACGGTGGCGGCCATCTCGCGTGCCTGCTCGGCGGTGAAGCTCGACAGCACGCCGAGGCGGGGCAGCTTCTCCCACGCGCCGGTGAGCCGCACCGGGGTGGTGGCAGTCGCCCACGGCTGGGCCACCGACCGCTCATCGAGCAACGCGACGACCGACTCATCCACGTCTGCTGCGCTCGCCGCCAGCCCGGCCCACGGCGGGGGTGGCAGCCACCAGCCGTCGCCGTGTTCGGCCACCATCGCCGCGTTGCGGTCACGCTCCGGGGGTGGGCTGAAGTCCTCGTTCGCCGCCCCGTCGGGCAGCGGGCCGGTGTCGACGAAGACCAGTTGGGCGATGCGGTCGGTCATGCGGTCGGCAACGGCGGTCGTCACGACCGCGCCGGCGTAGCTGTGCCCGACGAGCACCACGTCGTGCAGGTCCTCGTAGCGCAGCAGGTTGACCACGTCGGTGACGTGGACGTCGAGGTCGGTGTCCGGGCGGGCCAGGTGGGCGCGCTCGCCCAGGCCGGTCAGGCTCAGCGGGTACACCTCGTGGCCGTGCCCGCGCAGGGCGGCGGTGACCGGGCGCCAGGCCCATGCGCCGAGCCAGAACCCGGGAACCAGTACGAAGGTCGTCATGCCTGACACGCTACGATCAATACCGGACAGGTTCCGCCCGGATTGGAAGTGGGGATTCGTGACCCGGCCGACCGCGCGCGTACTGGCGTTGCTGGAGATCCTCCAGGCCGGCGGCGGCTTCACCGTCGCCGACCTGGCCGGTCGGCTGGGCGTCGACGAGCGCACGGTCCGCCGCTACGCCGCGCACCTCGCCGACCTGGGCATCCCGGTCGAGGCCCGGCGCGGCCGCTACGGCGGATACCGGCTCGCGCCCGGATACAAGCTGCCGCCACTCATGCTCACCGACGAGGAGGCGGTCGCCGTCATGCTCGGGCTCGTCGCCGCCCGCCGGGCCGGGCTGGTCACCGCCGAAGGCGCGGCCGCCGAGAGCGCGACCGCGAAGATCCGCCGGGTGCTGCCAGCGGTTCTCGCCCGGCGGATCGATTCGCTGCTGGAGACCGTGGACTTCACCGCACGGGTCCGGAAGTCCGCCCCGCCCGGCATCGAGGTGCTGCTGGTGCTCGCGGAAGCGGCCCGGCATCAGCAACCGGTGGACATCACCTACACCGCCTGGCGTGGCGAGGCCGGCGAGCGCCGGCTCGACCCGTACGGGCTGGTCTTCCACGCCGGCCGGTGGTACGTCACCGGCCACGACCACAACCGCCGGGCCGTACGGACGTTCCGGCTCGACCGCATCGGGACCGCCCGCCCCACCCCGGGCAGGTTCGACATCCCGGCCGGCTTCGATCCCACCACGCAGGTACTCACCGGGCTGGCAGCAGTGCCGTACGCACACGACATCTCCGTGGTGCTGCACACCAGCCCGGAGCAGGCGCAGCGACGGATCCCGCCCTCGGTCGGCACGCTCACCGAGGTTCCCGGCGGAGTGCGCCTCACCGCCCGCGCGGAACGGCTCGACGGCGCGGCACAGATGCTCGCCGGGCTCGGCTGGTCGTTCACGATCGAGCGCCCGGACGAACTCAAGAACGAGATACGCGCCCTGGCCGCCGGGCTGCTCACCGACACCGACGCCTGATCGGGCACTCACCCCGCGTACCGGCCGGATCGCTCCGGGCGCGCTGTCCCTGGCGGCGAGGCAATCGGCGGGGAATGATCGGGGTACACCGCGGGCTGCCCGCAGCAGTCCACGGCGCAGCAGAAGGGCGGGTCGACGCCGATGACTCCGACGCAGCTACGGGCCTACGTCGCTGTCGTCCGGCTGGGATCCGTCAAGCAGGCCGCCGCGCAACTGGAGGTCTCCGAGTCGGCGGTCTCGCTGCTCATCGGCCAGCTCCGGCGGGAGTTCGGAGACCAGTTGTTCACCCGGACGGCGGCGGGGCTGGCCTTCACCCCCGGCGGGCTGCGGCTCGCCAGCCGCGCGGCCGAGATGCTGGGCCTGCAGGACCGTACGGTCCTGGAGGTCAGTTCGGCGGCACACGGCCGCCGGATGCTGCGGGTCGCCGCCTCCAGCGAGTTCGCCGAGTTCGCCGCGCCGAGACTGATCGAGCTGTTCGCCAGACGCGCCGCCGACCTCGACATCGAGCTGAGCGTCTGCGACCCCGGCTCCTTCGAGTCGCTGCTGCTGACCCGGGCCGCGGACGTCGCGATGGGGCCGCTGCCGCCGGTGGCTGATCCGGCGATCTCCGGCCGGCCGATGATGAACTACCGGCTGGTGACTGTCCTCGGCCCGGACCATCCGCTGGCCGGTGTGCCGGCCTCGCCGGGGCAGCTGCGTGACCAGACCTGGCTGCTCGGCCCTTCGGCCACCGACACCGTGGGCGCTGTCCCGGCGATGCTGCGCCGGCTCGGCGTACCCGAGGAGCGGCAGCAGATCTTCCAGAGCCACGCGGCGGCGCTGGGTGAGGCGCAGCGCGGCCGGGGGATCGCGCCCGCGCTGTCGTTCACCGTCGCGCCGGATCTCCGCAGCGGCCAACTCGTGGCGTTGTCCGGGCCGCACGCCAAGGCCGAGGCGGTGTGGCATTCGCTGGTGCTCGTCACACCCGGCACACCGTCCGTGGCAGCGGAACTGTGCCGCTTCGCGTCGACGCCCCGGGCGATTCAGGCGATGATGCGCGGCGTGGGCGTCGCGGTGAACCGCTTCCGGCCCTCGGTGCACGTGACGCTCTGGAGCTGACCGGCGGCGTCCAGCAGGTCCCGGAACGTCGCGGCCGGCAGCAGCCGGTCACAGTAGGGCAGGGCCGCGGCCATGCCCGCCACCAGGGGAGCGAAGCCGGGGGCGCCGGCCCGTGGGTTCAGCCAGACGATCCGGTGGGCGCGGCGGCTCAGCCGTGCCATCACGGCGGCGAGTTCGTCCGGGGGGTCGCTGTCCCAGCCGTCCGAGCCGATCAGCACCACCGCCCCGCGAACCGCGTCGCCGTGCGGGGACGCGAGCAGTGCCCGCAGGTTCGTCGCGATGCGCGTACCCCCGAACCGGTCGGTCACGGCGGCGCCGGCGTGCGCGATCGCCGCGGACGCCGACGTGTGCCGCAGCGCGACGGTGAGCCGGGTGAGCGTCGTGGCGAAGGCGAACACCTCCGCGTCGGTGCTCACCGCGAAGGCCCGCAGCAGGTGCAGGTACGCGTGGGCCTGGGCCCGCATCGACTCGCTGAGGTCGCACAGCAGCACCACCCGGCGCGGTCGGCGTACCTGTCGCTCGCGGACGACCTCGACGGGCTCCCACGCGGTGCGACGGGCCCGGGCGATAGTCGGACGCAGCGCGACCCGCCGCCCGGCCGGACCGACGGCGTGCCGCCTGGTGCGCCGGGACGGCCAGCGGGCGACGGCCTCGCGCAAGGCGTCGCCGAGCAGCGCGAGCTGGGCGGCGTCGAGGTCCTCGAACGGCCGGCCGGCGAGCCCGGCGAGGGCGCTGGGCCGTCGCTCGGGCAGCCGCACCCCGGCGTCGGAGGGCTCCGCCTCGGCGACGGGCGCCGGCAACGTCGCCCACGGCAGCCCACCACCGTCGCCGGTGGCGTCGGTGTCGGCGGGCACCGGCAGGTGCACGTCGTCACGAGCGGCCGGCGGGGCCGCGGACCGGGTGAGCGGCAGCGGCGGCGCGTCGGCGAAGACAGCGGCGAAGACGCGGTCGAAGGCGGCGAGGTCGGCGTGCCGCCGCACGAAGCTGATCCGGGCGGCCCAGTAGAGCGCGGTCGTCTCACCGGGCGTCCACACGCCGAGCGCCCGGACGAAATCACCGGCCTCGGTGAGCCCGGCGGGTACGCCGGCCCGCCGCAACCGGTCGGCGAACGCCGTCGCGAACGCCGCGCGGTCGACGCCGCGCAGCACACCGCCGCTCACCGGCGGGCGACCCACCAGGCGATCATCCCACCGACGACGACGATCCCGACGAGCACCGGCACGAGGCGCTTGACGACGGCCCCACCGGCGATGTCGAGCAGGTCCAGCGTCTCCGGTTCGGCGTCGGCGTCGGCATCCGGTCGACCGGTGGGCGCCGAGACGGCCACGGGGGTGCCGGCCACGGTGGTCCCGGACGGGGTGGCGTCCGCGTCGGCCGCGAGGGTACGGGGCAGGGCCGTGGAGGCGTCGGGCCCGGTCGCGGCGGACGTGGCGCGGTCGGGCGTGGCGGCGACGGCCGGCGCGGGCTCGGACGCGTCAGGCGCGGTGGCCGCGTGCGGGTCGCCGGTCTCCTCCGCCGCCAGCCTCGCTTCGAGATTGGCGACGAACTGGGCGAGCAGCTTGCCGGACACCTCCTTGATCATGCCGCTGCCGAACTGGGCCAGCCGCCCCGAGATCTTCAGATCGGTGTCCACGTTGACGACTGTGCGCTGACCGTCCGGCCGCAGGTGGGCGGTGACCAGGGCGGACGCGTTCGCCGCGGACCGCCGGTCGCGGCCCTTCGCCTCGATCACCCCCCGGTACCGCTCCTCGTCCTTCTCGACGAAACGTGCGGTGCCGGCGAACTCGGAGACGACCGGGCCGACCTTGACCTTCACCGTGCCCTGGTGGACGTCGCCGTCGACGTCGGTCAACTGGGCGCCCGGCAGGCACGGCGCGACGCCCTCCAGGTCGGTGAGGATCGCCCACGCCTGCGCGATCGGAATGTCGACGGTGAACTCGTTGGTGATCTTCATGCCGGCCTCTCCTGGTGTGCGCCGAGCGCGGCGGCGACGGCGGCGCGGTCGTCGGGGGTCTTGGCGATGGTGCCGATGGTCCGGACGACGTCGTCGGCGGAGAGGTCGGCGGCGCCGAGCACTGACAGCGCGGCGACCCAGTCGATGGCCTCGGCCATGCCGGGCGCCTTGTCCAGGCCGAGGGTACGTACGTCGCCGACGAAGGCGGTCGCCGTGCGGATCAGCCCTTCGGTGGCGCCCGGCACGGCCCGCCGGACGATCTCGGTGGCCCGGTCCATCTGCGGAAAGTCGATCCAGTGGTACAGGCAGCGGCGGCGCAGCGCGTCGTGCAGGTCGCGGCTGCGGTTGGAGGTGAGCACCACGATCGGCGGCGTGGTCGCGGTGAACGTGCCCAGCTCGGGGATGGTGATCCCGGACTCGCCGAGGAACTCGAACAGCAGCGCCTCGAACTCGTCGTCGGCCCGGTCGATCTCGTCGATCAGCAGCACCGGCGGGACCGGCCCCGGGTGGCGTACCGCCCGCAGGATCGGCCGTTCCTGCAGGAACTCCGCGGCGAACAGGTCGGCGTCGGTGAGCGAGGCGTGCCGGGCCTCGGCCAGCCGGATGGCGAGCAACTGCCGCTGGTAGTTCCATTCGTACAGCGCCTCGCCGGGGGTCAGGCCCTCGTAGCACTGCAGCCGGATCAGCGTCGTGTCCAGCGCCCGCGCCAGCGCCTTCGCCGCCGCCGTCTTGCCGACGCCGGGCTCGCCCTCGAGCAGCAGCGGCTTGCCCAGCTTGAGCGCGAGGAAGACGGCCATCGCCATGCCGTCGTCGGCCAGGTAGTCGACGGCATCGAGCCGGCGCCGAACGGCCAGGGGGTCCTTCACCGCGCCTCGCCCGAGAGTAGCCGCCGGTAGTCCGCGCGGGTGTCCACGTCGATCGGCGCCGGCCCGTCCACAGGTATCTCCGTGACCGGGTACCGGCCGGAGTGCAGCAGCTTCCACACCGCCTTGTCCCCGTGCAGGACACGCAGCTCCGGCAGGACGTCGCGGGCGAACCAGAACGGGTGCCCCAGACCGTCGGCGTACCGGCACACCGCGAGCGGGGTGGTCGCCGCCACGACCCGGCGTACGTCGGCGGCCCGTACGCCTGGTTGGTCGCCGAGCAGGAGCACGAGCCCGTCGGCGCGCGGGTCCACCGCCTGCGCCGCGGCGCGGACCGACGATCCGCAGCCAGTGCTGAACTCGGCGTTCTCGACGACCCGGACCCCGGTCAGGTCCACCCGTTCGCGGACCAGGTCGGCGGCGCCACCGAGGGTCACCAGCAACTGGTCGAAGGCGCACGAGCGGGCCAGGTCGAGGGTGGCGTCGAGCAGCGTCCGCCCGCGGTACGGCAGCAGCTGTTTGGCCTCACCGAGGCGCACCGAGGCCCCGGCGGCCAGAACCAGGCCGGTGACGAACACGGCTACGCCGCCACGTGCCGGTCGAGGCAGCCGGGGCAGCAGAACCAGTGGTCGGTGCCGTCGATCCGCACGTGCGGGGTGTCCGGTCCGACCAGGACTGTCATCCCGCACACCGGGTCGACTGCTTGCTGGGGGAGCGCCGCGGGTGGTGCGGGGGAGGAAGCGAGGCCGTCCACCCGCAGCGCCCGTACCACCTCGGCCATGATCGACAGTGCGATCTCCTGTGGTGAGCGCGCCCCGATCTCCAGCCCGGCCGGGGTCCGGACCCGGGCGCGCTCCGCGTCGGACAGCGCCAGTTCGTCGAGCACCGCCGCCCCGCGCCTTCGGCTGGCGACCAGCGCGATGTGCCCCACCCCGGCGTCCAGGGCGGCGCGGATGGCGTCCTGCTCGCCCTTGCCGAGGCCGGCCACCACGACCGCTGTCGCGCCGGCGTAGTCGCCGGACGTGGCCACCTCGAAGTCGAGGAAGGCCGCCAGGGTGGCCACCGCCGCGCTGATCGGCGTGTCGCCCACCAGACCCAGCACGGGTACCGGTAGCACCGGGCGCAGGAAGATCTCCAGCGCCCCGCCCGAGTGGCACGGGTTGACCACGACCCGTGCCCCCGGCGTGTCGGGAAAGGCGGGCGTGCCGTCCGGCAGGACCCGCAGCAGCAGCGCCTTGCCGTCGCGGAGGGTGTCCAGGGCGGCCGCCCGCACCGAGTTCTCGGCGCACACCCCGCCGACGAAACCCTCGATGGTGCCGTCGGGCAGGATCACCGCGTCGTCGCCGGGCCGGGCCGACGTCGGGTCCTGCGCCCGGACCACCGTGGCGTGCACGAACGGCGCGCGCGAGACGGTCAGATCCTGCGTACGGCGGGCGATAGTCGTCATGGCCACCTCCCCTAGATCGGCGGGCGGGCGTTGCCGCGCATCGCGTCCCAGACGCGCGACGGCGTCAACGGCATGTCGGCATGCCGTACGCCGAAGGGTTCGAGCGCGTCGACGATCGCGTTGACGATCGCGGGCGGGGAGCCGACGGTGGCGGACTCGCCCACACCCTTCGCGCCGATCGGGTGGTGCGGGGACGGGGTGACGGTGAAGCCGGTCTCCCAGTCGGGCACCTCCAGCGCGGTGGGCAGCAGGTAGTCCATCAGCGACGCGCCGAGGCAGTTGCCGTCCTCGTCGAACGCGATCATCTCCATCAGGGCCATGCCGACCCCGTCGGCCAGCCCGCCGTGCACCTGCCCCTCGATGATCATGGGGTTGATCCGGGTGCCGCAGTCGTCGACGGCGATGAAGCGCCGCACCTTGACCTGCGCGGTGCCGGGGTCGATGTCCACCACGCAGATGTACGCCCCGTGCGGATACGTCAGGTTCGACGGGTTGTAGCAGATCTGCGCCTCCAACCCGCCCTCGACGCCCTCGGGCAGGTCACCGGCGCCGTGGGCCCGCATCGCGATGTCCTGGATCGTCACGCTCTTACCCGGATCGCCCTTGACCCGGAAGGAACCCTTGTCCCATTCCAGGTCGGCGACCGAGACCTCCAGCATGCCGGAGGCGATGATCCGGGCCTTGTCGCGGACCTTGCGGGCCACCAGGGCCGCCGCGGCGCCGGAGACGGGGGTGGACCGGCTGCCGTACGTGCCGAGGCCGAACGGCGTGTTGTCGGTGTCGCCGTGCAGCACGTCGATGTCGTCCGGCGGAATGCCGAGCTCCTCCGCGACGATCTGCGCGAACGTCGTCTCGTGCCCCTGACCCTGGGACTGCACGCTGAGCCGGACCACCGCCTTGCCGGTCGGGTGCACGCGCAACTCGCAACCGTCGGCCATGCCCAGGCCGAGGATGTCCATGTTCTTGCGCGGCCCGGCGCCGACGGCCTCGGTGAAGAACGCGACGCCGATGCCCATCAGCTCGCCCCGGGCCCGCTTCTCCTGCTGCTCGCGCCGCAGGTCGGCGTAGCCGGCCATCTCCATCGCCAGCCGCATGGTCGGCTCGTAGTCGCCGGAGTCGTACACCCAGCCGGTCTTCGTGGTGTACGGGAACTGCTCCGGGCGGATGAAGTTCTTCAGCCGCAGCTCGGCCGGGTCCATGCCCAGTTCGTCGGCGAGGCAGTCGACGATCCGCTCGACGAGGTAGACGGCCTCGGTGATGCGGAACGAACAGGCGTACGCCACGCCGCCGGGCGCCTTGTTCGTGAAGACCGCCGTCATCTTGCAGTACGCGGCCTCGATGTCGTAGCTGCCGGTGAAGACGCCGAAGAAACCGGCCGGGTACTTCACCGGCGCGGCGGTGCCGTTGAAGGCGCCGTGGTCGGCGAGGACGTTGGTGCGGATGGCCAGGATCCGGCCGTCCCGGGTCGCCGCGATCTCACCACGCATGATGTAGTCGCGGGCGAAGCCGGTGCTGATCAGGTTCTCGAAGCGGTCCTCCATCCACTTCACCGGCTTCCCGGTGACGATCGACGCGACGATCGCGCAGACGTACCCCGGATAGATCGGCACCTTGTTGCCGAAGCCACCGCCGATGTCCGGCGAGATCACCTGGATCTTGTGCTCGGGGATGCCCGCCACCAGGGCGTAGAGGGTGCGGTGCGCGTGCGGCGCCTGCGTGGTGGACCAGAGGCGCAGCTTGCCCTCGACGGCGTCGAAGTCGGCGACCGCGCCGCACGTCTCCATCGGCGCCGGGTGCACCCGCGGATAGACCAGGTCCTGGCTGACCACGACGTCCGCCCGGGCGAACACCGCCGCGGTGGCCGCCTCGTCGCCGGTCTCCCAGTCGAAGCAGTGGTTGTCGGTCTTGCCCTCCAGGTCGTCGCGGATCACCGGGGCGTCCGGTTCCAGCGCGCGGCGGGCGTCGACGACCGGGTCGAGGACGTCGTACTCGACGTCGATCAGCTCCAGCGCGTCCCGCGCCGCGTACGGGTCCTCGGCGACGACGAACGCCACCTCCTGGCCCTGGAAGCGCACCTTGTCGGTGGCGAGCACGGCCTGCACGTCGTTGGAGAGCGTCGGCATCCAGGCCAGACCCTGCTCGGCCAGCATCGCCCCGGTCACTACCGCCTTGACGCCGGGGGATGCCTCGGCGGCGCTCGTGTCGATGCTCAGGATCCGCGCGTGGGCCACCGGCGAGCGGAGGATGGCCAGGTGCAGCAGCCCGGGCAGCCGGACGTCGTCGACGAACCGGCCCCGGCCGCGCACGAAGCGCGGATCCTCCTTCCGCAGCATCCGGCCGTAGCCCACCGGCTTCTGGTCGTTGTCGTGGAAGGTGTCCACGCGCTCGTGCACAGTCGTCATACGACGCTCCCGGCGGGCCGGCCGGCGTTGTCGATCTCGCCGGCTTCGGGTGATTCGGTGGTCTCGGTGACCGCGGCGGCCGCGTTCGCCTCGTGCACGGCGGCCCAGCGCACCGAGCGCACGATGGTGGCGTAGCCGGTGCAGCGGCAGATCTGGCCGGAGATCGCTTCGCGGATCTCCGCCTCGGTCGGGTCCGGGTTGCGGTTGAGCAGCGCCCGAGCGGTCATCATCATGCCGGGCGTGCAGAAGCCGCACTGCAGGCCGTGGCACTGCATGAAGCCCTGCTGGACCGGGTCGAGCTCCGCGCCCTTGGCCAGGCCCTCGACGGTACGCACCTGGTGGCCGCCGGCCATCGCGGCCAGCACGGTGCACGACTTCACCGGTTCGCCGTCGAGCCAGACGACGCAGGTGCCGCAGTTGCTGGTGTCGCAGCCCGAGTGCGTGCCGGTCAGGCCCAGCACGTCGCGCAGGAAGTGCACAAGCAGCAGGCGACCCTCGATCTCCCGGGTGACCTCGACGTCGTTGACGGTCATGGTGACCTGCATGCTCAGCTCCTCGCCCGTTCCACGGCCCGGCGCAGGGTCCGTCTGGTCAGCTCGTCGGCCAGGTGCCGCTTGTAGTCCGCGCTGCCCCGCTGATCGGTGGCCGGATCGCAGCTGCGCGCGGCGATCGCGCCGGCCTGCGCGAAGAGGCTCTCGCTGGGTGTCTGCCCGCGCAGCGCCGCCGAGATCTCCGGGATACCTGTGGTGTTCGGGCCTACGGCGGCCAGCCCGACCCGGGCGTCGGAGATCACGCCGCCGTCGAGCCAGACCGCGGCGCCGGCCGAGACCACCGCCCAGTCGCCGGCCCGGCGCTCCACCTTCTCGTACGCGCTGCCGCAGCCGGGCCGCACCGGCAGCCGGACCTCGACCAGGATCTCCCCGTCGCCGACGGCCGTCTCGTACGGCCCGACGTGGAACTCCTCCATGGACACCACCCGTTCGGCGCCGCCCGGCCCGCGGATCACGCAGCTCGCGTCCAGGGCGGTGCAGACCGCGGACAGGTCCTCCGACGGGTCCGCCTGGCACAGGGAGCCGCCCAGTGTGCCCCGGTTGCGCACGATCGGATCGGCGATCACCCGTTCGGCGTCGGCGAAGATCGGGAAGGCCGCCGTCAGGGTGGCGGACTCCAGCAGCTCCCGATGCCGGGTCAGCGCACCGATGCGTAGCTCGTCCGGGCCCGCCTCGATGTAGCCGAGCTCGTCGTGGAGATCGTTGATGTCGATGAGATAGTCGAAACTGGCCAGCCGCAGCTTCATCATCGGCAGCAGGCTGTGCCCGCCGGCGATCAGCCGTGACGTGCTGCCCAGCCGTTCCATCAGGCTGATGGCGTGGTCCACACTGGTTGCTCGTTCGTACTCGAACGGGGCCGGCACCTGCATATCGCACCTCCGGAAGTCGTCAATGTGGTGCCGGTGCCCGCGGAAGTCAACGCCGACCTAAGCAAGTCCTTAGGTCGGCGTTGACGGTGCCGCGGCTGCTCACGGATCGTGCGGCAATGCGAGACATCGTCGACGGGTTGAGCGCGTGGCGCGCCGCCGGCGTCCGGTTCGCCGTCGCGACGGTGGTGCGGACCTGGAAGTCGGCGCCCAGACCGCCGGGCGCGGCCATGGCGGTCTGCGCCGACGGTGAGGTCGTCGGCAGCATCTCCGGAGGGTGCGTCGAGGGCGCGGTGTACGAGCTGTGCCGGGAGGCCATACGCACCGGCCAGGTGCGCACCGAGACGTACGGCGTCGGCGACGACGACGCCTTCGAGGTGGGCCTGACCTGCGGCGGCACCATCGAGGTCCTGGTGCAGCCGGACGTCGTGCTGACCGAGCCCGACGCGGTGCTCGCCGCGATCCGCGCGGGTACGCCGGTGGCGACGGCGTCCGCCGGAATGGCCCAGATGGTGGTCTGGCCCGACCGGGTGGCCGGCACCCTCGGCGACGCCGACCTGGACCGCGCGGTGACGCAGCAGGCCGAGGGGATGCTGGCCCTCGGCACCACCGGAACCGTTCGACTCGGTACGCGCGGGCAGCAGCGGCACGACGAGGTGTCCGTGTTCGTCCAGTCGTACCTGCCGCCACCACGGATGATCGTGTTCGGCGCGATCGACTTCGCCGTCGCGGTGGCCCGGATCGGCCGCTTCCTCGGCTACCACGTCACGGTGTGCGACGCCCGGCCGGTGTTCGCCACCCGCAAGCGCTTCCCCGACGCCGACGACCTCGTCGTGCAGTGGCCGCACAGATACCTGGAGTCGACGGCCGTCGACGAGCGCACCGTGCTCTGCGTCCTCACCCACGACCCGAAGTTCGACGTCCCGCTGCTGGAGGTCGCCCTGCGCACCCGGGCCCGCTACATCGGCGCGATGGGCAGCCGCCGCACCCATACCGACCGGCTGCGCCGTCTGCGCGAGGCGGGCGTGGACGAGGCCGCCCTCGCCCGGCTCTCCTCACCGATCGGACTCGACCTGGGGGCGCGGACGCCGGAGGAGACCGCCGTGGCGATCGCCGCCGAGTTCGTCGCCCTGGCCGCCGGAGGGTCCGGCCGGCGGCTGACGGACCTCGACACCCCGATCCACCACCACTGAGCGGACCAGCGGCGAACGTGTCACCCCCGGCTCAGGCCGAGCGCCTCGTCCACCCGGTCCAGCACCGTCACGTCGTCGTGGCCGACACCGCGCAGCAGGTCGATCGCGGTCGCCCGGATCTGCCCGACGATCATGGTGACCGGCAGCGGCGGATCGGTCCGCAGCAGGCCCGCGGCGATCCGGACCGCCTCCAGCGCCGCCGCGTCGGCCCGCTGCGCGTGCCGGTCGGCGTCGGCGCCGGTGAGGTCGTGGGCCATGGCCTCACCGGCCGACCGTACGGCGGAGGTCAGCGCGCCGATCGCGGCGGCCAGCTCCGGCGGCGTGGCGGTGTGCCGGCGGGTCAGGGTCACGCCGGCCCGGGCCAGCACCCGGATGTTGCGGGCGGCGTAGTCGAGCTGCCGCAGCGTGGCCTCCACCTCGGCGAGCTTGCCCAGGTGCCGGCGGCGCAGTCCCAGCCGCAGCGTCTCGCCGGTGGCGAGCACGGCGGCCTGCATCTCGGCGACGCAGTCGTCCACCTGCCGCGCCCGGTCCAGCGCGGCGCGGGCGGCGTCCTCGTCGCAGCCACGCAGCGCCGCGTTGACCTGGTCGAGCAGGTCGGCCAGGTCGGTGTAGCTGCGCCGGGCCTGGGCCACCAGTGGTGCCAGCGGGTCACGGGCGGCCATCAGCTGGCTGGCGGCGAGCGCCACGGCGCCGCCGATGAGCGCGTCGACGAAGCGGAACGGCATCAGCGTCCCGTTCGGCGCGGAGACCACGACCAGGTACATCGCCGAGACGGTGGCCTGCACGACCAGGGCACGGCGGGCCCCGATCACCACGAGCGTCGTGGTGGTCAGCAGCAGCACCAGCAGGACCGTCTCGGTGCCCGGGCCCAGCGCGTACACCAGCAGCTCGGCGACGAGCACGGCGGCTGCCACGGCGAGCAGGATCTCGACGGTCTGCCGCAGCCGTCGCCCGCGGGACTCGCCGAGCACGACGAGCGCGGCGGTCGGCGCGAAGAACGGATCCGGGTGACGGATCACCACCGCCGCCACGATCCACGCGACCACAGCGGCGGCGGTCAGCTCGACCACTGTCATCCCGTCGCCGCGTAACCGCGCGACGGCGTCGCGTACCCAGCTCCGCACCGGTCGTACCCCTCTCGCCGGACAGGCCGGGACCCGGCCGCCGATTGATCTTCCGCGAGGAGGCCCACTACCCCGGCTGTGACCTGCTCAATCGCTGACGCCGGTAGCCGGCGCGGCCGACGACCCGCACCTGCCCGGGGTCAGCGGCGGATGAGGCCGAGTTCGGTGGCGGTGGCGACGGCAGCGGTACGCGACTCGACGCCGAGCTTGGCGTAGATGCGGGCCAGATGGGACTTGACGGTGCCCTCGGTCAGGTGCAGGCGGGCGCCGATGCTGTGGTTCGACAGACCGTCGGCGACCAGGGCGAGGACCTCGGTCTCGCGTCGGGTCAGGGCGGTGCCCGGCGTACGCAGGCGGTTCATCAACCGGTTCGCGACGGTGGGCGCCAGCGTGGTGCGTCCGGCGGCGGCGGTGCGGACAGCGGCGGCCAGGTCCTCGGGCGGGGCGTCCTTCAGGAGGTAGCCGGTGGCGCCCGCCTCGATGGCGGGCAGGGTGTCGGCGTCGGAGTCGTACGTGGTGACGATCAGCACGCGCGGCGCTTCCGGGCCGGCGGTGATCCGGGCGGTCGCCTCGGCGCCGCCCATGCCCTTGCCGAACTGCAGGTCCATCAGCACGACGTCGATGTCGCCCGCGGCGGCGCGGGTGACGGCCTCCTCGGCGGTGGCGGCTTCAGCCACGACGACCAGGTCGGGTTCGGTTTCCAGCACGGCGCGCAGTCCGGCCCGTACGACCGGGTGGTCGTCGGCCAGGAGGAGGCGGATGGGAACGTCGTCGGTCACGGTCGGCCCTCGGGCTCGGTCCTGGTGGTCGGGGCGAGGGGAAGCTCGGCGGTCAGGGCGGTGCCCCGGCCGGGCGCGGACGCGACGGCCAGGGTGCCGCCGAGGGCGGCCATGCGGGCGCGCATGGCCGCCAGGCCGAAGCCGCCGCCGTCGACGTCGGGAGCGGGCAGCTGTTCCGGGTCGAAGCCGCGCCCGTCGTCGACGACGTGCAGGGCGATGCGGTCGCCGAGATAGCTGAGGGTGACCTCGGCCGTCGTGGCCCGGGCGTGGCGGACCGTGTTCGCGACTGTGGACTGGGCGATACGCAGGAGCGCCACCTCGTGGGCGGTCGGCAGCGACACGGGGTCGCCGGTGAGGTGGAAGCGGGCGGTGAGGCGGTGGCGGGCGCTGGTGGTGCTGCACAGGCGTTCCAGGGCCCCGGCCAGGGTGGTGCCTTCCAGGGTGGGCGGGGTGAGCGCGGCGACGAAGCGGCGGGCCTCGGCGAGGTTGTCCACGGCGACCTGACGGGCCGCGTCGACGTGACCGGAGGCGGCGTCGGGCCGGCCGGGCAGGGCGCGCTCGGCGGCGCGCAGCAGCAGCTGGATGCTGGACAGGCCCTGGGCGAGGGTGTCGTGGATCTCGCGGGCCAGGCGCTCGCGCTCGGCGAGTACGCCGGCGGTGTGCTCGGCCCGGGCCAGGTCGGCCCGGGTGGCGGTGAGTTCCTCGATCAGCTGCCGGCGCTGTTCGCTCTCCCGGTACAGGGCCTGGTATCCCCACACCACCCCGACGGCGACGGCGGCGCCGAGCGCGGGACCGATCACCGTGGCCGGGGTGAAGGAGCCGGTGTGGGCGCCGAAACCGGCGACGGCCGCCACGGCGGTGACGATCACGGCGGCCAGGCCGGCGCGGCGCGGCAACAGGTGGAGCTGGAGGAAGTACAGCGGGAACGCCACCCAGATCGCGTCGGGGGACAGGCCCAGCAACACCAGCCACACGGCGCCGACGGCGGCCAGCCACCACGCGGCGGCCCGCCGCGAGCGCCGGATGCGGGGGAGGAGCGGCCCGACGGCGTACGCCAGACCGCACGCCACCGCCACCGCCACGATCGATCCGGCGTGCGGCCGGTCGTCGGCCACCGCCCGGCCGGCGGCCAGGACGAGCAGGCCGATGATCAGCAGGTGCAGGCACCAGGCCAGGGCTCGGGTGGTCGGGGTCAGGGCAGGGGCAGCGGTGCTCACAGTGCGTCCCACGTTACCGAGGCCGGCGCCCCGGGGGCCTCTATCGAAAGTTAGAACCCGGGCCTCGCCTTTCGGCCCGCGAAGTGCTGTCCCACGCCGGACGCGCGCGCCGGCGCCGGCCGCGATCGTGGATGCATACCGTTCCACCGCCCGAAAGGACAGGCCACTGCCGTGTTCGTCGCCTGGAGAGACCTGAAGTTCGCCAAGGGGCGCTTCGCCCTGATGGGGACCGTCATCGTGCTGATCACCCTGCTGGTCGGGCTGCTGTCCGGGCTGACGGCCGGACTGGGCCGGCAGAACATTTCCGCCATCACCGGCCTGCCCGCCGACAGGATCGCCTTCCAGGCGCCCGGCGACGGCCAGGACGTGTCCTACTCCAACTCCACTGTCACCGAGCGGCAGTGGCAGCAGTGGGCCGAGGCCCCCGGCGTGACCGGCGCCGAACCGCTGGGCATCACCACGACCAGGGCCACCGCCGGAAACCGGAGCGTCGGGGTCTCCGCCTTCGGCGTCCGGCCCGGCTCCCGCCTGGCCCCCGACAGCGGCCGGATCGACGACCGCTCGGCGGTGCTGTCCACCAAGGCCGCCGCCGACCTCGGTGTGCGGGCCGGCGACTCCGTCACCCTGGCCGGGCAGCAACTGACAGTGGCGGCCGTACGCGGCGACGCCTCCTTCAGCCACACCCCCGTGGTGTGGATCAGCCTGGACGTGTGGCAGAAGAGCGCGCCTCCCACCGGCACCGGCGACGGCAGCCAGACGGCCACCGTCGTCGCCCTCACCATCACCGCGGACGCCGACCTGGGAGCCACCGACCGGCAGGCGGGCACCAGGACGGTCTCCGTGGCCGACTCGCTGTCCGCGATCGGCTCCTACACCTCCGAGAACGGCTCCCTGCAGCTGATGCGCGGCTTCCTGTTCGCCATCTCCGCCCTCGTCATCGGTGCCTTCTTCACCGTCTGGACCATCCAGCGCAGCGGCGACGTCGCAGTGCTCAAGGCACTCGGCGCCCCCACCGCCAACCTCCTCAAGGACGCCCTCGGACAGGCCGTCGTCCTGCTCACCGGCGGCACCCTGCTCGGCACCGGCATCGCCGCCGCGCTCGGCGCCCTCGTCGCCGGGTCCACGGTGCCGTTCCTCCTCACCCCGGTAACCGTCCTCCTTCCCGCGGCCGTGATCGTCGTCCTCGGCGCCCTCGGCGCCGCTCTGGCCATCCGCCGCATCACCTCCGTCGACCCGCTGACCGCCCTGGGGAGCGCCCGATGAGCCTGAACCTGACCGACGTCACCCTCACCTACCCCGACGGCGAGGGCCGCCTGACCGCCCTCGACCGCGTCACCCTGGACGTACCCAAGGGCAGCCTGACCGCCGTGATCGGCCCCTCCGGCTCCGGCAAGTCCAGCCTCCTCGCGGTCGCCGCAACCCTCATCACCCCCGACTCCGGCACCGTCACCATCGACGGCACCCCCACCACCGGAATGACGCGGGGCGAACTCGCCGACCTGCGCCGCCACAAGATCGGCATCGTCTTCCAGCAGCCCAACCTGCTGCCCTCCCTCACCGCCGCCGAGCAACTCCAGGTGATGGTCCAGATCGACGGCCGCCCACCGGCCGGAGCCCGTACCCGCGCCGTGGAACTCCTCGACGCGGTCGGCCTCGCCGGTCAGGCCGACCGCCGGCCGCACCAGCTCTCCGGCGGCCAGCGCCAGCGCGTCAACATCGCCCGCGCCCTGATGAACGACCCCACAGTCCTGCTCGTCGACGAACCCACCAGCGCGCTCGACCACGAACGCGGCGCCGCCGTCATCGAGCTGATCACCCGCCTCACCCACCAGCAGAGCACCGCCACCGTCCTGGTCACCCACGACCGCACGAACCTCACCGCCGTCGACCAGATCGCCGAGGTCCACGACGGCCGCCTCCACCTTTCGGCGCCGGCCCGCTGAGATACGGGTCGGAGGTGGTGCCTGCTGTACCCGGACTGGGCAGCCCGCTGGATGGTCGCCGTTCCCCCAGCTCAATAGCGTTTCTGGTGCGCGCAGTTCCTGCCGAGCACACGGAGAGAGGCCACCAGAATGGGACAGACCGTCGAACCGGCGGTACGCGTCGAACAACTCACCCGCGTGTACGGCGCCGGCCGCAACCAGGTGACCGCGCTCGCGGGCGTCGACGTCAGCTTCGGCCGGGGAACCTTCACCGCGGTGATGGGACCGTCGGGCTCCGGCAAGAGCACGCTGCTGCAGATCGCGGCCGGGCTCGACCGCCCCACGAACGGCCGGGTGGTCCTCGGCGGCACCGACCTGTCCGGGCTGTCCGAGACGCGCCTGACCGAGCTGCGGCGTACCCGGATCGGGTTCGTCTTCCAGGCGTTCAACCTGATCGGCGCGCTCACCGTCGAGGAGAACATCGTGCTGCCCCTGCGTCTGGCCGGCGTCCGTCCGGACCGGGCCTGGCTGACCCACGTGGTCGAGCGGGTCGGCCTCGCCGACCGGCTGCACCACCGGCCGGCGGCGCTCTCCGGCGGCCAGCAGCAGCGGGTGGCGATCGCCCGGGCGCTGGCCACCCGCCCCGAGGTCATCTTCTCGGACGAGCCCACCGGCGCCCTCGACTCGCGGACCGCGACGGAGGTGCTGACGCTGTTACGCGCGGTCGTGGACGAACACGGGCAGACGGTGGTGATGGTGACCCACGATCCGATCGCCGCGTCGTACGCGGACCGGGTCCTCGTGCTGGCCGACGGCGCGATGGTCGCCGACCTCCCGCAGCTCGGCGCCGTCCGGATCGCCGAGCACCTGGCGTCGCTGGACGGGCGGGTCCTCCGATGACCGGCCTCGCCGCCCGCCTGCTGCGGCACCGCACCGGCCCCGCCGCCGCGACCCTGCTGGCCCTGATCGTCGGCGTGCTGATCCTGGTGGCGATGGGCACGCTCGTCGAATCGGGGCTGCGGTTCCGCCCAGAGCCGCGGCTCTGGGCGAGTGCCGACGTGGTCGTCGCCAACCGCACGATCAGCCACACGTTCCGGGAGTTCGACGGTGACACCACCACGAGCACCGTGGCGCTGCCCGAGGGCGGCACCGTGGACGCCGACCTGGTGGACCGGATCCGCCGGGTGCCGGGCGTCGTGGCCGTCACCGGCGACGACCGGGTGCCGATCGGCTCACCCGCAGCCGTGGGACACGGCTGGGACACGTACGTCTTCACCGGTCGTCGCCTCGCCGCGGGCGCCGCGCCCCGGACCGACGACGAGGTGGTGGCCGACACCCGGCTCGGGGTGTCGCCCGGCGACCCCATCGAGCTGGTCGTCGGCGGAATCAACCGGTCGTACCGGGTGAGCGGAACCGCCGAGACCGGTACGGCGGCGGTGTTCTTCACCGACGCGCAGGCCGCGCGCCTGTCCGCCCACCCGGGCCGGGTGGACGCGATCGGCGTACGGATGGCGCCCGGCGCCGACCTCGGCGCGGTGCGCGAGATCGCGACGGCGGCCGGCGCCACGATGTACGCCGGAAAGGACCGCGGGAAGGCCGAGCAGTCGGAGAACCTGGCCGCCCAGAGCCTGCTGGTCGGGGCCGGGGCGGCCTTCGGCGGGTACGTCGTCCTGTTGATCGTGTTCGTGGTGGCCGGCACCATCGGGCTGTCCGTCCGGCACCGTCGACGTGACCTGGCGTTGCTGCGCGCGGTCGCCGCCACGCCGGGGCAGGTGCGCCGCATGCTGGTCGCCGAGGCCGCGCTGCTCGCCCTGGCCGGCTCCGCGATCGGCGGCCCGGCCGGCCTGCTGGCGGCCCGCTGGGTGCACGGCGAACTGGTCGGGCGCGGGTTCGTGCCGGCCGGCTTCCCGATGGCGGGCGGTCTGTTCGCGGTGCCGGCCGCCATCGGTACGGCCGTCCTGGTGGCGGTGGTCGCCGCGCTGATCGCCGCGCGCCGGGTCACCGCCATCAAGCCGATCGAGGCGCTCGGCGAGATCGCCGTCGAGCCCCGGCGCAGCGGCCCGGCACGGATGATCGCCGGCATGCTGACGCTGATTGCGGCCGGCAGCGCCGGGGCGTTCACGCTCGGCGGCGCCGGGTCGGCCGGGGCGCTGGCCGGCGCGGTCGGCATGCTCTACCTGTTCGTCATCGCGGTGGCGCTGCTCGCACCGATGATCAACGCCTACGCGGCACGCCTGCTCACCCCGGTGCTGCCGCGCATCTGGCGGGCCGGCGGCTACCTGGCCGCAGCCAACCTGCGGGCCAACGCGCAGGGCATGGCCACCGTCCTGACCGCCCTCGTGCTGTCCGTCGGGTTCGGCGGCTCGGTCTGGTTCCTGCAGGACAACCTGGAACGGCAGACCGCCACGCAGAGCAGCGCCGGAACGCTCGCCGAGCGGGTGCTCACCGCTCCGGGCGGACTGCCGGCGGACGCGGCGCGGGAGATCCGCGAGCTGGCCGGGGTGCAGGCGGCCACCGGGGTACGCCGCACCCAGGTCGTGGTGCGGGCGCTCGGCGGCATCGAGCCGGTCGGCGCGCAAGCGGTCGACCCGGAGGGCCTCACGTCGACGATGGACCTCACCGTGCGCAAGGGCACCCTGGCCGACCTGCGCGCCGGTACCGTCGCACTGTCCACGATGCAGGCTTCCTCGTCCGGCTGGGACGTCGGCGACAAGGCGGAACTCTGGCTGGGCGACGGCACCCCGGTCACGTTGGACGTGATCGCGATCTACGACCGTGGCCTGGGCTTCGGCGACGTCACGGTGGCCGCCGAGACGGTCGCCGGGCACACCGCGGCGAACACCGTCGACGAGGTGCTGGTCCGCGGCGGCCCGGACGCCGGCACCGCGTTGGCCACGTGGGCGGCGGCGCGGCCCGGCGCCGAGATTCTCGACGCCGCCACCCGTACGCGCCTGCTCAGCACCGATCTGGCGCTCGGCGCCTGGCTGAACCGGCTGCTGATCGGCGTGATGGTCGGGTACGCGGCGCTGGCGGCGGCCACCACGATGGTGATGGCGGCGCTGGCCCGCCGCCGCGAGCTGGCGTTGCTGCAACTCGTCGGGGTCACCCGCCGTCAGATTCGCGGGATGGTCCGGGCCGAACAGGCCGGGCTGCTCGGCACCGCGGTGCTGATCGGCGCGACGATCGCGGTGCTGACGCTGGCCGCGATCGTCAACGGACTGACCGGCAGCCCGATCCCGTACGTGCCGCCGCTCGGGTGGGCGGCGGTGCTCGGCGGTACGGCACTGCTGGCGCTGGTGAGCACGGTGTGGCCCGTCCGGCGGCTGCTCGGCGCTCCGCCGATCGACAACATCGGCCTGAAGGAGTAGGTCCATCGGGACGTGCGGCAGCCTGATCGTCAGGGCGTCGAACTACAGGTGTCCGCCGGATGCTTCCGCCTTGCGTTCCTCGGCCAGGACGGTGGCGCTGACCTCGTGCACGAACGCCCGGACCTCGTCGAACCGGCCGGGATCGCTGTCGTGGCCGGAGTCGTACCACCAGTCGCGCGCCCAGACGATCAGGTCCGCCCATCGCGGCAGGACGTCGGCGGTTTGCTCGGCGGCCTGCCGCTTGGACAGTTGCCGCCCGTCGCACAGGCGCTGGTAGGCGCGGCAGAGCGTGAGTACCGCGTACGACTGGGCTCCGGGTGGGGTCATGTCGAGCACCCAGTCCGGCCAGTCGCGCACGTGGTCCCGCAGGGCGGCGCGCACGAGGCCGGGTTCGACGGCGGGCAGCAGCTCGCCGGCCGGCGGTCCCAGCAGCGTACGGCCGTAGTCGTGCACGGCGGCCCAGGTCACGACGCGGTGGGTGGTGGCGGGCAGCAGGTGCAACGACTCCCCGGGACTGATCCGGGCGATCACGTGGTCCCGGCCGGGAACGAGGCGTACCGCGTCCAGTGACACGTATTCCACCTCGATCCGGCCGGCCCACAGCGGGTGCCGCCGGTCGAGGTCCGCGTGCAGTTCGGCGAGGACGCCGAGGAGCTTCCCGTCCGGGTCACTCGCGAGCACCGCGAGCAGGTCGAGGTCGCTGCGGTTCATGTCGAAGTCGCCTGCCACGAGCGACCCGTGCACGTACAGGCCGAGAAGGTCGTCCGTCAGCGTGCGGCGCCACGCCTCGCGGAGGTCGGAGAGAACCGTGTCGGGTGGGACCACCGGGTGATCCTGCACGGCGGGTCGCCGCGGGGCCACCGATAAAACCGGCCCGCACCGCCGGTCGTGCCTACGTGCTCGGCGGGTTGCGGTGCCGCTCGGCGAGGCCCGACGCGATCTGCCGCTGCGCGTCGTGCCGGTGCTGGTCGGCGCCGGCCTGGCGAACCGCGGCCGGATCCTCGTCCGACGGGCGCCTCGTCCGGTCGCGGCGGGCGACGAAGACGACGAGCGCGAGCACCACCACCACGATCACCGCGAGCGACACCAGCATCGTTCTCATGCCGTCGACGCTACGGCGTACGCGCCAGCCCCGCCGTGGTGACGGTCGGAGGGCTGCTGCGTTCGCCGCAGGACGGCAGGCTCACGTGTCGTGATCGATGACGTCGCGCAGGGAAGCCGGGCCGTTCCGCCGATGACCGACTCCCGGCCCGGCGAATGAACGCCTGGTCTTCCCGGGGCGTCATTCGCCGGCTCGTTCGGTCCCTTTTGGCCGCCCCAGCACTGCCTCACCGATGACGGCGCCGGTTCGGATGCCCTCTCCCAGTCCCGCGGTCGTCGCGAAGCCGCCACCCATCGGGCAGAAGGACAGCCCTCGATCGGCGCTCACCAGGGCCATGGCCTGGAGCGCGGCACCTACCTCTTTCAACGCGGTCGCATAGACTATGGAGTCGTAGGAACGGGCGGGGCGGGCGTAGTCGAGCACGAACAGCACCATCGCCTGAATCGACGTGTGCGGGATGCCCGTCAATCGATGGGCGAGGCCCAGCCACCGGTCGATCGCCGGCGCGGGTCCTGACGCCGGCGCGAGTTCGTGACTCACGGCGTCGTATTCATATGCCCCGCGTTCCAGGTCATGGGCCGAAGCCGCGATGACGACGGCGGACAGCCCCGACAGCGCCCCGCCGGTCGGCATCGAACGCCACGCTCGCTCGCTCGCGACGGTACGCTCCAAGCGGCGAATCCGAAGTGACGCATCGAGGACGGCGCTGATCTCCGCGCTCCCGATGGGCGGACCGCCATGGTCGCGCAGCGATGACCTGGCGGAAATCGCCTCCTGGAGCGTCATGCCCTCCTGTGAGCGGTCGTCGTGGCCGAGAGCGATGCGCTCCGCTGTCATCGGGCGCCTGACCGGGTTGTCGATCTCCCAGTGAGTTGTTCCGATCTTGGCACCGTACAGCCCGAAGCTCGTGTCCAGGCGCGTCGCCCCGTGGAAGAGCGAATCGTGAAACTCCCACTCCTCCGAATGCTGGTTCCGCCCGGTGACCAACAGGCCGGCCCGGCTCAGCAGGTCGAGCAGTTCGCTCTCCGGGGCAGAGTCGACCTCGACATCCGCCCGTGCGATCAGACGTGCGGCGAACTCGACGGCCCATGTCGAGGTCAGGACGACGCGATCTGCCGAGTTCCCGCCGGCCAGTTCCGGCCCGTCGGGACCGAAGCGCATGTGGGCCGACGGAAGGGCGCGAACCGGCCGCACGTACGGCGACGGCGGGGAGTGGCGGACCCGGCGGGCGCCCGGTTCATGCCGCGCGAGTACGTGCTGTTCACGGACGACTTCTACGCCGAGGACGCCGCGGGCGTCGAGTTTGGCCAGCTCCTCGCCACCTCGCGAGGTGAGCTCCCGGGCGGACGACAGCCCGCCGACGGCCGCGACAATCTCCCTGCCGACCTCGGGCGGCATGCGGACGATCATCCGGCGGCCGCTGTGGGTCAACGCGAGGCCGTCGGCGTCCGGTTCGATGCTCCACCCCGCTGCCGGGGCCCAGCGCCTCATGAGGTCGACCCGATGGGCGGAAGGACTGTGCCCGGAGCGGAGGACACCGCCATTCCGTGTAGCCGCGACAGTGTGTCCAGGCGAACGAGACGCCCGGCCTGGATCACGGCTTCGACCTCTCTGCACGCGGATATGTCGACGAGCGGATTCGCGCGGAGCAGAACGACGTCTGCCACCGTGCCGTCGCTCAGGGAGCCCAGATCCGGACGACGGAGAGCCTCGGCTGCCCTGCACGTCGCCGCCGCGAGCGCATCGTGCGGGGAGGCGCCCCAGTCAACCATGGCCTCCAGCTCGGACGGCAGGGAGTCGAAACCCACCCCGGCGGCTCCGGCGTCCGTCCCCGCGATGAGGGTGACGCCGGCCGCCAGAGCTCGCTCGAAGCTGCGTCGTGCCTCCGGGAGTTGCCTGACGGCCATCTCCACCAGACTTTTGCCTCCCTGCCGGATCCAGAGCTGCGGCCGCCTCACTATCGATTGGAGCGCTACAGCGGTGGAGCAGAGGGCGGTGCCTTGTTTCGACATCGCACCGGCAGCGGCCTCCGATATCGCGAAGCCGTGCTCCAAGGTGTCGCAGCCGGCTTCCACGGCCGCGTCGATCGAACGCTCCGAGAAGTTCGCGTGTACGGCTACGGGGATGTCCAGCCAACGGGCCTCGGCGACCGCCTCCCTCAGTTCCTCCGGCCGGAGTTCCATCCGGCGCGCCGCGCTGCGCATCACCAGCTTGATCACATCCGCGCCATCGGCGGCGTTTCGACGCACGAGCGCGCCGATGGATCCGGCTCCTTCGGACTCGACACCGAGCCAGCTTCCGTGCCCGCCGACTGCGGTGATGACCGGACCGGCGACGAACGGCCTGGCCCCGACGAACAAGTCCCGGGCCCAGGCGTTGCGGATGGAGTACCCGAGGTCACGCGGAGCACCCAGGTCGCGGACCGTCGTGATCCCACTGCGCAGCGCGGTCGCCAGATTCGCGACAGCCGTCAGCGTCATGGTGGTGGCCGAGATGTCCGACCAGCTCGACGCGGTCCGGCCATGAGGATCGCTGGTCGCGTGGACGTGCATGTCGATGAGCCCGGGAACGGCGAACAAACCGGTGCCGTCGAGGTGTGGGAGGTCGGCATCTGCGGTGGTGCGTGTGCTGACTGAACCGGAGATGATCGACAACGAGCCGAGGGTGGTGGTGCCGGAATCCGGATCGATGACGGTGCAGCCGGCAATGGTGAAATCCGCGGTCGGCGTGGCCGTCACGACGATCCTTCGGAGACGCGGGCAGCGCGCACTGCCTCTCCGTGCCATCCCCGCGCGCGCGACAGATTCACGGCCAAGTCCACCAGTTCGTCCGCCTCCCGGCCGCGCCCGGCCATGTGGTGCCAGCGCGCCAGCTCTGCCAGCGCGAGGATCCGGGCGCCCAGGTAGGCGTGCCGGCCGGTGCCCGTATCAACAGGCGACGTCATGGCGTCGGTCGCCTGACGGACGGCAGCGAGCAGCCATGACTCCGGGTCTGGAGCGATGCCCACCAGCGCCTCGAGCGCGTTCGCCTCGTCCTCGGGCACCTCGCGGGAAGCGGCTAGGGCGATTCCCGGCGCGAGGTAGGCGTAGACCGGCTCACGGTGGGCGCCGGTAAGCCGGACGTGGTCGAAGTATCGTCCTGTCGCTTGAAGGGCGGCGCGGGCCGAGTCGTGACGTGCGGCAGCGAACGCCTGGTGCGACAGGATGAAACCGAACTGGCGGAACGCCTTCGAGGCGAGTTCGGTGTCGCCGCCGTCGCGAACCTGACGGAGGAGATCTGTCGCGTGCTCGTACGAGGACCAGGCGCCCGCGACGTCACCGGATGCCAACTGGACATATCCCATGTTGTGCCACGACTGGGCGGCAGCCATCAGATCTCCGGTGCCGAGGCGCACCTGGATCGCCTCGCGGAAGTCGTTCACGGGCGGATCGTCGTCGAAGTGGTGAAACCGCCATACGCCGATGGAGTGGCAACATTCGGCGAGAGCCGACAGGGCCTCCGAATCACGGAGAAGATGTCTCGCTGTCTCCGCCAGCTTGATTGCCTCCGCCCCTCTGCCCTGCTTCTCCACCGCCCACGCCGTGTTGAGCAGTGCTCGCCCCTCCCCGGCGACATTCGCGGAAGCGGCGCATTCCGAAGCGGTCCGGGAAAACCGTTCCTCTGCCTCGACGTAGCGAGCGGGATCGTCCAGACCTAGCTGAGCTGGCGTGAACAAGGGCGGTCACCTCGACGTCGTCGACTGATTGCTGAGATTGACGCCGATCGTAGCGTTCGGGTGGCTTGTTCACGAGGGTGTGCGACCTGTCGGCAGTTGATGCGCGCCGTGCCTGTGAGGCACGTTCACCACCCACTTTCGCGTCCGTCATCCTCCTTGCCGCCGCCATCGGCCGAACGGCGCGATGGGCTACACTGGCCCGGAAAGGCGTCGATAGGGACGAGTACCACTGCACGCAGCCAGCAGAGACCCGGGGATGGTGGAAGCCCGGGGGTGTGCGCAGCGGGAAGATCACCCTGGAGCCGTCGGAAGAAAGGCGTCACGCCGAGTAGACCCGACCACAACTTAACGAGAGGGCCGCGCGCTGTGGCCAAGGAGGGTGGTACCGCGGGGCCCGGGCCTCGTCCCTCCACCGAAGTTCGGTAACCGCTTCGTTGGAGGATCCATGTACCGCGCTGTGCCCGCGCAGGCGAGCTTTCCCGATATCGATCACGGCATCCTCAAATTCTGGAGTGATCGTAAGGTCTTCGCCCTCAGCCTGGAAAGATCGCAGGGGCGGCCGGAATGGGTCTTCTACGAGGGGCCTCCAACGGCGAACGGTATGCCAGGGGCGCACCACATCGAAGCCAGAGTGTTCAAGGACGTCTTTCCCCGGTACAAGACGATGAAGGGCTTCCATGTCGCGCGGAAGGCCGGCTGGGACTGCCACGGACTTCCGGTGGAACTGGCTGTCGAGCGCGAACTCGGCTTTTCCGGTAAGCGCGACATCGAGGCCTTCGGTATCGCGGAGTTCAACGCCCGGTGCCGCGAGTCGGTGACCCGGCATACCGACGAGTTCGCCCGGCTGACCGAACGCATGGGCTACTGGGTCGATATGGACGACGCCTACCGGACGATGGACCCGGAATACATCGAGTCGGTGTGGTGGTCGCTGAAGCAGATCTTCGAAAAAGGGCTGCTCGTCGAGGACTTCCGCGTGGCGCCCTGGTGTCCTCGTTGCGGGACGGGGCTGTCCGATCACGAGCTCGCCCAGGGGTACGAGGTGGTCACCGACCCGTCGGTGTTCGTGCGGTTCCCACTCACCTCGGGCCCCCTGGCGGGCCAGGCTTCCCTGCTCGTGTGGACCACGACCCCATGGACGCTGGTCTCCAACGTCGCGGTCGCGGTCAATCCCGACGTCACCTACGTCGTAATGACCGACGGCCAGGAGCAGCTCGTTGTCGCGGAGGCGCTGGCGGGCAGCGCACTCGGTGAGGGATGGACCGTCGTCGGCGACTCCTTCAGTGGCAAGGACATGGAACGCTGGACCTACCGGCGGCCATTCGACCTGGTCCAGGTCGAGGACGCGAACTTCGTCATCCTCGGGACGTACGTGACGACCGAGGACGGCACCGGCCTGGTGCACCAGGCGCCGGCATTCGGCGCTGACGACCTCGCCGCGTGCCGTGCGTATGGTCTTCCGATGGTCAACCCCGTCCGTCCGGACGGCACGTTCCAGTCCGACCTCGCGCTCGTCGGCGGCACGTTCTTCAAGAGTGCCGACGCGGTCCTGGTGGCGGATCTCGCCGAGCGGGGACTGCTCTTCCGCGAGGAGGCGTACGAGCACAGCTACCCGCACTGCTGGCGTTGTCACACGGCGCTGTTGTACTACGCGCAGCCGTCCTGGTACATCCGCACCACAGCCATCCGGGAAGCGCTGCTGCGCGAGAACGAGGCGACGACCTGGCAGCCGCAGAACATCAAGTACGGCCGCTACGGGGACTGGCTGAACAACAACGTCGACTGGGCGTTGTCCCGCAGTCGGTACTGGGGCACGCCGTTGCCGATCTGGCGCTGCCCGGACAACCACCTGACCTGCGTCGGCTCGCTGGCCGAGCTGAGCGAGCTGGCCGGGACCGACCTGTCCGAGCTGGATCCGCACCGTCCCTATATCGATGACGTCACCTTCGACTGCCGATGCGGCGCCACCGCGCGCCGGGTGCCCGAAGTCATCGACGCGTGGTACGACTCGGGCTCGATGCCTTTCGCGCAATTCGGGTATCCGCACAAGAACGTCGAACTCTTCGAGAAGCGGTACCCGGCGAACTTCATCTCGGAGGCGATCGACCAGACCAGGGGATGGTTCTACACCCTCATGGCGGTGGGCACCCTCATCTTCGACAAGTCGGCCTACGAAACGGTCGTCTGCCTGGGCCACATCCTCGCCGAGGACGGCCGCAAGATGTCGAAACACCTGGGGAACATCCTCGAACCCATCCCGCTGATGGACGAGCACGGTGCCGACGCGGTGCGCTGGTTCATGGCCGCTGTCGGTTCCCCGTGGTCGGCCCGGCGCGTCGGGCACAACACGCTTCAGGAGGTCGTCCGCAAGACTCTTCTGACCTACTGGAACACCGTGTCCTTCGGGGCGCTGTACGGCCGTGCCGCCGGCTGGTCGCCGTCGGCGGCAGATCCCGCGCCCCGTAGCCGCCCGCTGCTGGACCGATGGCTGTTGTCGGAGCTCAACAGCCTGGTACGCGACGTGGACGCCGCGATGGAGCGCTTCGACACCCACGAGGCCGGCCGGCTGCTGTCCACGTTCATCGACGATCTTTCCAACTGGTACGTTCGCCGCAGCCGCCGGCGTTTCTGGCACGGCGACCCGGCCGCCCTGGCCACGCTTCACGAGACGTTGTCCACCCTGACGCTCCTCCTCGCGCCGATCACACCGTTTGTGACCGAGCGGGTATGGCAGGACCTGGTGGTTCCGGTCACGCCCGGTGCGGCGGAGTCCGTGCACCTCGCCGCATACCCCACCGGCGACCTGTCCCTGATCGACCCGGAACTGTCGGCGCAGATGCTTCTCGTGCGTCGGCTCGTCGAACTCGGCCGCTCCGCCCGCGCCGACTCCGGCATCAGGACGCGCCAGCCGCTGTCCCGCGCGGTCGTGTCCGCGGCAGGTTTCGCCGACCTGCCGGCGGAACTCCTCGCCGAGATCGCGTCGGAGCTCAATGTCGTCTCGGTGGCACCCATCACGGCCACCAGCGGTTCACTCGTGGACACGACGGTGAAGGCGAACTTCCGCCCCCTGGGCAAGAGGTTCGGCAAGGCGGTCCAAGGCGTCGCCGCGGCGATTATGGCGGCCGAGCCGACCGCCCTCGCCAACGCCCTCCGTACGAGAGGTGAGGCGACCGTCGACGTGGACGGTGAGGCGGTGGTCGTCACGGTGGACGAGGTCGTCATCACCGAGACTCCACGCGCCGGATGGGCGGTCGCCAACGACGCAGGTGCGACGGTGGCGCTGGATCTGGACATCACGCCGGAACTCCGCCTCGCCGGGATCGCGCGGGACGTGATCCGCCAGATCCAGGAGGCCCGCAAGGCCACCGGCCTGGAGGTCGCCGATCGCATCGAACTCCGCTACGAGGCGACCGCTGACACCCTGACGGCGTTGACGGAGCATCAGAAGCTGGTGGCCGACGAGGTGCTCGCGACGGACTTCACCCTCGGGCGGCCGACGTGGGCAGACGCGACGTCCTTCACCGACGAGACGCTCGGCCTGACGTTCTGGCTGCGTAAGGCATGAGGAGCTCCGGGGCCACGAGCACGCCGCCCGTTCGGCCGTGCGTCGTGGCCCCGGCCCTTCGTATCGGCCGGCGGCGGGCCGAGCGGCGGGTCAGCGAACCCCGTGGACGTCCGTGGCCAGAACACTGAACCGCCCGGTGTGGAACACCAGTGCGTCGGTGCGGTCGCCGTGGCCGATGTCCAGCACCGAGCCGAGGAATATGGAGTGGTCACCGCCCTCGTACACGGCGGCGAGCTCGCACTCCACCCAGCCGAGGTTGCCCTCGATGATGGGGGAGCCGGTGTGCTCGCCGGGCCGGAAATCGACGGTACGGAACTCCCGCTCGTCGCGCGGCCGGCTGGGACTGGCGAAGTAGCGCGCCAGTTCTTCCTGTCCTGCGGCGAGGATCGACACCGCGAACATCCCGTTCGCCAGAATTGTGCTGTGCATCGCGGCGGACTGCTTCACGCACACCAACACCATCGCCGGGTCGAGCGAGACCGACGTGAACGCGTTGGCGGTCATGCCGTGCGGGAGTTCCCGCCCGGACGTCACCACCGTGACGCCCGTGGCGAACGCACCCATCACCGCCCGCATGTCGACGTGACGGTCGCCGCCGCAGCGGTCGCGGGACACGGGCTTCTGCTTCGCGGCTGTCACCGTTCACCTCTTCCGTCAGCCACCGGGGCCGTCAGCACGTCGCGCATCGTCCACAGCGCTCCCTTCCCCGTCAGGTGAGTGGTCGGCGGCATGCGCGCACCGGCCTCGGCTCAGTCGCCGGAGCCGGCATCGATCGCCGACCGGGTGGAACTCCTCGCCACTATCTGTTCGGCGGTCGCTCGTATCGTCAGCCAGCCGACGTTCGCGGGGTCGTCGAAGCCGGCGTCGGGGAAGGTTCCTTCCAGCCGCGCCAACAGCTCCACTGCGAGGAGGGAGTCTCCACCCGCCGCGATGAAATCGTGGTCGACGTCCACCGCATCCGTCTCCAGCAGTTCCCGCCAGAATCCGCTAACTGTTTCGAGTACCTCAGACGAATCCACGTCGCTCTCCTCAGCGAAGCTCCGAAAGCGTGCCCTCGCCGCGCGCGATCGAATTCTTTAAATCGTTCTTCAGGATCTTGCCGTTCTCGGTCGCGGGCATCGATCCGACAGCGAACACGCGGCGCGGTATCTGCTTCGGTGGCAGACGCTCGAGCAGGTGCACGCGAATGTCGTCCAGGCTCGTCCGGCCCGGCCGGAGCACCACGACCGCGGCGACGTACTCACCCAGCCGGGGATGCGGGAGTCCGAGCACGGCCGCGGCCTCGACCATCGGGTGCGAGAGGAGGGCGATCTCGACCGGGCGTGCCGAGAGCTTCTCCCCGCCGACGTTGAGGACGTCAGAGACGCGGTCGCTCAGATGCAGGTTGCCCTCCTCGTCGAGATGACCGATGTCTCCGGTCGCCGTCCAGCCGTCCGGAAGGAAGGTTTTCGAGGGCACTGAGTCGTGCAGGTAGGAGCGGCGTCCGCGGAACCGCGGACAGGACATCTCCACGCGGCCGTGGACGCCCGGGCCGACGACGAGCCCCGTCTCCAGGCTCCTGATGCGGATCCGGGTGCCTCGTGCCGGTCTCCCGACGACATCGGGATCCGCGCCCGCTGACGGCATCTCCACCATCGCGGGCCAAGCCTCGGTGGTTCCGTACGCGTTGACCACCCGAACGGACGGCAGCATCCGGCGGATTCGTTCCACATGAGCCGGATTCAGCGGCGCCGAACCGCAGTGGATTACCTCCAGAGACGCGAGCATCTCACGTTGCGACGAGGTGAGCGTCGTGAGATGTGCCAGCATGGCAGGCGTCAGGAACAACAGGGTGACCTGACAGTCGGCGACCGCCTTGCACACGTCATTGGTGTTGAACTCCGGCAGCGCCGCGACCGCCCTGGTGATGGGATGCGTGAGCCCGGGCCCGTCGATGCCCTGGAACGGGGCGTACAACATCATGAGCGCGGCCGCCGTACCGATCGGGAAGGCGTGCAGGATCGGTGGGCCGATGCCGCCGTGAGCGGACGGCGGGCGGGCGTAGACCTCCGTGAAGAGCGCGTGCGGCGTCACGACCGCCTTGGGCAGGCCGGTCGTGCCGGACGTGTAGAGAATGTCGGCCGTCTGCTCGGGGCGGGTCGTCGCCGGCGGGGGAACCCGGTCCCCACAGCGCGGAGGCTCGACCGGAAGAACCTGATACGGATCGCCGCCCGGGCCGTTCCCCACCGGCGACGAGTCCGCAGCGATCCATGCGGAGATGCCGGCGTCCTGGGTGATGAAGTCGCGGACGGACACCGGAGCTCCCGCCGAGACGGTGACAGTGACCGCGCCCAGCCGTTGCACCGCGAAGTAGGCGACGCACAGATCGATCCAGTGCCTGCGGTCGAACAGCAGACCGACACGCATGCCACTGGTGATCCCTGCCTCGGAAAGGCGCGCGGCCAGCGCCACCGAGTCGTGCAACCACTCCGCGAAGGTGAGACCACGCACGAACGGTTCGACCAGCGCGAGGCGGTCGGGAACCTCCCCGGCTACGCGCTCGAGCAGCCCGAACGTCCCCGTGCAACGGTCCGTCGCGCCACCTGCCCCTCTCGTCGTCACGGTGCCACCCGGGTCGCGACGTATCGGTGGCCGGCGCCCTCCTCGTCCGCGACGTAGGCGGCCGCGAGGTGATGGACGAACGGCTGGAGGCCGAGCGCTGACAGAAGAGCGGGGTCGGTGAAGCCCGTGCGGGTGGTCGAGCTGACGCCCTTCGCCCGAAGAGCGCGAGCGACCTCCGCGCTCAGCCGTCCGCCGTCGACGAGGAAGCCGCGGAACGCCTTTTCGTGGCGATAGCGTCTCCGGTAGGCGGCGAGATCGCCGAAGACCCCGATGGCGAGGGGAGCCAGGACGTCAAGTCGCGGATCCGCCGCGGCGTCCATGGACGCCAGGCGGACTCCTGAACCGTACGAGGCGGGGTCGGCCACAGTGACCAGGACGCGACCGTCCACGCGCGACACGATCAGTAGCCCGTGGGCCGCTCCGTAGCTGTAGAGCAGCTCGGCCGGGTGCACCGCCTCGCGCAACCGCCGGCGATTGGCGCGCACCCGGGTGAGAGCGGTCCAGACCACCGCCGCCCACGGTTCGGGAATCTGCTCCCGGCGACCCTGGGGGACAGCCGGCTCGCGCAGGGCATCGAGGTCGTCTTGCGAGAACAGCCGCAGCGCCGATGCCCGGAGGCCACCAGTCGAATCCGCTCCGTCGCGAAAATGATCGATTCCGCTCCAGGCGTGGTAGCGGCGCACCGGCCCCCACGACGTGCCGTCGGCACCTTCGCGTTCGACCAGGAGACCGAGGCGGATCAACTGCTGTACGGCCGGGTCGTCGAACTCCTCGGCGACGACCTGGTGCAGAAGCCGCTCGACGCGGCCCGCGCCCAGGCGCCACGACCGGCCCAGCGCCGGTGCGCTGATCCGGATGGTGTCGGAGCCCTCGTTCTCCATGGTCGTTCCCGCAGCCCACGTGTACGCGGCTCCCATGTCACAGCCCTGCCCAGCAGACAGCACCGACAGCCAACTGTCTGCCGGAGTCCAGCCCGACGACGTCATGGAATCCGGCGAGCACCGCATAGTTGCCGCGTGTCGCCCATCCCAGGTCCGAGCCGTACCCTTCGAGCTCGCCTATCGCGAGTCCTCCGATCCAGAGTTGCTCCATGTACTCGTCGGCAGCGTCCCGCTCGGCGTCGACGGACACTGATACGACGACCGATGCGCCGACGTCGAACTCCGCCCGGCCGTACGCGACCGGAAGAAGGGAGGACAACTCCTCGCCGAGGTCGTGCCGGCTTCTCGGGATCAGCAGGGTCCCGTCCGGGCTGTACCACCCGGGACCCAGTTCGCCGGCGTCGACAACCGCGACGTGGAACCCGACCCCCTTCGCCGCATACCGCCGGCGGCACCGACCCACCGCGCCGAAGAGTTCTGCGGGCGACAGACGTGCCCCGCTCACGACGGGCGGGTAGTGCTCGACCACCGCTCCCATGTTCGACGGGTCGGGAAGCGCCTCGGGCATCGACAGCGTGCGCGGCGACGAGCCGTTCCTCATCGCGTCGCTGACGAGGTCGAAGGCGGCGCCCCATCCGTGCTGCTGCCACGGTGCCCGATCACTGCCGGACGTGGGATATGACCGCCACCCACCCGACTCGAAGACGACGACGGCCTGATCGGTCGGCAGCACCGGCCGGCCTCCGCCATGCCGCGACGCGCCAGGCACCCCGCCGCCGGTGAACGGCGCGTCGGCGATCTGGCGCTCCTCGACGACCGGGGGCACCGGTTCCGCCGGAGTTCCTGGACTAGACAAACGGATGGTCATTGTTCACCCCGCCACCCGAGCGACGGAGGAACGCCTCTACCTCGGACGGGAAGCGCGGAGCGTAAAGCAGCGGGAACGGATTGATCTGGAGATGGAGCAGGGCAGGGACCACCGCGCGAGCGACCACGGCGCCGGCGGCCCATGCCGGGGTGATGTCGCTGTACGCCCAGCGGAACCCCTCTGCGGAGATGGCATCGCCGATCTCGGTCCAGGTACGTCCGCCCGAGGTCGGGCCCTGGGCTTCGGCCACCTGGTCGACGAAGTAGTCGCCCAGGTGGGCGCGCCCGTGCCTCGCCCACCACAGCGCCCGGGTGTTGATGCCCACCGGCCGCTCCTCGGGGTCTCCCCGGCGGAGCAGACGCCAGCCGAGGTGAAAGATGTGCACCGCTTCGATCGCCGCTGAGCGGATCGCATCCGCCGCGTCCGCATGGGCGGCCGACCCGAAGGCCACCTCCGGCAGTCCGTCGCGGGTGCCGACGATGGCGGCCAGCGCGACCTGCAATCCGAAATGGCTGCCGGGCAGCAGCCCGACGACCACGTCAGCCGCACCGCCGAGAATTTCCGCGATGTCGTGAACGGAGTACCGGTCGTCGCCGGGACGGACTCGGGCCGCGCGGCGCCCGGAGTAGACGGTCGCCGCAACGGCGTGCCGTTCCACGACCTCAGTGAGTGCGCGGGTGAGGGCCGTGTCCCAGTCGACCCCGCACGCGGCGCCGATCGAGGTCATCGGTTTGACGCGGGTCGGATCCGAGTCGTGGACCCGCATCCGCTCGACGTCGGCGGGTACGAACACCTCGCCGTCCGGAGACTGCATCGTCACCCAGGTGTTCTGGGAGTGCGCGTTCCATGCGAACGGGCGGAGCAGCGGCTCTTGCGAGCACTGTTCCGGGCTGAAGGTCGCCCGGTCGTCGAGACGGATGGCCTTCGAGCCGAGCTCGTTCGCGGACGCACGCACAGGTGCGAGGGCTGGCTCGTGCAGCGCGGCGCGCTCGACAGCCTCACCCAGTGCTCTCTCGTCCGCCCGTGCGGGGTCAAGATCCCACGCGACGCCGAGCACGTCGTCGTCCGCCTCGACGACAGAGCCGAAGAGCCCGTCGAAAGGGCTCGTGAATCGGACGCATTTCCAATCATCGCGGACGACCGCAGCGGTGAGTGCCATTTTTTGTGGGTCAGCCTTTCCTGCTGGTCTTCCGACCGAAGGTGATGGTGTAGACCGGTGCCTCGTCATCCGAGAGCCCGAGCAACTCCGCCAGCACGTTGTCGTTTGTCGCCGGGGTGATCAGCGCGCCGCAGTCGTACGACTCCGCCGCGATGATGAATTTCTGCGCGACTCGACCTACCTCGACGTACAGTTCGCGCAAGGCCCTCTCGTAGGGGAACATTTCCTGGCGGCGGGGGAAGTCGACGATCAGCACGATCGTGGCACTTGCCGTCATGGGTGCCTGCATGCCGCACATCAGATCGGCCATCTCCTGGCGGAAGCTGCCGGAGGTCAGCTGATCGGCTCGCTCGCCGGCGAGGTCGAGAGCCCAGATGCCCGAATCGACGCCGTTGATCGCGTACACGACGGCGGCCATACGCACGCCTGCCAGCGAGCCGGACGGCTCGAAGGGTGCCATGAGCGCGGAGAAGCAGCGGAAGATGGCGGCGACGGTCTCCCGCGACAAGGGCTCCGGCTCGAATTGGCGGGCCGTGCGTCGTCGTACCAGCAGTTCACCGACGCTGACCCCGCCGGTGCCGGCCGTAGTGCCTTCTTCTGCCCAGTTCCACTGCGGCGTCGACGTCGCTGGACGCGTCGGCTGAGCCTGACTGCCGCGGGCCGGATACCGGGCCTCCCGCCTGCTCTCCGAGATCTGCTCGGACCAGTTGAAGTAGTCGAGGCTCGGACGCCACCCGTTCGTGACCCAATCGGTCGAGATCGAATCGAGGTCGTCCGACGGAGACAGTTCGCGGGCCCCGACCTCGGGGGCGTCCGACACGATTTTCCGGGCGAGTTCGGCGGCGTCGAAGCGGACCGACTGCGCCGACTGGGAGTCTTCGAGAACGGCGGCGTCACGGTCGGGTCGGATGACGAGGAGTGGCGACCATGTCGTGGACATCAATCCCGGCTTTCTGCAGGCTGATCGGCTGCGTGTACGAGAGTCGCTGCGATTGTCGCCTCGACGCGGTGGTCGGTGCCGAGCGCGTCCGCGACCTTTTTGCCGTCGAGGTGCTGGGCATGCCGGACCGCCCAACCGTTCGCGCGGCTCAGGTACTCGGCAGTACCCATGAGGTGGCCCACATCCATGTGCACCGTCCGGAAGGTCCTTGGTTCCCGGTAGCGGTAGCGGTTCCGGGCGAAATAGGAGTTGAAGAATATGAGTGCGTAGGGGCGGTTGTCGTCGGCGATACCCGACAGGTCCGCCAGGTCGCGTGACGAGGCGTCGAGGTGATCCATGCGGTCCAGCGCACCGTCGACGGTCGCGACTTGGTAGACACCGTCGTCGATCCCGTCGACGGCATGCGTGACGACGGAGAACTCCGTCGGATGGCGACTACCGCCGGAAGGGCTCGTCTTCCGCAGCAGGTTGGCCGATTCCGCGAACGGCATCCTGGCCTGACGAATCGGTCGGGTCAGCAGGGAGAGCAGCGACGCAAGGCGGTCGTAGTCCAGCGGCTGCGCCGCTACCGCAAGGTTCGTCGCCGCCGAAGCGGTCGCGGGGAACAACTCCGGGGCGGGGTCCGGCAGTGCGTACACCTTCTCCTGGTCGTGCAGCCGGGGCCGGGCCCGATCGACGTCGGGCTGCTGCGCGTTGTACGCGACCATCCGGCGTACGTCCTCCGCGGAGTTGCCGTCAGCCTCGTAGAACTCGAAGGGGTATCCGTAAGTACGCGCGTGATAGCGGGAGGCGGCCCGCCATCCATTCTCGGCCCACGACTCCAGCCACCGCCGCGTCTTGATCGCCTCGGCGTCGTCATCGCGCACCAGGTACTCGTGGGCGACCAGCCACTCGGCGATCAGCTCCGCCCTGCGCACGGAGCCGATCGCCGCCATGATCGGCTCCGACAGGGAATAGATGGTTCCCGGAGCGAAGGCGGCAACGAGCAGACCCGCAGCCGACGCGGGAACCTTGTGTCCGTTCAACCTGTCGTCTCGGCTGATGAGCCACAGGTCACTGGCCGCCGGCTCGATGCGCACAAGAGGGTGCGCGCGATACGTTGCGGAACGGGCGTCGGTGCCGTTTTCTGCGGCAGCCTCAGCTAGCGTCTCCAAAGCAGGGTCCTATCTCTTGTACGCTCCGACCGGTTGACTTTCTGGACAACCTGAATGATTGACATCCTGTCGGCGTTCCCGGATAGGGCTGCCCGATGACAGGAAAGCGCGTGCTAACCGGCCGAAAGACGGCCGGTTAGCACGCGACAGTTGGATCACAGGGACGTGAAGCCGCCGGTGCAGCCGCCCTGGATGAGGGCCGTCGAGAAGAGGTCGACCTCCTCGAAGAGACCCTCGATGTTGTCGATGGACGATTCCTCGGCGGTCTCGTTGAGGGAGACCTCTGCGTTTTGCGCGGACATTTCCTGCGCGGTGGTTGTCATCATGCAAAAAGCATTACAGGGCTATTTAGCTATGTCAATGAGTGCAGCTGCGGCGGGCGGAGTCCTGGCTCTTCCGGACATATTTGCGCCTCGACGTCGACGCGACGAGCGAGCGTCCGGCCACCGCCCGGCGCCGGGCGGTGGCCGAAGAAGTGCCAAGGCTGAGGTGCGGTGGGGCGGACGATCGCAGCGTGTGGACGGTCGGCGGGTTTGGCCGCTCAACCCACCTCGGTCTGGACGCGGATCGCCGCTCGCGCGGAGAGTTGCTCCCACTGCTGCGACAGTCCGCGACTGAGGCGGGCCACCAGCGGGAGGCAGTGCGGTGGAAGAGCGTTGATGATGTCGTGGTCGGAGACCAGGCTGAGTTGTTGATGCAGCATGCGCAGCAGGGTGCGCCCGGCCTCGGTGTAGCGCACGGACGGATCCTTGGCGAGGTTCTCCAGCGCCAACGCGGTGACGTCCCGGCTCGGCTCGGGCGCGCCGGGCGCCTCCTTGACCGCGGACAGTGCCCGTGCCGGCGACGGTGAACCCGCCGCACCTTCGTTCTGTTTGCGGCGTATGGTGCGGACCGTGTTCGGTGAGACGCCGGCCAACCGGGCGATTTCCCGCAGCGAAGCATCAGGTCGTTCGGTCAGGAGCGCGACGACAGCTTTCCGGCCGGCGTCGGCGTCTGTCGGCCGGACCCGTCCGTCCCGGCCGGTCCGCTCGGCCGGCATCGGCTGGCCGCTGCGCTGCCTCAATGTGCTGATCGTCTTGGCCGACAGCCCGGTGGCGCGGCCGAGTGACCGGTCCGACCAATGCGCGAACATCTCCAGCAGACGTTCGGCCGCCGCCCGGCGGTCGGCCAGGGTCAGCGGCAGGCCGTGCTTGATGTTGCTCGTGACGCTGCGCAGGAAGGCCATCTGGTCGTCGTCGTCGAGCATCAGCGCGTGAATCGAGTCCGCACCACGGAGCAGTGCCGCCTGCAGACGATGCATCCCGTCGATGACGCGCATGGTGCTGCGCTGCACCAGGATCGGCGGGTGCTGGAGTTCGGACTGGGCCAACAGCTGTACGTGCGTCTCGTCGACCCCGTGCCGGCGGGGGCCCTGACCGGGCAGGAGCGACCGGATCGGTACCGATACGGCCTCCTGCTGGCTTCCTTCGGTCCAGCTCTCCACAACCTGCAGCGGATCGTTGGCGTCGATCAACCTGTCCTCCCCGTGAACAGCTGCTGATGCCTCGCTGACCGGCTCTTCGTGGGCTCAGTCGTCGCCTCTCGTGAGTGGAACCGGTCCGATAAATCAGAGAACAACTTGTCGGAAATTTCGGGCTCCGGTGATGCTGCTGGTAATGGGCCGATCCTGAGTGCTCTGGCGGCCCGCGGCATGTGCAACTGTAGCTTCTGACCGCTTGCACAGGTGCCCCGCGGCGCCCGGAAATTTCTCGGATTCAATGCGTCGACGCTCTTTTCCCTGCTTGGCGGTCGGTCTCGCTGTGGTGTAGGGCAGGGGGTCACCTACGCGGTCGCGGGTGGCATGCCGTGCGACCCGGTGTCGCGTGCGCAGCTGCGGAACCGCATCACTGCCGCGCCGGGATTCTCGGTGCCTTCCCGTAACTTCCGGGAGTGAGAGGGCCATGGCGACCTGGGCGCCGCCTACCGGTTCGAGAGCGACTGCGGCCTGCTGTCCTCGCGTGCCCGGGCACCCGGGCCGCGAGGCGGTCCACGTCGCCGATCAGTCCTGTACATCCCCTGCCCTCGAGACGAACCGGTGCGGGCGCATGCCGACCCGGCAGCCACGAAGCGCCTCGACGACAACGGTGTCGGAAGGAGCGCTGGTCTCGCGGCCGCTCCGAGGACTGGCCACCATCGCCACCAGGGAAGCCTCACCACCGGGAGTCTCAACCGTAAGTCGTAGGGTCATGCCCGGAAGCGCCGCATGCAGGCGTGCCGCCGTGGTGGGTAGGTGGATCCAGCTGTGGTCGATCTTGACCCAGTCGTCCGTCGCGCGGAACGACACGACGCCGGTCTCCGCGACGAGAGCGTCCGCGCTGAGCTCCGGTCGCAGGACCGCGGTGACGAGAATCGACTCGAACGCGCGCAACCACTGCTCCGCCTCGGCGGGAGCGACATAGGCGGTGTCGACGAGCATCAGCACTTCGAGTATGTCGTCGCGGCGGTCCAGGTAGCAGAAGAGGGTGCTCGTGCTGCACTGGTCGCCGCCCAGCCACCGGACGGAGGTCCTGGCCGCTTCCTCCCGTATCCGCGCGGCGTTCGGTGCCTCCGCGGGGAGCGGCACGAACAGTCGGCTGTTGAGCCAGTAGGAGAGATCCAGCGGGAAGCCGCGTCGCTTCTCGACGCGCTCGCGCACCTCCATCAGGCCTCGGTGCGGGAAGCGCCCGGTCAGTGTCGCGTGGTGGATGGCGCCGGCGGATCGCCGCAGCAGTGCGTCGAAGTCGGCGTCGTCGATCGCCACGCAGGTGGGAACGTCCTGGGTGAGGCAACCCACCACGGCAGCCGTGTCCCGACCGGCCCGGTTGCTGACGCACACCTGGAGGTGGGCCCGGCTCAGCCCGCTGACGTGGGCCAGCACGAGGGAGAGGGCCGCGTGGCCGACCGCCGTCTCGCTGACCCCGTGCCGCTTGGCCAGGTGACTCAGGCACCACGCGCCGGCTGACGTCTGCATCACCACGTACCGATAGCGGGGATGCAACGGCTCGACCGGGAGCCGGGGCAGCATGCTCTGAGGCATGCGTGCAAGGCTCCGTTCGTGCCGGAGCAGCGCACGGGCCCCTTCCCGCCGGCCGGCCTCACTGCTCTCCCAGTGGCTGACATCGACGGGGTGGATCGCCGACGGCTCGCCGTCGGAGAAGTCAGCCTGGAGGACGTGGCGGAGGTGCCAGGTCATCCAGTGAGCGCCGAGGTAGTCCGACGCGAGATGGTTGATGGCCAGCAGGACGAAGGCCGGGCCGCTCCGATCGGTCAGGATGCCCACGCGAACGGGGAGGTCGTCGGCCCCGAACGGGGTGCCCGCCAGCTCGGCTGCCGATTCGAGAGCCGATGTGAAGGTGGCTGTCACGGCGGTGATCACCGCGACGTGCAGGACTCCCTCGGTTGTGACCCTTTGCTGTGCGGAGGGCGCGTCCGGCTCGAACAGGGTTCGCGCGGACTCGCAGGCCTCGACCATTCCTCTGATGGCGGACGCGACCTCGTCGGCTTTCAGACCCGGCTTGATCCGGTGAGCGAACTTGAGGTTGAGTGAGGCGTTGTTCGGCTGGAGATCCGCCATCAGTTGCGCCATCCTCTGCTGTCCCCAGGTCAGATCGGCGGTTCGCCCGGACGGCGCACGAAAACGAATTTCCAATTTTTCTCCGTCCCGCAGTGACATCTTCTCCGTTGAACAGGACACCGAAAACAATTCGATTCAGAGAGAGGCTTGCGTCGAAGGCTATCGCTGGCATCCGTGCGGGGCAAGGTGGTTGGCGCGGCGATGGAAATGGTGCATGCTCGTCCGGTGACATTGATCCAAGTCGCAGGACTGCGTAAGGTCTTCCGCAAGCCGGAGAAGGCGCCGGGGCTACGCGGTTCCCTCCGGCACCTGCTCCAGCGTAGATTCTCCGAGCACGTCGCTGTGGACGGCATCGATCTGTCTGTGGCACAGGGCGAGGCAGTGGCCTACGTCGGTCCGAACGGCGCCGGCAAGTCCACCACGGTGAAGATGCTTTCCGGGATCCTGGTCCCGACCGCTGGACAGGTCCTCGTCGACGGCTTGGTGCCGTACCGGGCGAGGGTGGAGAACGCGCGACGCGTCGGCGTCGTCTTCGGGCAGCGAACGCAGCTGTGGTGGGACCTGCCCGTACGTGACTCGCTCGAACTGCTGCGGGACATGCACGGTCTGGGCGCCGCGCGGTACCGGGAGACACTGGCCCGCCTCGACGACGTCCTCGGCTTGGCCGACCTTCTCCCGGTGGTCGCCCGTAAGTTGTCGCTGGGGCAGCGCATGCGGGCCGACCTCGCCGCGGCGCTGCTCCACGAACCGCGGATCGTCTACCTGGACGAGCCGACGATCGGCTTGGACATCGCGGTGAAGGACCGGGTGCGTTCCTTCGTGCGTCGGCTGGTGGCGGACGGGACGACGGTCATGCTCACCACCCACGACCTCGCCGACATCGAGGACATCTGCCGGCGCATCGTGATCATCGACGCGGGACGTGTGGTGTACGACGGTGACCTGCAGTCGGTGAAGGACACCCATGTCCGCGAGCGGTCGATGTCCTTCGAGCTGGCCGCCGGCTTGGCGGGCGTCGATCGGATCGCCGCGCGACTGCCGGGCGCTCAGGTCCGCGCGGGGTCGGACGACCGCGAGCTCACGGTCACCTTCGACCGGATGACGCTCGGCGCGCGAGAGGTGCTGGCGGCAGTGCTCGCCGAGGCGGAGATCGTCGACATGCACATCGACGAGCCGGCCATCGAGACGGTCGTCCGGAAGGTGTACGCGGGGCAGTTGCGGCCCGAGCCCGGCGGCGGGGTCGATCGGGAGACCGTGTCATGACATTCGTGACCGCCGGTGCGGTGCCGTTGCCGGCTGATACCCGATCACGCCGGATACGTGCCTATCGGAGCATGGCCCGGATGGCGCTGAAGAGCCTTCTCGCCTATCAGACGAGCTTCCTCTTCGGCATGCTGGCCTCGGCGTTCGGCGTCCTGTCCATGCTGTACCTGTGGCGCTCGGCACTCGCCGCCGGCCCTCGGCAAGGATTCGACTGGCCGCAGATGAAGGCGTACCTGTTGGTGGCGTTCGTCGTCGGTTCGCTGGTGTCCAGCTATACCGACTATCGAATGGCCAACCGCATCCAGCAGGGCGACGTGGCCATGGACCTGGTTCGGCCGGTCGACTACCAGTGGTCGCGCCTGGCCGAGAGCGTCGGGTTCGCCGTCTACGAAGCCGGCACGGCGATCGTGGTCGTCCTGGCAGCCGCCGCGATCTTCGGCGGCATGTCGCCGCCGGACCGGGACACCGTGCCGCTGTTCATCCTGTCCGCCTTGCTGGTGCTGCCCCTGCGGTTCGGAATCGTGTACCTGAGCGGTCTGCTCGTCTTCTGGACACAGAACTACGTGGGTGTGCAGGCCGCCCGGATCGCCCTGATCACGCTGTTCTCCGGGGCACTCGTACCGCTGGCCTTCCTGCCCGAGTGGATGCGGGTCATCGCCACGTACCTGCCGTTCGTCGGAATGGCGTCGACCCCGGCGCTGCTCTACACCGGCTCACTGGACGGCAGCGACGCGACGACCGCCGTGCTGGTGCAGGCGGCCTGGGCGGTCGCGCTGTGGTGGTTGGCGCGGTTGATGTGGTCGGCCGCCGCTCGGAAGCTGACGGTCCATGGTGGCTGAAGTACGACGAGCGCTGTGGCTCTACCGCCGTCTGCTCGGTGCCCAGGTGCGCGCCACTCTCCAGTACGAGGCCGACTTCTGGATCATGAGCCTGTCGGCAGTTCTCGTGCAGGCCGTCGGCGTGGTCTTCCTGTGGGCGATCTTCCGGAGCATCCCGGAGATCAACGGCTGGCAGTTCTGGGAAGTCGTGCTCATCTACGCGCTGGTGGTCGTCGCGGAAGGGCTGAGCGTGCTGGTCGCGCAGGGAGCCTGGACTCTCGCGGTGACTGTCAACTTCGGACAGCTGGACGCGATGCTGTTGCGGCCCTATCCACCGGTCCTCCAGGTGCTCAGCTCCGCGGTGGGAATGAACGGACTGGGCAATCTCGTCCTCGGCACCGGTCTGCTGATCGCCGCGGTGCGGCACGTCGACGTCAGTTGGAACGTCGGTCGCGTCGCGCTCGGGCTGCTGCTCGTGGTTGCGGCGGCCGGTGTGAAGATCGGGCTCAACCTCCTCACGAACTGCGCCGCCTTCTGGTTGCGTTCCCCGTACTCCATGTTCGCGTTCTCCATGCACAGCTTCGGGGAACTGGCTCGTTTTCCGGTCACCATCTACGGCCTTGGGGTCCGGATCACCCTTACCGTCGTCCTGCCCTATGCGTTCATGAGCTTCTTCCCCGCCGCGGCTGTCCTCGCGCACGGGCCGGCTCGTTGGCTGGGGCTGCTGACGCCGGTCGTCGCCCTCTACTGCCTGTGGATCGGGACGACCGTCTTCCGGCACGGGCTCTCACGATATGAAAGCTCCGGTCACTGATGTGCGAACACATCGGCCGCCACGCCGATTCCGTCGTCCAGTCTCTCGGAGCCCTCGGATGAGTCTCCTCGGAGGGCTGCGGGACGTCGTGCCGACTCCACCCGAGCACCGGGTGTGGATCAGCAGGGCCGAGGCGCTGGACACCTTGCGGTGTACGCCTGAGGAACTGGCGCAACTGGTTGCCGCCGGCCTCGTGGAGGAGGACGGCCGACACGACTACTGCGACGTGTGGAACGTGGGCCTGCTCAGCGGCACCGGACGCAGCAGTCCGGAGCGGATCATGATCTTCTTCGCGAGGATGCTGAAGTCGTACGGCGCGGACTGGGTCTCCGCGCGGGCCTACGAGATCGTCGGCTGGGCCCAGTGTCCCCGCGCGGAGCACTGCCCGTCGTCCGAGTGGAGCGCGCCTGTCCTACCGGACGTGCAGTGGCAGCATGAAGAGATCCAGGCCGGCAGGGCGGAGTGGCGCGGCAGGGTCGAACTGACCGGGAACACCGCCACGGTGCGAGACCCGAGGGTGCGGGAGGTCTGGGACGACCTGCTGCGGCGGTACCGCTTCCACTTCACACCCGTGACCCTGTCCTCCGATGTCGCCGGCACCAGGCACCGGGGCGTCGGCGACTGCGACTCGCTGTGCCAGGTACTGATGTCTGAACTGCTGGACCGTGGTGTGGCGGCCGAGCAGGAATCGGGTTACATCTTCGGAGGCGCACGCCTGGGCCTGCATTCCTGGGTACGGCTCGTGGACACCGACGGGGAGATCAAGATTCTCGACCCGGCCATGGCCCTGTTGTCCGACCTCTTCTTCACGCCCGAGTACAAGGCGTTCTGCTGCGGGTCCGGCAGTAACCGGGTGCTACGTCGCGCGAGTCGCGAGGGCATGTTCGCGGCTCATCCGTGCGTCACCGAAGACGGCAGGATCTTCTACGAGTTCACGCTCCGGTCGATCCGCCCCGGTCGGGCGCCGGGCCCGCGGTGCAGTGAGGGAGCAGGATGAACGGTCCTGAGGTGGAAGTCGCAGACCATGACGGGACGCGCGGCCGAGCGGGGGCCGCTGCCGTCGGTCGTCCGGTCGTCATCGACGGCCGGTCTCCGCCGCTCACCTCGCACGACCTGCACGCTGACGTTCTCGGCCTGCGACGTCGCGTACCCCGAGGTGCGACCGTGGCCCTGGTGGGGCAGAGTTCCCGCCTGGTCGCCTCGGCCATCGTCGCACTCGAGGGCTGGGCCGCCCGGGTCGAGTTCGTGGGTGACCTGAGTCCGACCGTAGGCTCGGCGGAGGCGGTGGTCCTGCGCGAGGCCGGGGATGATGCCCCAGCTGCCGCCTACGCATCCCACGGCGAACTGTCGGCCGGCGACGCGAGCACCGACGTGCATACGCTCTGGCGTGTCTTCTCCTCAGGCACGACGGGGACGCCCACCCCGACCGACCACAGTCTCGACTCGCTGACGCGGCGAATTCGCCCGGTACGCCCGGCGCGGAATCCCGGCGACCGCGAGCAGCGGCGGTGGGGTCTCCTGTTCTCTCCTACCCGGATGGCGGGCATCCAGGTCGTCCTCCAGGCGATCCACGGCGACACCCTGGTGGACGCCCACCACGCCGCCGGGCTCGACGAGCGCCTCCAGCTGTTCGCCGGAGCCGGCGTCGACGCACTGTCCGCGACTCCGACGATGTGGCGGATGATTCTGCGCAGCAGGGCCTGTGACGACCTCCGGCTGCAACAGATCACGCTGGGTGGTGAGATCGCGACACAGTCGCTGATCAATGCGTTGCGGCGGCGGTTCGATGCGCGCGTCACGCATGTCTACGCGTCCACCGAGGCCGGTGCCGCCTTCTCGGTGAGCGACGGCAGGGAAGGTTTTCCCCGGCATCTTCTCGAGCCGGCTCCCGGCCGTGTGGCACTGGAGATCCGCGACGGCGTCCTGTTCGTCCGGGCGCCGGGAAGCAGCACGGCGCAGCCGGACGGATTCGTCTGCACGGGCGACCTCGTCGAGCCTCGCGGTGACCGGGTCTACTTCGTCGGCCGGAAGTCGCAGACGGTGAACGTCGGAGGGGACAAGGTCTCGCCGGAGCGGGTCGAGGAGCTGATCCGGCGGCATCCCGCAGTACATGATGCCGTGGTGACGCCCAGGCGCAGCCCGATCACGGGCTGGATCCTGACCGCCCGGGTTGTGCCTTCGCCTCTCGGCAGTGGGCTCGACCCCGACGAACTGCAGTCGGCCCTGCGGTCATTCGTCGCCGACCATCTGCCCCGGTCGCATACTCCTGCCTCGATCACCGCGGTAACCGAGTTCTTCTTGTCGCCCACCGGAAAGGTCAGCAGAGCGTGAACGAGGCGGAATCCCGCGGCGACTGTCCGTACGCGGTAGTGACCGGAACCAGCAGTGGCCTGGGGCGGGCGGTGGCCCGGCGGCTCGGCAGCGACGGATACCGGGTGGTGGGCCTGGCCCGCCGCGAGGTCGAGCCGGAGGAGGTGGGTCCGGGCTATGTCCACGTCCGTGCCGACCTGAGTGATCTGGAGTCCTTGCCCGGCCTGGCACGCGCAATCGTGGAGGCGCACGGCGCCCCCTACGCGCTGGTGAACAACGCCGCTCGCGGCACCGACGGTCTCCTGCCGCTGGTGAAGGACAGAACCATCTGGGAAACAGTGCAACTCGACCTTGTGTCGCCGATGGTTCTGACGAAGCATCTTGTCCGCTCGATGATCTCAGCGGGCCGGGGACGCGTCGTCAACGTCTCCTCGATCGTTGCCTCGACGGGATTCCGCGGTCTGTCCGTCTACGGGGCGGCGAAAGCGGGTTTGGAGGGGTTCACCCGTTCGCTGGCCCGCGACGTAGGGCGGCGCGGCGTGACGGTCAATGCGGTGGCGCCGGGCTTCCTTGACACCGAGATGACCGGCGCCCTGGGGGCGGAGAGCCAGGCGCGCATCAAGGGGCGCAGTCCGATCGGCCGGTTCGCACGTCTCGACGAAGTGGCCGCCGCAGTGACCTACCTTCTTTCCCCGGATGCCGCCGGTGTGACCGGAACGCTGATCACCGTGGACGGCGGCTCCACCGCATGAGGCCCGGACCGGAAATGTGGACGGACAAACACGTAGGGAAGGTGGCGCAGTGCTCGAGCGGGAACGTGTAGCGGAGATCGTTCTTCGTGAAGTGGTCAAGCTGATCAAAGAGGAAGGGGGCGAGGACGGCGACGTCAGCCTGCAGAGCGGCCTGGCCGACAGCGGCTTGGACAGTCTCGCCTTCGCCGTCCTCGTTACGCGGCTCGAACAGTCGATGGGATTTGATCCCTTCCTCGCGTTGGAGGACGAGATCTTCCCCCGGACGGTGGGGGAGTTGGTGGAGGTCTACGTCGGCAATCAAATGGAGAGCGTCCCACCTCACAGGTGATGACTGCCGCTCCCCGGCAGGTTGGACGACTTCCCAAGGGAGCCCATCGGCGCGCCGTCGTCACGGGCGACGGCCGGGCTACTCGGTGTCGCCGTCGCGGAGGTGGTCCAACTCGGCGAGGTACATCGCCTGCAGGCGGTCGTGGTGCCGGACCAGCAGCCGGACCTCCTCGGCGCTGTAGCCCTCGACGAGCCGTTCCGCCCGCTCGGCGAAACGCTCGTACGGCCGCTCCAGGTCGGCGATCCGCTCCGGCCGTATGGTGACGACGACCCGCCGCCGGTCTGCCGGGTCGCGCTCGGCCGTCACGTAACCGGCCTGCTGGAGCCGGCGGAGCATGCTGGTGACCGCACCGGTGGTGAGGCTGGTCCGCTCGGCGATCTGCCCCGCGGTGGCGGAGCCGATGTCCGCCAGGTAGTCCAGGCACTCCAGGTCGCTCACGGCGAGGCCCAGCCGCTCCGCGATGGCGTACCGGAACACCATGGACAGCCGCGACGTCTCCCGCCCGGCGCGCATGAGGTCGGTGATCGCGGAGGCGCGGGCCGGATCGTGGGACATGCGGGCAATCATGCCTCCGGCACGGTGACCCGGTGCAGCCGAGGTAGCACGCGGGTCAGCACCCAGTGTGGCGCGGCCGCGCCCCCGGTGAGGCGGCGCATCAGTCCGGAGGCGGTGTCGACGGCGCGGAAGGCGTAGTCCGTCATCTCGTCCTGGTAGGCGGCGATCGCCTCCTCCGCCGAGGTGGCGCCCGCCCGCGCCTCGACCAGCCGGCGGCCGAGCAGGGCGGCGTCGCGGAGCGCGGTGTTGCCGCCGTGGGCGCCGAACGGTGGCATGACGTGTACGGCGTCACCCATCATCGTGGCCCGTGGCACCGCCCACCGGTGCGGCCGTCGGCCGGTGGCGAAGAGGTTGAGCACCGTGGCGTCCAGCTCGGCGGTGTCGACCAGGCGCCGGATGAGCGGATGGAAGTCCGTACTCAATCGGTCGGCCAGTTTCCACAGCGCCAGCAGGTTCCCGCGGACGTCGGCCGGCAGTTCCTCCTGCCGGAGCAGCAGGCCCCACATGACGTAGTCGTCGCCGCTGGGCGCGTAGTTGCCCGGGGCCAGGCGTGCGAACGCCGCCTGCGGGCTCTCGCCGAACCGCATGGAGGTGAAGAAGAAGGCGCTGCCCGGCCGGTCGGCGATGGCCAGGACCCCGCTGGTACGCAGTGCGTCGGGGATGACGCTCTCGCCGTAGCGCAGCAGGGGAGAGCGGCCGTAGATCCCCGCCATCGAGGTGTTCGCCGGGTCCGCGTCCGGCATGAGCTGTGGTCGCAGGGCCGAGCCGACGCCGTCCGCGCCCACCACGACGGTTGCCGCAGCGGCCTCGCCGTCGGAGAACCGCAGTCGAAGCCCTGCCGGGCCGCCGCTCTCCACCGCGACGGCGTCCTTGCCGTAGTGGATGCGCCCGTTCAACCCGGACTGCAGGATCGACCGCAGGGTCAGCCGGTCGACCTGGCGGGTCGCGCCCGGCTCGTCCTTGAACGTGATGGTGAAGGCGTCCCGCAGCCGGCTGTTGGTGAAGCGCAGGTGACCGCCGGGCTCGTCGCCGGTGGCCAGCGCCAGGTGGTAGAGCGAGCGGGGCAGGCTCTCGCGAAGCGCCTCCAGCCCGTACCGGTCGAGAATGATCCGGTAACCCTGCCGCCGGATGAAGGGGCCCGGGTCCCGCTCGTAGACGTGCACGTCGATGCCGGCGCGCGTCAGGTACTGGGCGAGGCAGAGGCCGGAGAGGCCGGCGCCGGCGATCGCCACCGAGAAGTCCGTCGATGTGCTCATGCAATTACCTTAATCATTAAGATAATTTGGGCAAGGGTCACTGTGAACAGTCACCTTGGACGGATACTCAAGTTGGTTGTATATTCGGCTCATGGGATCGGCTTCGCGTCCCGCGCTACGGGAACCGTCGTACTTCGTCCTCGCCGCTCTGCTCGGCGGGCCGCTCCACGGCTATGCCGTGATCAAGCGGGTCAAAGAGCTGTCCGACGGGCGGGTGACCCTCGCCGCCGGGTCGCTGTACTCCGTGATCGACCGGCTGCTCGGCGAGGGCCTCGTCACCGCCGACGGTGAGGAGATCGTCAACGGGCGTGCCCGTCGCTACTACCGGCTCACCGACGAGGGCTGTCTCGTACTCACCGAAGAGGCCGACCGGCTCGCCCAGGCCGCCCGGGTGGTCATGGATCGCCTGCCGCGCCGGGTCCAATCGCAGGCAAGTGCCCGTCACCCTTCTACCGCGAGGATCAGACCAGCATGAGTTCCGATGTCCTGGAGAAGCGCTACCGGATGCTGCTGCGGGCCTACCCCGCCGACTACCGCCGCGAACGCGCCGACGAGCTGATCGACACGCTGATCGGCGACGAACCCACCACCCGCCGCTGGCCCAGCGCCCGGGAGGCTGCCTCGCTCGTCCGGGGCGGCCTGCGGGTGTACGGCGGCGGCACCGCGCCCCGGCCCACCGCCGTGCTGTTCTGGCAGGGCATCCACCTCGGCGCCCTCGCGGTGCTGGCGCTGGGTGTCCTCATCGGCCTGGACGACATCGTCGAGGCGTTCCAGTTCGGCGGACTCTCGGACCCTCTGACCGTCCTGCGGAATCAGGGCATCCACGAGATCGTGCTGATCGCCGCGCTGGTGGCGCTCGTCGCGGGCCGCGCCCGTACCGCCGCCGTTCTGGCGGTGACCGCGGCGGTGGTGCCGACCGTGATCTCGCAGTACCTGTTCCTCAACGGCCTGCCGCAGTGGTGGGCGCCGGTCGTCGCCACGCCGCTGATCGTGCTGGGGCTGCGGCGTCCGGCGGACGTGCCGCCGGCGCCCCGGGCCAACGCCGTCCTGGTCACCGCCGGCATCCTCGCCCTGCATCTCATCCCCGCGGGCGGCCTCCGCATGGCCGACGCCGGTCCGCGGATCGTCGTCGCCGTCATGGTCGTCGCCGGGATTGCCGCATTCCTGTGGGTGGCCACGGCCGACCAGCGGCTGCTGATCGCCGTCGTCCCCACCCTCCTGCTGGGTACGCTCCACCAGTTGGACAACAGCGGGTTGACGGGGGAGTTGCTGCGCCGGCCGGACGCCCTGCCGTCCCTGGTCGTCGCGGTCCTGATGGCTGTCGTCGCGGTCGTGTCGACCCGGCAGCGGCAGCGCACCCGAGCCTGACCAACTCGCGGGTGGTCCACAACGGCGGCCGGCAGGGATCTGTAGCCGACTGTGGCACACGGCCACCGCACGTTCATCGGCGGTCCTCAGACCATCGATGAACGTGCGGTGGCCGTCCTCATGGCTCGCCACACCCAACGCCGAAGTCGAGCGACGCCGGAGTACTACGGCTTGCCTGTCAGTACAAGGTGCCCATCCCGGTAAGATCACCGCTCCGCTTGACTCGCTTATTCACTCCCGTGCCGAGCGTCGGGAACATCACCGGATAAGAGCTGCCCGTGTAGTGCGCCAAGCCAAAGCCGTGCCCAGCCTCATGCGTGGCAACGGAGATGAGGTCGAAACGCCCCGCAGGGACAGTCCCGGAAAGGCCGGTGAACCAGTTCGTGACCCGGTTGTTGAATGCTATGTCGACCTCTACCCTGAGGCCGGAGCCGTCGACCCACGAGTAGGTGGCTCCCAAGATGTCCGGATCAAATCCGGCCCATCCGACTACATTTCCGTTGTCCCTCGTTCCCCACGTGTAGCGGGTGGTTGACCCTCGATAGTCGGCGAAGGCGAACGTGTAGTACGTGCCGCATGCGGAAGAAGTGTCAGTTATGAATTGGAAGCCGTACTTGATGGCTTGAAGCGCGTCCGAGGCCGGCTGCGACCGGCTGTTGTAGGTCCACGGAAACACAGATTGCTGCCATACGCCGCCGCTGAAGTTGTATTCGTAGGAGCTTCCGCAGTACGCAGGCACAGCTGCGAGCCCAGATGACTGAGTCTTCGCTGCCCCGGCTGGTTCTGGGTGCTTGGTGGCTGGTTCTGCGCGTTTGGCGAGGATGCGCTTGAGAGCGCCCGCTGTGGCAGTGGATCCAAGCGCGGGCGTCTCGTCGATCTGCAACGCCAGCTGACCGTCGGTCGCCCGATAGACAGAAGCAGCGCTCGGGCCCGTCGAGCCGGGCGTCCGCAGAACCTGCACGATGGCGACCATGCCTGGCTCCGGAACTGCAACCTCGAGACCCTCGGCGACTCGGACGACGGTGTCCGAAGCCAATTGGCAAGAAGTGCCGACCGACTTGATCTCGCTTGGTGACAAGGTTGAGCTGCATGGAATCTCGGCAGCGAACGACGGCGTCGTCGGCATCAAAGCGACCGCAGGCATCAAAGCGGTTAATGCGATTACGGTGCCAACTGACCTACTACGGCCTTCTTTTCGAGCCATGGAACACCCAACCCCCGTTGAGAGACATAGTCTTAAATTTTTGGATGTCTGGACACTGTACGAGGCCGGGTTCCCTTAGTCAAGATTCAGGTCCTTCGCCCGTGCGCGACAACTGGACAGGACGAGGCAGCAGGAAGCTCCTCAGTGCGGAAATTGCGTCTGGTCGATCATGTGTCCACGCAGGAGCTTCAGCGTGACGCTCCTGATAACCCCGTACGCCATGAGGCCGCCGCCTCCACCTGCCTTCGGGCGGACGGAGGCGGCGGCCTCTTTGGTCGTTTCCGCGCCGGCTGCCGCAGCATGCCCGCGCGCCATCTCCGAGCGGCGGGCGGGTAGCTGGTCGACGTGGGCGGCGACGATCGCGGCCACCCGGCTCCTGCGGCGCGCCAGCTGGCACCACCAGGTACCGGTCCGGGTCGGCGGTGCCGCCGGTTGAGCTACTGGATCACCGCAGCGCGCTGAAGAAGGCGCGCAGGTCGGCAGCGAGCAGGTCGGGCTCTTCCTGGGCGAAGAAGTGGCCGCCGACGGTGGGCTCGCGCCAGTGGGTGAGGTTGGCGTAGGTGCGTTCGGCGAACGACCGGGGCAGGCCGGCGTCCTCCACGCTGACCGTGATACCGGCAGGCACGGCGACGATCGGCAGTGGTGGGGCCAGGCGGTCGTCACGGTAGGGCCGGAAGGACGTGCCGATGCAGTTGGTCACCCAGTACAGCATCACGGTGGTCAGCAGTTCGTCGAAGCCGAACCGGCGGGAGATGTCGCCGCCGCAGTCGCTCCAGCGCTGGTACTTCTCGATGATCCATGCGGCCAGTCCGGACGGCGAGTCGCTCAGCGCGGCCGCAAGGGTGTCGGGCCGTGTCTCCTGGATGATTCCGTAGCCCCAGTCATCCTGGGCCTTCGCGTCGAGCATGGCGACGAACGCCTCCTCGGCTGGGCTGAGGTCGCCCCTGCGGTCCGCCGGCGGGAACTTGATGTGCTGCGAGAAGACCCCGATGACCCGATCTGCGTGGCGGGCGCCGAGCCACGTCGACACGCCGGACCCGATGTCGCCACCGTAGGCGCCGAAGCGGTCGTAGCCCAGACGGGTCATCAGCTCAGCCCACACGTCCGCGACAGCCGCCTCGGTCGTCGGGCCCTCGGCGAGTGGCCCGGAGAAGACGAAGCCCGGCAGGCTCGGTATGACGAGGTCGAAGTCTGCGAGCCGGGACATCAGGGGCAGCATCTCCGTGTACGTGCTGGGCCAGCCATGGGTCAGGATCAGCGCCGTGGCGTCGGGCGATGCCGAGCGGACATGAACGAAGTGGACCGGCGTGCCCCGGACCGTGGTGACGAACTGAGGGTGCCGATTGAGGGCACGCTCGACCGCACGCCAGTCGAATCCGTCGAGCCAGTACCGCACCAGATCTGCCAGGTACGCAGGGTCGGTGCCGGCGGCCCACGGCTCACCTGGGGCGGCCGGCGCGAGCCTTGTCCGCGAGAGCCGAGCCCGCAGGTCGTCCAGGACGGCTTCGGGCACATCGATGTGGAAGGGCGTCACCTGATCATGATTCCATCGCAAGGAGTCACTCGGCAGCCGCCCGAATGGGCAGGCTGCAGGCTCGATCTCCGATCCGGGCGAGACATCCCCGACACCGAGGTCCTCGTCGACGGCTATGCCTACGGCTCGTTGTCCATGACGGCCTACACCCTGGGCATGTCCTGTCCACCGGCTGCCGGCCGGGGCGGATCCCCGCAGCCACCGCCCGGCCTGCCGTCGGACGGCTCCAACATCTGAGGGAGCGCCGGCTGCTCGGTGGCACCACCGATGAAGCCGACCTGCATCAGCAGCGCGAACACGGTCAGCGCCGGGGCGGGCCGGTCCGCGAAGTCCGCTGCGTCAACTCGGTTGTGTGCCGCTGCTCGGCCTGGCAGCCTGGCTGCCTCGATCTGACGAGAGGCGGCCATGACGCGGACCTTCCTGCAGCCGGACGATCTGCACGACCTCGTGTCGGACCAGTTCGGCTCCGACCGGCGGCTCGCTGCCCTGGACCGGCTGACGGGCGGCACCAAGAAGGGCGTCTACCGGCTCCGGCTGGACGACCGGACAACAGTGATGCTGTACGTGTGGGCCGCGGACGAGAACTACTGGCCCCCGTCACCGACCATCCCGGACGACCCGTTCACCGATGCGTCGGGCGCGGATCTCTTCGCCGCCAGCCACGCGGCGCTCACCGCGGCAGGTGTGCGTGTCCCGCATCTGATGATGATCGACCGGGACGGCCGTCACCTCGACGCCGACGTCGCGCTCGTCGAGGACGCCGGCGCGCGACGGCTGGAGGCGGTGCTGGAACACGATCCGGCCACCGCCGCCAGGCCGCTGTCCGCGCTCGGCGATGCCCTGCGCCGCATGCACACCGCCTTCGGACCGCACTACGGCAAGGTCGCGGCCGTCGCGCGAGGTGAGGCGTCCCAGACGCGGCGCGCGGAGGACGTGATCGTCGACCGGGCGCTCGGCCACCTCGACGCGGCAGCGGCCCGCGACGCCCGGCTGGCCGACGCCCATCACCGGATCGCCGCCCACGTACGCCATCTCAGGAGCGCGGTCACCCCGCGCGAGGAGTACGGGCTGGTGCACGGTGAACTCGGCCCGGACCACGTTCTCGTCACGCCGGCCGGCGAGGCCGTCATGATCGATTTCGAGGGGCTGACGTACTTCGATGTCGAATGGGATCATGCCTGGCTGCAGATGCGCTTCGGCGAAGCGTATTCGGCGCTGCGTCCGGTCGATCTCGATCCCCACCGGCTGGAGCTCTACCGGTACGCGCAGACGTTGTCCCTGATCGAAGGGCCACTGCGGATCGCGGACACCGACTTCCCGGACCGGAAGTGGATGCTCGACCTGGCCGAGTGGAACATCACCAAGGCGCTCGCCGCGACCTGACGGCAGCCTCAGTCGGCCGGACCGACGTGTGCCGCGAGCAGGCGCCACCCCTCGTCCTCGTCGAGGATCCATGTGCGCGTGTAGCGGACCCGGGCGAGAAACGGCTCGCCGGCGAGGGTGCCCTCCACGGTGCCGAGGAACCACGTCACACCGGTGCCGCCGGCCACGAGGACCGCCAGGTCCTCCTCGTCCACCCGGGTGATCGTCTGCTGCCCGGATCGGTGCACGTGCAGGTCGTCCTGCTTGGAGTAGAGGCGGCCGTCCGGCCCGGTGAACACGAGCCGGTCATCGATCAACCGATCCAGCGCCGCGACGTCGGAGGACAGTTGGGCACGTTGAAGACGCCGTTCGGCGGCGCGTAGAGCTTCGACGCCGGGGAGATCCGCGCCGCCGTTCCCCGTGGGGTGATCATCGGTGTCCATTGACGACAACGTAACAGCGATTATCCGGGAGCGCTGACCGCCTGTACTGGTCAGCGGGGACGGCGGGTTCGCCGGTCAGCGCTTGGCGACGGTGAGCAGCACCGCGGCGTCCTCCAGTGCCTCCAGCGTGTGCCGTCGGTCCGGCACGATCAGCAGATCGCCGGGTGCGCCGTCCCAGGACGTCTCGCCGGCGCCGAGCCGGACCCGGCCGTGCAGCACGTGGACGGTGGCCTCGCCGGGGTTCTCGTGCTCGCCGAGCGCCTGGCCGGCGGTCAGCGCGATCACCGTCTGGCGGAGCCTGTGCTCGTGGCCGCCGTAGACGGTGGAGCTGCTGCGGCCGTTGGGCGCGGCGTGCGCGAGCTTGAGCTGTTCGCGGGCCAGTGCGGTCAGGGATGACTTCTGCACGAGGGTCACCTGCTCACGGCATGGTGGCTTTCGGGGCGCCCTTGCCCGGGTCGATCCGGGTCGGACCGGCGGCCGAGGGTCGGATGTCGAAGTCGAAGATCTCGGTGGGCAGGTAGACGGTCGCGCAGGAGTTGGGGATGTCCACCACGCCGGAGAGCCGGCCCTCGATCGGTGCGGCGCCGAGCAGCAGGTACGCCTGTTCCGGCTGGTAGCCGAAGCGGGTCAGGTAGTCGATGGCGTGCAGGCACGCGCGCTGGTAGGCGAGCTGCGAGTCGAGGTACCGCTGTTCGCCGTCGAGGGTGACCGAGAGCCCGGAGAAGGCCAGCCACTGGGAGTACTGCGGCGGCGTGTCACCCGGCATGAAGATCGTGTTCTCGGCGACGCCGTACGTCTGCATGCCGTTCTTGATCAGGTCGACGTGCAGGTCGACGAAGCCGCCCATCTCGATGGCGCCGCAGAAGGTGATCTCTCCGTCGCCCTGGGAGAAGTGCAGGTCGCCGAGGGACAGGTTGGCTCCCGGCACGTACACGGGGTAGAAGACCCGGCTGCCGACGGTGAAGTTCTTGATGTCCTGGTTCCCGCCGTTCTCCCGAGGCGGCGCGGTTCGCGCCGCCTCCGCGGCCACCCGGTCGAAGTCGGCGCCGGTGAGGCTGCCGAGGATCGCGTCCTGCGGCTCGGGGGGCAGGGCCAGGGGCGGCACCCGGTCGGGTGCGGTGGCGATCAGCGCCCCCTCCCGCTGGTTCCAGGTCGCGAGCAGCGACGCGGACGGGGCGGTGCCCATCAGTCCCGGGTGGGCGATCCCGGTGAACGAGACCCCGGGGATGTGCCGGGAGGTGGCCTTGCGGCCGGTGAAGTCCCAGACCGCCTTGTACGCGTCGGGGAACTGTTCGGTGAGGAAGCCGCCGCCGTTGCCGGTGGGGAAGATGCCCGTGTAACCCCAGCCCTGACCGGCCAGCGGACCGGACTCCTGCGGGATCGGGCCCATGTCGAGGATGTCGACCATGAGCAGGTCGCCCGGCTCGGCGCCCTCGACGGCGAACGGGCCGCTGAGCGCGTGGACCCGGGTCAGCGGAGCGTCCCGGATGTCCTCGGCGGAGTCGTCGTTGTGGATCGCGCCGTCGAACCACTCGCGGCAGTGGACGCGGAACGACTGTCCGGGCCGTACCGTCGCCACGGGCGGGATGTCGGGATGCCAGCGGTTGTGCCCGACCTTCTCCTGGTCGGTGAACCTCTTCGTGGAGTCGAGGGGGAACAGCAGTTCAGGCACGGTCTTGAGCCCTTCTCGTGGTCACCATCGGGGCAGTCGGGCGTGGGCCGGGTTCGTCGAGCGGCGCGCCGGGCGACGGCCGGGCACCTGCCCGACCACCTCCGGCTGTTCCGCGCTGCGTTCGGTCCGGTCGATGGCCTCGCGCAGCGCCGCCGGCGTGCGGGTGAGCCGGGGCGCGGAGAACACCCGGGTCGCCGGGCCGTCACATCGGGGGCAGCTCGTCGACGGGCCCGCGGTGCCGACGGGCATCACGACGTCGAAGCTGCCGTCCTGCGGGCAGCGGTACTCGAAGGTGGCCATCGCCGATTCCCGTCCAGCCTTCGTGTGTGCGGTGGCCGTTCCGCAGCGGCTCACCCTGTCTCTCCGATTGTGGCTGATTGCTCAGATAGGCGGCGCAAAACGACGAATCAGGCAAAGGTGGTGCCTTGGTCGCCGGGTTGCCGTCCCGACCGAGGCGTGGGATACGTTGGCGATCATCGATGCGTTGGCGGCATCGTCGGCGTATGGCTGCCGTCTCCTCGTCCTCACTTCTGCGCCGTCTGCGGCCGGGTCTGCCGGCGGCCGTCGTGGTGTCCACGGCGGTGCTCGGCACCGCCCTGACCGCGGTGCCGCCGGCGGGCGCCGGCGCCGCGTACCCCGCTGTCGCACCGGCGCCCGGCGGGGCCGCGGCGCCCGTCGCGGACCCGACCGGGACCGTCTCGCCGCCCACGTCGACGCCCAGCACGCCCAGTACCACGCCGTTCCCGCCGAGCCCGCCCACGAACCTGACCGCCACCCAGGTGCGGACCACCTCGGTCACCCTCACCTGGACGGCCGCCACGCGCGGCTGCTGCCCGGTCGTCGGGTACGACATCACCTACTACCAGGCGTTCGACGACGTGATCTACAGCCTCAGCCTCGGCGACGTCACCACCACCACGATCACCAACTACATCCAGCCGGGCCGGCAGTACTCGTTCCGGGTGTCGGCCCGCGACGGCGACGGCCGCCGCTCGGCCGCCACCGACGCGCTGACGGTGGTCACCCCGGTGACCGACACCGGCCCGGACACCACCCCGCCGAGCGCGCCGCAGAACCTCACAGTCGGCGAGGTGACCGGCTCCACCGCCACGCTGTCCTGGGCACCGTCGACCGACAACGTCGGCGTGCTCGGGTACAACGTCTACCGGTTCGACGGCTGGTTCACCTCGACGCTCGTCGCCACCGTGCCGGGGACCACGTACACCGGGCCGCTGCCCCCGTCGACGCCGCTGCGCACCCTGTACTACGTGCGGGCCCGGGACGCCGCCGGCAACGTGTCGATCGCCTCCAACACCGTCACCGTGCCCACGACGACCACTCCGCCACCACCGCCGCCCTCGACCTGCCGGGTGACCTACCGGAACCAGTCCGAGTGGGCCGGCGGCTTCGTGGCCACGGTGACGGTCCAGAACACCGGGACGGCGGCGGTCGACGGCTGGATCGTCACGTTCGGCTTCCCCGGCGACCAGCAGATCACCAACGCGTGGAACGCCACGGTCGGGCAGACCGGCGCCACGGTGACCGCCCGCAACGTCGACTGGAACCGCGTCATCGCCCCGGACGGATCCGCGACCTTCGGCTTCCAGGGACGGTGGGGCGCCAGCGACGCGCCGCCGACCGGCTTCTCGCTCAACGGCGCCCCCTGCACAGTCGGCTGAGAGGAAGTCCTGTGACCACACGCCACCGCCGCCGCGCCCTGGCCGGGGCCGTCACGGCCGTCGTCCTCGCCCTCACCACCACGATCGGGGGTACGCCGGCGCCCGTCGCCGCCGCGAACACGCTGAGCATGCGGGGCGCGGACGTCTCGTCGTTGCAGCGCAGCCTGGACCTGGGGGCGAAGTACTACGACGCGGGCGGGGTCGCCCGTGACCCGCTGGACATCCTCAGGTCCGCCGGCGTCAACTACGTCCGGCTGCGCGTCTGGAACAACCCGGCCAGCGGCTACAACAACAAGAGCAAGGTGCTGGTCCAGGCGAGAGCGGCCAAGGCGAAGGGCCTCAAGGTCCTCATCGACTTCCACTACTCCGACACCTGGGCCGACCCCGGCAAGCAGTACAAGCCGGCCGCCTGGGCCGGCCACAGCCTGAGCCAGCTGCGCAACGACGTGTACGCCTTCACGTACGACGTCTGCGCCGCCCTGCGCGGGCAGGGCACGCTGCCGGACAGCGTGCAGATCGGCAACGAGATCAACGTCGGGATGCTGTGGAACGAGGGGAAGGTCGTCAACAACGACTTCGCCCCGCTGGCCGGCCTGCTGAAGCAGGGCTACAACGCGGTGAAGGCCTGCGGCGGCGGCATCCCGGTCATGATCCACACCGCCAACGCCGACAGCAACGCCAACGCCCGCTGGTTCTACGACGGCATCCGCGCCCAGGGCGTGCAGTGGGACATGACCGCCCTGTCGTACTACTGCATGTGGCACGGCAGCCTGGCGAACCTCTACAACAACATCGTCGACCTGCGGAACCGCTACGGGAAGCCGGTGGTGATCGTGGAGACCGCGTACCCGTTCACCCGGGACGACGCGGACGGCCAGCCGAACGTCATCGGCGACGTCACCTGCGACGGGATCAGCGCGACCTGGGCCGGGCAGGCCCAGCAGTTCGACTGGGTCCAGAACACCGCCCGCAACGCCGGCGCCATCGGGGTCTTCTACTGGGAGCCGACCTGGTACGCCGTCCCCGGCAACGGCTGGGACCCGGCGAACATCAACGGCACCGGGAACGGCTGGGACAACATGGCCGTCTTCGACTGGTCCGGGCGGGTGAACCCGGGGGTGCGCTGGACGCCGTGACCGGCCGCCGGCCGCACCCCGGGTGCACCCGCCTGCTCATCGCCTGAAGAGGCGGCCTATCGAGTCGCGCCGGCCCCAGGCGATGAACACGAACAGGAAGAACAGCACCACCGGGGTGATGACCAGCGCGCCGCCGTCCAGGATGAACGCCTGGGTGATGGCGGCGCCGACCATGAGCAGCGCCAGCCCGACGGCGGCCAGGCCGGCGAGCCGCGGCACCAGCAGCCCGATGCCACCGGCCAGCTCCACCAGGCCGATGAAGTAGCGGAACCAGGGCGCTGCGCCCATGTCCTCGAAGGACTGGACGGTGTTCGTCTCGCCGAACAGCTTGGGGCCGGCCGAGGCGACGATGAAGAAGACGCCGAGGAAGCCCTGGAGCACCCACAGCGTGCGGTGCAGCCCACGGGTGACGGGCGGGGGAGTGGTGTCGACAACGCTCATGGCTCTCGTCCTCCTGAAGAATCAGCTGGTGCATCCGAACGGATGCACCAGCTGAGACCGGCCGGGACATGTGAACTCATCGGTGATCCGGCGGACCGCTACCAGGCCTTGCCGCGGATCGGGGGTACGTCGAGCTCGTGCTCGCCGCCCCGGTGCTCGGCGAGCAGTCGGCGGCGGATCGATCGCCAGGCGACGCGCTCCTGGCGGCGGCCGAGCCTGCGGCAGGGCTGGAACGTGCAGAGCCGGCAGCCGCAGAGGTTGGGCGCGTGCGCCGACACCTCGCGGTGGCAGCGGGTGCGGATCCACCTGGGCGAGGCGAGGAACTCGGCCAGGTCGCACGGGCCGGAGCCGTGCCGGTGGATGTCGGTGAACCATTCGCGCAGGTACGGATCCCGCTGCTGCACACGCTCGGGTCGGTGGATGTCGGTACGGGCCATGTGACGACCGCCCTTCGGCCGCCCGCGCACCATGCGCGGGACTAACGCCTCTCTGGCATGCCGGTCACCTCCCGTCGCCGGTGGACGCCCCCATTCTGCTGATCATGGATCGGGCCAGGCATCCGATTTCCGGGGCCGCCCAATGGGTCGATCAGGCCGTACCATCGCCCGGTGAAGCTGCGCCGCCGGCTCGTCGCCGCGTCTCTGCTGCTGGCGGTGGAGACGATGGCGCTCGCGCTGCTCGTCACCGAGTCCCTGACGGGTGCGATCGCAGCCGCCGGCCTCACCTGCCTGTCGTTGTGGCTGCACCTCGCCCTGCACGAGGGCGGCCACCTCGTCGCGGCGAAGCTGCTGCGCCTGCCGGTCGTCGCGGTCCACATCGCGCCCTTCACCGGATGGCGCAACGAGGTGTCGGTCCGGCCGTCGGCGTCGATGCCGGCGTTGCCGCTGCGGATGGCGCTGTTCCATCTCGGCGGCCCGGTGGCGAACCTGGGCGCCGCCGCGGCGCTCGTCGTCGTGGCGACGCACACGGCAACGGTGTCGACGCGCCTGGCGCTGTTCAGCGCCGCGTTCGTCGGAGCGCTGCTCGGCCTGGGCAACCTCGTTCCGGGGAGTTCGCCCCGCAGTGACGGCCGCAACCTGCTCCGCTGGCTCGGGGCCCCGGCGGCCGCCCGGGCCGGACTCCGGGCGTACTACCACCAGGACTTGCGACGCACCGCCGAGGACGGTCCGAAGATCATCGGGAGTCCGTCCGGGCGGTAGCGCGCTCGCGGCTCAGCCGAGCGGGCCGGTCACCGCGGTCACCGTGCCGCCGGGCAGGAAGCCGGACCGGCCGTGCCCGCCGTGCGCCACCGGGCCGGGCAGCGAGACCGCGGCCGCCGCGTACATCCGGGCCGGCCCGGCGGGCGCGCCGCCCTGCCAGGCCAGGTAGCCGGAGACGGTGGCGGGTTCGCCGGGGAAACGGCGGGCCAGCTCCGCGACGTACCGGGACACCGGCTCCGCGCGCGGGTCGAACCGGAGCGCGAGCATCTGCCCGGTCGCGGGGCGCAGCACCGCGGCGGTGAGCAGCCAGGGCGCCAGATAGGTGCCGGCCGCCGCGCCCGGCCCCCGCGCGGCGTCGCGCAGCGCCGCCTCCGCCCCGGCCCAGCCGGTGACCACGAGCGTCGGATGCCGTCCGGACCCCGGGGGTACGACACGCAGTCCGGCGCGGCGCGCGGCGTCGGTGACGGCGGCGACCGCCGCGACGGAGCGGGCCGAGGAGTCGCCCACGACGCTGAGGGCGCCCTCGGCCCGGGGCACGAGGAAGGCGACTGTGGCGTCGAGGTCCTCGCGGTCACCGGAGGTGAGGGCGTCCGCGGGGCAGCGCGACAGCGGCTGCGGGTCGTCCCGCAGGAGCACGCCGAGGGCCGCGCTGACGCACTCCGGCCCGTCCGGACCGCGCAGGTCGGGACCGGGCGCGTCGGCCGCCCCGGCGTCCAGCCGAATCACGGCCTGGCGTCCGCCGTACGCGACGTGCAGCCGGCTCGGGCCGGGCGGAAGGTGTACGAGGGCCCAGCCGTTGGTGGCACCGGGCAGCCGGACGGCGGGGGAGAGGCGGTCCGCCCGCGTCCCGACCGAGACTCCCTCCGCGCCGACGTGCACGAGGTTCCAGCCGGGCCGCTGCGGTGCCACCACCAGCGGGAGGCCCCGGCCGCCGTTGTCAACTGCGACCAGCAGCGGCGCGCCGGGGCGGCCGGGCGGCGCGGGCAGCGCCACGGCGGTCGCGGTGGCGGCGACGATGACGACCGCGGGCAGCACGACCGCCTGTCCCCGCAGCAACGCCCGGTCCGGCTGCCGTCGGCGTCGCAGGCCGGCGCCCAGGCCCACGGCTCCGGCCACGGCGACCGCAAGGCAGACCCAGCGTGCCGGGCCGGCCCATCCGGGGCCTTCCGGGCCGAGGGCGGCGTGGTCGGTACCGAGCCGCACCGCGCCGGCCGCCGCCTCGGCGGTGACGGCGGCGAGCATCCAGGGCGCCGCCCGGTGGGCGACGCGCCGCCGGGCCGAGTCCGCGCCGAGCACTGTGGCGACGCCGCCCAGCAGCACCGCGGCGGCGAGCCCGTGCCCGGCGGCGGCCGTCGCCTCCGCGACTGTCGCGGTGGGCAGCGCCAGCAGGCCGGCCCCGGCGGACACGAGCAGAGCCAGGGGTACGCCGACCGCGCGCCGCCCGGCGCACCCGGGCAGGGCGAGGCAGGCCGCCGCGAGCACGAGCGTTCCGGCGGCGGGGGCGTCCCCGCCCAGGCCGAGGGTGAGCAGGTGCGCGACGGCGGCGGTCACCGCCGGGGCGGTGAGGCGGCGGGGCGCCGGGGCGGCGAGCGGTCGCAGCAGCACAAGCCCGGCCGTGGTGGCCGTCGCGGCGAGGGCGAGCAGCGCGGCGAACCCGGTGGCGGCCGGCGCGACACCGCCGCCGTCCGCGGCGTGGGCCGGCCCCGCCGCCAGCAGCGTGGCCGCCACTGCGGCGAGGGCCGCGCCGGTGAGCCGTCCGGCCGATCGGGGTACGCCCCGGCGACCGTCGGCGGTACGCGGTGTCGCGGTGCGGTCGGGCACTCGTGTCTCCTCGGCTGTCACACGGGTCGATCGGCCGGGTCGGTAACCGGGGGATACGTGTTGGCGGCGTACCAGTCGCCGCGGCCCCGCGGCAGCAGGTCGAGCACGTTCCACACCGGGGAGAGCAGGTCGATGCCGCGCTCGGTGCCGTCGACGAAGTTGGCCGGCTGGCTGTAGAAGTGCCGGACGCCGTCGCCGTCGCGGACCAGCACGCTGACCATCGGGCGCTGGTCGCCGTTCGGGTGCTCGGCGCGCAGGTCGGCGTTGAAGTCGGTGCCGTGGCTGGAGAGCAGCCGTAGGCCGGCCCAGCCGCGCCGGGCGCCCCAGGCGCGCAGCTTCTCCGCCGGGGCCTTGCCGACCACCACGAACGCGGTGTGCTGCTGGAGGTGGTGGGCGACGCCGTGGAACCCGTCCACCCACATCGAGCACATCGGGCAGGCGGCGTCGGCGTCCGGGTGGAACATCAGGTGGTAGACGAGGAGCGTGCGGTGCGCGCCGAAGAGCGCGGACAGCCGGACGGGGCGCAACGGGCCGGGCGCGGTCAGGTCGGCCGGTCCCTCGGTGAGCGCGACGTCGGCCACCGGCGCGCCGAGCGGCAGCTCCCGCCGGGCGGCGGCGACCTGTTCGATCTGGTCACACAGGCGGCGTTCGGCCTCGGCGAGGCGCAGCCGCGCGGCCACATATCCGGCGTCGGCGCCGTCCGGCCACATCGGCAGCGCCGGCGCGCTCGCGTCCTCAGTCATCCTCTCGTCCTTCCTCGACCCGCGCTAACGCCGGCCGTTCGCTATAGGATATAGAAGTGATCAACGGGTAGGTGTCGACAAAGGGGGTACGCGCGTGACGGAGACGACCGCGCCACCAGGGCTGCCGCAGCACGGCCGGTTCGCCACCGCCGACCCCGACGCCGACATCCACGAGTGGCTCGCCGACTGGCGCCGTCAGGCCCCGATGCGCGTGGACGTCGTGCCCCTGGCCGGCCTGCGCGGCTGGCGCCAGGACGCCGACACCGGAGTCCTGGCCCACCGCAGCGGCCGGTTCTTCCGGGTGGAAGGGCTCTCCGTCGAGGTGCCGGGCGCGGCCGTGCCCCGCTGGGACCAGCCGGTGCTGCACCAGCCGGAGGTGGGCATCCTCGGGCTGCTCGCCCGCCGCGACGGCGACACGCTGCGGGTGCTGGTGCAGGCCAAGGCGGAGCCCGGCAACCAGGACGGCCACCAGCTCGCGCCCACCGTCCAGGCCACCCGGAGCAACTGGACCGGCGTCCACGGCGGCCGCCCGGTGCCGTTCCTGCACCACTTCCGCGACCCGGACCCGCGCCGGGTGCTCGTGGACGTCCGCCAGTCCGAGCACGGGTCCTGGTTCCTGCGCAAACGCAACCGCAACATGGTGGTCCTCACCGACGAGGACATCGTGCCGCCGCCCGGGTTCCGCTGGCTCAGCCTCGCCCAGCTGCACCGGCTCCTGCGCCACGACGACCTGGTCAACATGGACATCCGTACCGTGCTCTCGTGCCTGCCGGCGGAGCTGACGGCCCGGGCGGCCGGCCCGGCCGGGGACGCCTTCACGGCCGCGCTGCGCCGCTCCTGCCGACCCGGGCCGGGCAGCCGGCACCACACCGGCGAGCTGCTGCACTGGATCACCGACGTCCGCAGCCGGACCGAGGTGGACGCCGACCGGACGGCGCTGCGCGGACAGGCGGCGTGGCATCTCGGCGAGGTCTCCCTGCGACACGACAGTGGGCTGTTCTTCGAGGTCATCGGCGTGGACGTGGACGCCGAGGGGCGCGAGGTGGCGAGCTGGTCGCAGCCGATGCTGCGGCCCTGCGGCCAGGGGGTGGTGGCGTTCCTGGCCACCCGTCTCGACGGTGTGCTGCACGTGCTGGCGCACGCCCGGGTCGAACCGGGCTTCGTCGACGTGGTGGAACTGGCGCCGACGGTCCAGTGCACGCCCGCCACGCTCGACTACCTGCCCGCCGCCGCGCGTCCGCCCTTCCTGGACCAGGTGCTCGGCGCGCCGCCGGAGCGGGTCCGGTTCCGCGCGCTCCTCTCCGAGGAGGGCGGACGGCTCTACCGGGCCCGTAGCAGCTATCTGGTGGTGGAGACCGACGACGTCGACCTGGAGAGCGACCAGTACCGCTGGGTGACGCTGCACCAGCTCTCGGAACTGCTGCGGCACAGCAACTACGTGAACGTCTCGGCCCGCAGCCTGATCGCCTGCCTGCGCGGGCTGCTGGACGCCGGCTGAGCGGGCGGACCGGGTCGCGCCCGGTCCGCCCGCCGCGACGGCGGTCAGTCGCCGAAGCCGGTCGGGTGGGCGTCGCCGACCGCGTTGAGCAGCACACCCTGCTCCAGCAGCGCCTTGCAGGCGCAGAGCACCATGGTGAACCCGCCCATCGAGTCGATCGCCTTCGCCACGGCCTGGTCGGCGCTGCCGGCGAAGCCGGTCTCGGTGACCCGGACCAGCGTCGTGTCACCCTCGCCCGGCAGGAACCGCCATTCGAGCTGGGTGGGGGACTCCGGGTCCCACTCGGCCAGGATGCGGCTGTTCTTCTCGACGTCCTTGACCGTGACGACGGTGGAGACGCCGTACATCTCCCAGTCCCAGGTGACGGTGGCGCCGGGTTCGAGCCGGCCGCTGCTCTTGGTGAACCAGAACTTCGTGGTCACCGCCGGGTCCGCGAACGCCTCGAAGACCTCGGCGGCGGGCCTGCGGATGAGCATCTGCGCGGTGACGGCAGGCGGTTGAGTCAAACGGTCGCTGTCCACGGGGTAGCCGTGTTCCCTTCTCGTGTCATCGGCACTGCGTACAAACGGTGGCGGGGTCAGGCCCGCCGGCGGTACAGGAACATGGAGAGCGGGGCGAAGACGGCCACCAGCGCCGCGCAGCCGACCAGCGCCGCGCCTACCTCACCCGCGGTCGCCGTGCCATGGGCCAGGCCGCGCGCGGCGGTGACCGTCAACGCGAACGGGTTCAGGCCGACCACGGCCTGCAGCCAGCCGGGAAGCGTCTCCTGCGGCACGAAGAAGTTGCTGACGAACGACACCGGGAAGACGATCGCCTGGCAGGCGCTTAGGGCGGCGGTCGGTGACTTCAGGGCGAGCCCGAAGACCACGTACACCCAGGAGAAGGAGAAGACGAAGACCAGGGTGATCAGGATCGTGGCGAGGACGCCGAGCACGCCACCGTCGGGCCGGAAGCCGACCGCGAGCCCGACCGCCACGGCGACCGCGCAGCCGACGACGTAGAGCACGTTGTTGCCGAGCAGGGTGCCGACGATCGCGGCGGGCCGCCAGATGGCCAGCGCGCGGAAGCGGTCGGTCACCTCCCGGGAGTTGTCCAGGTTGACCACCGCGCCGATCCGCATGCTGATCATGATCCCGGTGAACACCACGATGCCCGGGATGTAGAACTGCATGTAGCTCGACGTCGAACCGGCCAGCGCGCCGCCGAACAGGAAGCCGAAGACGAGCGTGAACATGACCGGCACGCCGAGCGCCTCGAGGATCTGCGTCGGGTCGCGGCGTACCTTCTGCACCGCCCGCCACGCGAAGGTCAGCGTGGACGACAGCGCGCCGGGACGTGCCGGCCGCGCCGCGGACGGCGCCGAGGCGCCACGGCCGGTGCCGGTCTCCACCATGCTGCTCACGCCGCCTCCTCGGTCTCGGTCCGCGAGCCGTCCGCCCGGTGCCCGGTGAGGGCGAGGAACACCTGGTCCAGGGTGGCGTGGCCGAAGGCGTACTCGGCCAGGCCGACGCCGGCCCCGGTGAGGGCGGCCAGCGCCCGGGTGGCCTCCTCCTCGGCCGCGACCTGCGCGGTCAGCTCCATCCGGTCGGTGCCGGCGTGCACCGCCGTGCCCAGCGCCTCCGCCAGCATCCGCTCTGCCGTCTCCCGCTGCCCGGCGTCGCGCAACCGCACCCGCAGCACGCTCGCACCGATCGACCGCTTCAGCTCCACCGGCGTGCCCTCGGCGATGACCCGGCCGTGGTCGACGACCGCGATCCGGTCGGCGAGCTGGTCGGCCTCGTCGAGATACTGCGTGGTGAGCAGGACGGTGGCGCCCTCGCCGACCATGCCCCGGACGAGTTCCCACACCTGGTTGCGGCTGTGCGGGTCCAGCCCGGTGGTCGGCTCGTCGAGGAACATCAGGTCGGGTGTCACGATCATGCTGCTGGCGATGTCGAGCCGACGGCGCATGCCGCCGGAGTAGGTCCGCACCAGCCGGGCGGCGGCCTCCTCCAGGCCGAACGTGGCGAGCAGCTCCTCGGCGCGGCGGCGGGCCGCGCTCCAGGAGAAGCCGCGTAGCCGGGAGAGCAGGACGAGATTGTCCCGGCCGGACAGTTCCTCGTCGACCGACGAGTATTGCCCGGTCAGCCCGATCCGGTCGCGGATCGCCCCGGCCTCGCGCACCACGTCGTGGCCGAGCACGCGGACCTCGCCGCTGTCGGGCGGGACGAGCGTGGCGAGGGTGCGGACGATCGTCGTCTTCCCGGCGCCGTTGGGGCCGAGCACGCCGAACACGCTTCCGGCCGACACGCGCAGATCGATCCCGTCGAGCGCGCGCACCTCGCCGTAGGATTTGCGCAATCGTGTGATCTCGATGGCGGGAGTGTCGGTCTGCTGTGCGGACAACCCAGCCGTACGCGACATTGTGTTCACAAACATATAGTAGCAGGACGTTTCGCTCCGGTCACGCCTCTTGATCCGCGCGTCGCGCGCGTTCCGCCACCACGTGATCGTCGCATGGACACCCGTCGGTCGATAGCTATAACATTCTCAAGCAGCAACTTGCCGCCGAGAGTGGAGGAGCGGACGTGTCCACACGCGAGCTGACCGAAATCGACGAGGTAGCGGAGATCTACGACGACGGCGCCTGGGCCGTCGAGGTGCTCGGCGGAAACATCCACTTCGGATGGTGGGAGGACGACGACGACCGCACGCCCTTCCTGGAGGCCATCAACCGGTTCACCGACATCGTCGGCGACCGCCTCGGCCTGCGCCCCGGCGATCGGCTGCTGGACGTCGGCTGCGGCGCCGGCGAGCCGGCCATCCGGCTCGGCCAGCGCAGCGACGCCGACATCACCGGCATCACCAACAGCGCCGAGCACCTCAAGCGGGCCCGGGAACGGGTCAACGAGTCCGGGCTGCGTGGCCAGGTCCGCTTCGAGCTCGGCGACGCCGCCGCGCTGAGCTACCCGGACGCCTCCTTCGACAAGGTGCTCGCCTTCGAGTCCCTGGTGCACGCGCAGGACCGCCGGCAGTGGCTCGCCGAGATCCGCCGCGTACTCAAGCCCGGCGGCCGGCTCGTGCTCACCGACCTCGCCGAGGACGCCCCGCTCACCGAGCGGGACCGGCAGATCCTCACCGACTTCACCCTCGCCCCGCCCGGCCCGCCGATGGCCGCGTTCGACCTGGTCCGCGACGCCGGATTCGTGGTGGACGAGTTCCTCAGCTGCGGCGACAAGATCAGCCGTTCGTTCCCCGCGTACCACGAGCGGGTGCAGCAGCGGCGCGACACGCTCGCCGCCGCGCACGGCGCCGAGAAGATCGACGCCTTCCTCGCCGAGATGCCGGCCGTGCTCGACGTCCTGCGGACCAAGGTCGGCTGCGTCGTCATCGCCGCCCACAAGCCGCGCTGACCCGCCCGGCACCGGTGACCGGAAGGAGCAGGCAGATGACCGCCCCCGCCGTCACCGGCTGCCGGATCTGCGGCGGCCCGGTGACCGAGATGCTCGACCTCGGCCGCCAGCCCCTCTCCGACGCGTTCCTCCGCCCGGCCGACCTCGACGGCGAGTTCTTCTACCGCCTCGCGGTGGGCCGGTGCGCCGACTGCACGATGGTCCAGCTCGTCGAGGAGGTGCCGCGCGAGCGGATGTTCCACCACGACTACCCGTACCGCTCGTCGCTGTCGTCGGTGATGCGCGCGCACTTCACCGGCACCGGCCGGGAACTGCTCGCCACCGAGCTGACCCGGCCCGGCGCGTTCTGCGTCGAGCTGGGCTGCAACGACGGGGTGATGCTGCGGACCGTGGCCGCGGCCGGCGTACGCCACCTCGGCTTCGAGCCGTCCGCCGGGGTGGCCGAGCTGGCCCGTGGGCAGGGCGTACGGGTGCGTACCGACTTCTTCGAGGAGGAGACCGCCGCCGACGTGCTCGCCACCGACGGGCCGGCCGACGTCATCTACGCCGCCAACACGATCTGCCACCTGCCCTACCTGGACTCGGTGCTGCGCGGCGCGCGGCTGCTGCTCGCCCCCGGCGGCGTCCTCGTCTTCGAGGACCCGTACCTCGGCGACATCCTCGCCCGGACCGCCTTCGACCAGATCTACGACGAGCACTTCTACTACTTCACCGCCCACTCGGTACGGGCCGCCGCGGCCCGCTTCGGGCTGGAGCTCGTGGACGTGCGGCGGCTCCCGGTGCACGGCGGCGAGGTGCGCTACACGCTTGCCCGCGCCGGGGCGCGTACCCCGTCCCCGGCCGTCGCCGACCTGCTGCGCCAGGAACGGGAGCAGGGAGTGACCGGGGAGGCGGCGCTGCGCCGGTTCGCCGCCGCCGTCGCGCGTACCCGATCCGAGCTGGTCGCGCTGCTGCGCTCGCTGAGGGAGGAGGGCCGCACCGTCGCGGCCTACGGGGCCACCGCGAAGAGCGCCACCGTCACCAACTACTGCGGGCTCGGGCCGGAGCTGATCTCGTACGTCTGCGACACCACCCCGGCCAAGCAGGGCCGGCTGACCCCGGGCGCGCACATCCCGGTCCGCCCGCCCGAGGTATTCGCCGACCCGTACCCGGACTACGCGGTGCTCTTCGCCTGGAACCACGCCGAGGAGATCATGGCGAAGGAGACCGGCTTCCGGGCCGCCGGCGGCCGGTGGATCCACTACGTGCCCACCGTGCGCGTACGGTGACGGCATCGGTGGCGCGCGGCTTCTACCGCGCCGGATACCCGGAGATCTACGACCTGGTGATGCGGCACCGGGGCCGCGACCACATCGCCGAGGCCGCCACGCTCGCCCGGACGGTCCGGCGCCGGAACCCGGCCGCCGCCTCGCTGCTCGACGTGGCCTGCGGCACCGGGCTGCACCTCGAGCACCTGCGGACCCACTTCGCCCCGGTGACCGGCGTGGACCTGTCCGCGGAGATGCTGGCCCGAGCCGGCGCCCGGGTGCCGGACGTGGCCCTGCACGAGGGCGACATGCGCGACCTGGACCTGGCCGACACCTTCGACGTGGTGGTCTGCCTCTTCGCGGTGCCGCACCTGCGCGGCGCCGCCGAACTGGACCGGACCGTCGCGCGGCTGGCCGCCCACCTGACGCCGGGCGGCGTGCTGGCGGTCGAGCCCTGGTACACGCCGGAGACGTTCGTCCCCGGCTACGTGGCCCGCGACATGGTGCAGGAGCAGGACCGGGTGGTGGTCCGGCTGTCCCACTCGACGTGGCTCGACGACGCGCGCGACCGGATCCGGATGACAGTGCACCAGGCGTACGCCGACCCGGAGACCGGCATCCGGCACGACACCGCGACGACCGATCTGACGCTGTTCCGGCCGCAGCACTTCGCCGCCGCGTTCGCCCGGGCCGGGCTCGCCGCCGCGCACGTCACGGCGCCGCCGTTCCGGTGGGGCCTGTGGATCGCCCGGCCCGCAGGTGCGCGGTGACCGGCGACCGGCCACGCGCGGTCGTGCTCGGCGGCACCGGGTTCGTCGGCGCCCATGTCGCGGACGCCTTCGTCGACGCCGGCCACGACGTGCTCACGGTGGCCCGCCGCGCCCCGGCCGGCCACCGGCACCGGTTCACCGCGCTCGACCTCTGCGACACCGGTCCGGGGACGCTGGCGCGGCTGCTGGACGCCGAGGACCCGGTCGCCGTGGTCGACTCCACCGGCAGCAGCTGGGGACTGGACCCCGGCCGGATGGCGGAGCGCTGCACCCGGCTCAGCGCACTGCTGCTCGACGCGCTGCGCCGCGCCGCCTGCCGCCCCCGGCTGGTCCATCTCGGCTCGGTGCTGGAGTACGGGCAGCCGGTCGCGCCGGCCGATCCGCGCCGTACGCCCGCGCCGGACACCGCGTACGGCCGGGCGAAACTGGCCGCGACCCGGGCCGTACTGGCGGCAGCCGACGCCGGTGAGGTCGACGCGGTGGTGCTGCGGCTGGTGAACGCGCTCGGCCCGGGGCTGCCCGCGACCAGCCTGCTGGGCCGGGTCGCCGCCGCGCTGGCGCCGGCCGCGCGGGCCGGCGTCGCCGCGCGGGTGACGCTCGCCCCGCTGGAGGCCCGGCGTGACTTCGTCGACGTCCGGGACGCCGCCGAGGCCGTGCTGGCCGCCGCCGGGCGCCCGGTGACCGGCCGCGTCCTCGACATCGGCCGCGGCGAGGCGGTGCCGGTGCGGACGCTGGTCCGGCTCCTGGTGCAGGTCAGCGGGGTGCAGGCGACAGTGGTGGAGCGTGCCGGCCCGGCCGGCTGGCGGGCCGGGACCCGGTGGTCGTGCGTCGACCCGGCGCCCGCCGCGGCGGCCCTCGGCTGGCGGCCGCGCCGCGACCTGCGCCGGGCGGTCACCGACTTCTGGCACGACGAGCTGCGCCGCTACTCCGGCGACGGGGAGCCGGCGTCGGCGGGGCCGCCGCGCCAGCGGGCGCCGTAGCGCCGGCGGGGAATCGACAGGTGGCGCGACCGGCGTCACCGGCTCGGCGGTACGGCGTCGGCCGTGCCGCCGCGACGACAGGGAGGGCAGGAGTCATGCGCGTACTGTTCATGCCGGGTCCGGCCATCGGCCACGCGTTCCCGCTGGTACCGCTCGGGTGGGCGTTCCGCGCCGCCGGGCACGAGGTCGTCTTCGTCACCGCCGGTGACGCGCTGGCGGTGGCCCGGGCCGGGCTGCCGGTCCTGGACGCCGTGCCCGGACGCACCACCTCGGACATGCAGGCGCAGTTCATCCGCGACGTGCCGCGACTCTTCGAGCCGATCGGCGCCGACCCGATCGCGGAGATGGAGGAACGCAAGCCGTACATCGTCTCGGCCTGGGACCCGTTCGTCGACGCCCACGTCGCGCTCGGCGAGTGGGTCCAGCCGGACCTGGTGGTGTACGACCCGATCTTCGCGGTCGGCCCGGTCGTCGCCGCCCGGCTGAAGGTGCCGGCGGTCGCGCACAGCCTCGGGCTGGCCCGGTTCACCCCCGACCTGCTGCGCGAGCTGCCCGGCGCGGTGGCGATGCGCCGGCACGGGGTGACGCTGCCCGAGGGCATCCGGACCGTCGACATCGCCCCGCCGAGCCTGGTCGAGGGCGGGCCGGCCGAGATCTCCATGCGGTACGTGCCGTACAACGGCGGCGGGGTCCTGCCCGAGTGGCTGCGGGAGCCGGTCGCGCGGCCCCGGATCGCTGTCACGTTCGGCACGCTCGGCGGGCCGGACCGGTTCGCCGCCGGCATCGCGCGGGTGCTCGCCGCCGCGCCCGGGCTGGACGCCGAGTTCGTGCTGGCGATCGGGGAGTCGGCCGCTCCGGCCGACCTGCCGCCGAACGTGCGGACCACCGGCTGGGTGCCGCTGAACCAGTTGCTGCGCGGCTGCGCCGCCGCGATCCACCACGGCGGCGACGGCACGACGCTGACCTGCGCCGCGCTCGGCGTCCGCCAACTGGTGCTGCCCGGCTCGCCGGACGAGCTGGTCACCGGCGAGCTGCTGCGCGGCCGGGGGCTGGCGCACGTGCTGGGCTCGGTGGACGAGCTGGACGCCGCCGCGATCGGCCGGCTGCTCACCGACGCGGAGCTGGGCCGGGTGACCGGCGAGGTGCGGGCCGAGATCGCGGCGCTGCCGTCCCCGGCCGAGGTGGTGCCCCGGCTGGCCGCGGCGGTGTGAGCCCGGCGGCGGGCGGCTCGTCGCCGCCCGCCGCGCGGTTGCGGTCAGCGCAGTTGCGCGTCGGCCACCGCGAAGAGCAGCCCGTGCGGGTTCGCCTTGCCGGTGTCGCCGTGCGGCCAGCTCGTCCGGTCGAAGCTCACGCAGCGCCGGCCGGTGTGCTCGTCGCGGAACGCGCGGTCCTCGGTGAGCCGGCCCGCCGGGTCGACCAGCGCCATGCAGATCCGGGCGTCACCGTCGAGTCCGGTGGGCGCCACGAAGTAGTTCGAGGTGACCACCCGGGAGACCTGGTCGGTCTGGCGGAAGTGCTTCCCGCCCGCCACCGGCCGGAACGTGTCCATCGCGCCCCAGTGCGGGCCACCGAGTGTGGTGTCCACGATGGGCAGGGCGCTGACCAGCGCGGGACAGTCCGGCTCGGCGCCGCCGCGTACGGTCTCCGCGATCGTGTCGATGCGGCACGAGGTCCGGCTGCCGGCGGCCAGGAGCCGGCGGATGTCCAGCACGTACACCATGCCGGACTCGGCGTTGACGGCCGGTGAGTTGTTGCCGCCGAACATCACCGTGTGGAACAGGAAACGGTCGTCCGGGCTCACCATCAGCCAGCTGCCGCCGTCGGCCGCGCTGGTCGGGGTGTCGCGCGGGTAGATACGGCGGAAGGCGGTCGCGTCGTCGAACACCTGCCGCCAGGTCAGCTCCCGCTTGGTGATGTCCGGCGTGTAGTAGACCGCGCCCATCCCGGTGGCCACGAACGCTCCCTTGTGCCGGGGCTGGTGCGTCACCGCGGGCTCCATGGCCAGCAGACCCTCGCGGCTGTACTCGTCGTCGACCCGGGGCCCGTCGGGCAGGTAGGACAGGGAGAGCAGGCGGGGCCGGTTCCGGTCGCTGATGTCGTACGTGCGGACCGTGCGGCGCTGCAGGTTGGGGTCGGTCACCAGGCCGGCGACGACGTGCCGCACCTCGACGAAGTCGCTGGTGACCAGCCGGTTCAGGTCCTCGCGCAGCGCGATGCCGTGCGGGTTGGCGCAGGTCGGCACCGGCAGCGCCGGCTGGTTGGGGCAGGAGACCGGGTCCTCGGCGGTCTTCTTCGCCGCCGGCATCTCGGCCAGCACCCGGCCGTCGGGGCCGAGCCGGACCACCTCGCCGGGGGAGCCGGCGAAGCCGTTGCCGACGCGGGTCTGCCCGTCGGAGTAGGTGCAGGGCCCGGCGACGTCGGGCCCGCCCATGTACGACCCGTACGCGGTGCCGTCGCGCAGGACGGTGAACGCGTCCGGCACCGAGCCGCACGGGGTGTCGTGCGGCAGCGTCACGCCGCTGAGCGAGACCCGGGGCAGCCGGCTGACGTCGAAGACGTAGACGGTGTCGCTGAGCAGGCCGCCCGCGTACACCTTGTCGCCCTTTCGCCAGGTGTACTGCATGTGGTGCGGCTCGTTGCCGAAGACCGAGTCGACGGTGACGGTGTTCGCCACCCGGCCGTAGTCGGGGGAGCCGGGGGTGGCGTCCACGACGGCGAGGAAGTCGGGGTCGGGCTTGCCGTCGGGGCCGGGCGCGGCGTCACCGGTCCAGACCAGCAGCCACTGGCGGGCGGGCGCGCCGGGACGCTCGGCGGCCTGAGCCGTGCGGGTGAGGTGGTTGGTGATCCGGTACGGCTGGCCGTCGCTGCCGGTCACCGTCGAGGTGACCCGTCGCACGGCCGCCCCGGCCGCGGCCGGGGGTGGCACCAGGCCGCTGCTGACGGCGACGAGCGCGATCACTCCGATGTGGGCGGCACGCCGGAGCGGACCGCGCAGTTGTGGACGGGGCATGGACGTCCTCCTGGTCACGTGCGGGATTGAGGCCGGAACATGCCAGGCGTCGCGGTCGAGGGGGACGGAGAAGTGCCGGGGAGCGGCGCCCGCGGCAGCGAGCCTACTATCCGAATTGCAACTGTCAATTGACGGGAAGTCGACTACAGGGAGATCCACTGCGCGCAATTTCCATCGATTGCCGGAGGCGCCTAGGTGGTCGACAGTGGCCGATGTCGGGGCAGGTCAGCTCGGTCCTGAGGGCTTGCCGGGAAAGGCTGTTCGCGCGCCCCGCAGGGTTGGTGCCAGTCCGCGGCGACGGCGTCGCGGCGACGGTGATTCCGTCCGTTCGGGCCAGTGGCCGGGAGCCGCCGGTACCGACGTCGGTTGACGAACGTGTAGCTAGCCGATGGGGCGGCGACTAGGATGCGGGGTGGTGATGCCGGGGTGAGGCGCCGCGGCGACGACGCTCCCGGGGAGGTCCGCCGCCATGACCGTCGGAGTCTGGAACTACCTGGCCGAGTACGAGAGCGAGCGGGAGGACGTCCTCGGCGCGGTGGACCAGGTCTTCTCCTCCGGCCGGCTGGTGCTCGGTGAGAGCGTGCGCGGCTTCGAGCGGGAGTTCGCCGCCTACCACGGCGTGCCGCACTGCGTCGGGGTGGCCAACGGCACCGACGCCATCTCGCTGGCCCTCTGGGCGCTGGGCGTACGCCCCGGCGACGAGGTGGTCACCGTCGCCAACACGGCCGCGCCGACCGTGCTCGCCATCGACGCGGTGGGCGCGGTGCCGGTCTTCGTCGACGTGGACGAGGCGACCTGCCTGATGCGCGTCGACCGGGTCGCCGACGTGATCACGCCGCGTACCCGGGTGCTGCTCCCGGTGCACCTCTACGGGCAGTGCGTCGAGATGGCGCCGCTGCGGGCGCTCGCCGCCGCGCACGGCCTCGCGGTGCTGGAGGACTGCGCGCAGGCGCACGGCGCGCGCCACCACGGCCGCGTGGCCGGGTCGCTCGGTGACGCCGCCGCCTTCTCCTTCTATCCGACCAAGGTGCTCGGCGCGTACGGCGACGGCGGCGCGACGATCACCGCCGACCCGGACGTGGAGCGGCGCCTGCGCCGGCTGCGGTACTACGGGATGGCGGACCGCTACTACGTCGAGGAGACGCCCGGCCGCAACAGCCGCCTGGACGAGGTGCAGGCGGAGATCCTGCGCCGCAAGCTGCGGCGGCTGGACCGCTACGTCGCCGCCCGCCGCGCGATCGCCCGCCGCTACGACGAGGGGCTCGCCGGCATCGGACTGGGCCTGCCGGTCACCGCGCCCGGCAACGAGCACGTCTACTACCTCTACGTGGTGCGGCACCCGCGGCGCGACGAGATCCTGGCGGCGCTGCGCCGCCACGGCATCGAGCTGAACGTCAGCTACCGCTGGCCGGTGCACACCATGCGCGGCTTCGCCCACCTCGGCTACTCCGAGGGGTCACTGCCGGTGACCGAGCGGCTGGCCGGGGAGATCTTCTCGCTGCCGATGTACCCGTCGCTGGACGAGGGCGCGCAGGCCCGGGTGATCGACGCGCTGCGCACGATTCTGCGGGCCTGGTGACGCTCCGAAGCGGGCACCGCAAGAATTGAGAATCATATAGCAAACTGCGCTCGCGCGGATCTACCATCTCGGCATGGAGCCTTCCACGTTCAGCACCCCGGTCGGCGACTTCGCCGACCTCCGTGACGACTTCCTGCGGCTCACCACCGAGATCGGCTGGTGCACCGTCGCCACTGTGGACGGACGCGACCGGCCGCGCAGCCGGATCATGCACGTCTCCTGGGAGGTCGGCGACGCCGGCCCGACCGGCTGGGTCAGCACCTCCCGCACCCCGGTCAAGACCGCCCACCTGGCCCGCAACCCGTACGTCTCGTGCAGCTACTGGACACCCGCGCACGACGCCGTCTTCGTCGACTGCCGCGCCACCTGGCTGGAGCCGGGCGACACCAAACGCCACGTCTGGGACCTCGTCGCCGCCGAGGCGACCCAGCGCGGCTTCGACCCGTACGCGGTCTGGCCCGACGGCCCCGCCGACGCCGGCTTCGAGGTGCTCCAGTTCGACCCCTGGCGGGTCCAGATCACCCTTCAGGACCTGGCCAACGGCCAGACCATCGGCTCGTCGCGGGTCTGGCACGCCGCCGGGCGGCCCGCGTCCACCGGCGCGCTGCTCTCCCGCTGATCCCGACCGGGCCGCCGCCGCACGACGGACCGGCCCGTCACCGCCGACGCGGCGAGCCGCGCGGCCCGACACCGAGGGAACGCACCATGACCACCACCCTGCGCACACCCGCGTCGGCGCCCGGCCGCCTGCCCGTGCTCGGGCACGGCCTGCAGATGAAACGACGACCCGCCGAGTTCCTGCTCGAACTCCAGTCCGGCGAGCCGGTCGTCACCATCGCGCTCGGCAAGCGCCCGGCGTACGTGGTGAACGACCCGACCCTGATGCGGGAGCTGCTGCGCGACGGCGACACCTTCGTCCGGGGCGGGCCGATGACCGAGCGCTTCCGGTCCATGTTCGGCAACGGCCTGGGCATCTCCGAGGGCGAGTTCCACCGCCGGCAGCGGGCGCTGATCCAGCCCGCCTTCCACCGCAACAAGGTCATCCACTACACCGAGCTGATGAGCCGGACGGTCGCCGGCAAGCTCGACTCCTGGCGCGACGGCCAGCGCCTCGCGGTCGAGAAGGAGATGGACGAGCTGGCCCTCACCAACGTCGTCGAGGTCGTCTTCGCCGGTGACCGAAGCCTGGACCGAGCCCGGTTCATGGCCGCGACCACCACCGTCCTGGGCGGACTGTTCCGCCGGATCACCGACGTGACGGGCGTGCTGACCCGCCTGCCCACCCAGGCCAACCGCGACTACGACACCGCGGCCGAATACCTGCGGGCGACCATCCGCCGGGTCATCGCCGAGTACCGCGCGGCCGGCACCGACCACGGCGACCTGCTGTCGATGATGCTCTTCGCCCGCGACGAGGACGGCCGGCCCGCGATGAGCGACGAGCAGGTCCACGACGAGGTGATGACGTTCTTCATCGCCGGCAGCAACACCATCGCCAACACGCTCTGCTGGGCGCTGCACCACGTCGGCGCGGACCCCGAGGTGCAGCGGCGGCTGCACGCCGAGGTCGACCGGGTGCTCGACGGACGGGCCGCCGGCTACGCCGACGTGCCGGCGCTGGAGTACACCCGCCAGGTGCTCTCCGAGACGCTGCGGCTGCGCACCCAGGGCCTGTTCAACAACCGGGTCACCGCCCGCGACGCCGAGCTGGGCGGCTACCTGATCCCGGCCGGCTCGGACGTGCTCTACAGCTTCCACGCCGTGCACCACAACCCGCGCATCTACCCCGAGCCCGAGCTCTTCGACCCGGACCGGTGGCTGCCGGAACGGGCCCGGACGCTGCCCCGCGGCGCGTTCATGCCGTTCGCCACCGGCGTGCACGGCTGCATCGGCGACCAGTTCGCCTGGACCGAGATGATCGTCTCGCTGGCCAGCATCGCCGCCCGCTGGCGGCTGGAGCCGGTGCCCGGCCACGAGCCGAAGCCCGTGCCGGCCATGACCATGCCCGTCGACGCGCTGCCGATGACCGCGCGCCGCCGTACCCGCTGAACGACCGACGCCCGGCCACCGGCCCACACGGACCGGCGGCCGGGCGTCCGGCCGCTCAGAGCTCCCCGGCGATCACGTTGCCCGGCGCGTCCGGATCGGCGCTGAGGTAGAACTCGTGCGCCGCCCGGCCGTACTCCTCGCTGGTGAGGTAGCCGTCCCGGTCGGTGTCGAGCCGGTCGAAGATCCGTTGCGTGTCCTCCGAGCGCATGCCGCTCTTGCTCTGCGCCGCGAACATCTCCGCGTGGTTGATGCGCCCGTCCCGGTCCGCGTCGGCCACGTCGAACACGGCCAGGCTGAACGGCACCGCCGCGTTCGTCACGAACTCCGGGAACTCCGGCTTGTCGGCCCACGCCACCCACTCGGCGACCGTCACCCGCTTCTCGCCGTCGGGCCCGTCGCTGCCGCGCATCCCGCGCCACATCCGGGCCGCCGCGCCGTGGATCCGCCGCCAGCCCGGCGAGTACGGCGCCACGCCGTACGTGTCGCACCAGATCTGGGCCATCGCGGTGATGTCCAGCCCGTCGATGACGCCGTCCCCGTCGGCGTCGTACGAGGCGAAGACCTTCTCCAGCTTGCGGCGTTGCAGTTCGGTGGTCATCTCGGTCCCTTCTTCGCGTGGAATCTGTCAGTGCGGGGCGACCGCGCGGACGGTGAGCGCGGTCGAGGTCAGGTCGACCAGTCCGTCCGGGCCGGCGCGTCCCTCGGCGGCGGCGGCCACCTCCGCCCAGAGCGCGTCCCGCCCGGCCGGATCGAGCGCCTCGACCCGGCGGCGTACCGGTGGCGGCGCCACCGCCCGGGTGAACCGCGCGTACTCGGCCGGGTCGTGGAACCGGAACGGGACCGGGTACTCCTCGACTGTCACGTCCCGCAGGCCGGCGTCGGTCAGCCCGGCCGCCAGCGCCTCCGGATCGCACAGGCGGTACGGGCCGGGGGCGTCCAGTGGCCCGGACGGCAGGTCCAGCCGGCGCGCGAGCACGCCGTACCCGAGCGACATCAGCGGCACCCGCGGCGGTGGCGCCCACACCGCCGCGGCGAGCACGCCGCCCGGGACGAGCAGCCGGGCGATCCGGCCGAACGCGGCGCCGGGGTCGACGGCGAACATCAGGCCGAGCCGGCTGAGCACCACGTCGAACGCGTGCGGCGGCAGCTCCACCGTCTCCAGGTCGGCGACGAGGAAGTTGACGTTGCGCCGGCCCTCGGCCCGGCGGCGGGCCACGGCGAGCATGGCGGGGGAGAGGTCGACGCCGGTGACCGTGCCGGCCGGGCCGACGATGTCGGCGGCGCTGAGCGCCGGCTCCCCCGGACCGGTCGCGACGTCCAGGACGCGGTGCCCCGGCCGTACGCCACCCAGGGCCAGCAGCCGCGCGGTGAGCGCCGCGCCGCCCCGCTCGAAGGTCTCCCACTCGCGGGTCCAGCCGTCGCTGACGGCGTCCCAGGTCCGCCGCTGTTCGGCCTTCACCGCGGCGGCATCTGTCGATACGGACATCGCTTTCCCTCCTGTGGTCCGTCAGGTCACCCGCCCGGCCGGGCCGGTTCGCGGTCGGCAGGCCGGTCGCCGGCGTCCTCCGGCTCCCGCAGCACCCAGGCCCGCCGTCGCCCGCCCGGCCCGGGACCGGCCGACGAGGGCGTGCCGCCGGCGGGCCGGTCACGCCGTCCCCGCGCCATCAGCACGAGCAGGACCGCCCCGGTGACCACCGGCGCCAGCAGCAGGGCCAGGCCGGCCGCTCCGCCCGTACCCCCGTGGTGGCCGCCCCCGGCGGACCCGTCCGGCGGCGCGGTGGCCGGCGGGGACGCGGCCGGGGCGGCCCGCGGCGGCGCGCCGAGCCCGGCGGCGACGGTGAACGGGACCACGCCGGTGGCGGTCTGCCCGGTGGCGAGCTGGGCGTGGTAGCCGACCCGGTAGCGCCCGTCACCCACGACCGTCACCGGCACCTCGACGCCGTTGTCGCGGTAGCGCGGCGCGCCCGTCGCGCCGAACGCGCCGCCCGGGCCGATCAACCAGACATGGGTCCGCTCGGCGTCGAGCGGGCCGTTGAAGGTGAGCGTCACCGCCGCCGGGGCCGTGGTCAGCCGGGCGCCGGCCGGCGGGTCGGTGGTCACCAACCGCGCCGGCCGCAGCTGCGCGGCCAGGGTCAGCCCGGCCAGGCCGAGCGCGAGCAGCGTGAGCAGACCCGCCGCCAGCCACCTCAGCCCCGGCCCGCGCCTCACCGGACTTCGGCCACCCGGCGGCAACTGCACCGCATCCGGGCCAGTTCGTCGGCGAGCGGCGTGCGGTGCAGGTACATCGCCACCACCATCGGCAGGAACACCACCGCGTTGTAGAACAGGTGCAGCTCCACCCGGGGCGCCACCAGTTGCAGCAGGCTCGTCGGCACCGGCTGCCCGGCCAGGTTGCTGCCGGTCAGCGACTGCACCAGCAGCAGCAGGTGCTCCAGGTGGTGCCACACCTGGATCAGCAGCGCCGCCATCCACCAGGTCCGGGCACGGCCGACGAAGCCGCCGCGCAGCAGCCAGAAACCGGCGAGCATGACCAGCGCGTACCCGTAGTGCAGCCACTCGCTCTCCACCAGCCACGGGAACGGCATGCCGAGTACGCCCCGGGCCTCCGGCCGGGACCAGCCGAACACCCAGATCTGCGCGGCCTGCACCAGGTGCTCGGCCCAGTGGGCGATGACGACGACGAGGAAGATCTGCAGGGCAGCCCGGTGCCGGCTGCCGTTCAGATCGAGCCCCGAAGCGTCGGCGTCGCGCTTGTCCGACAGGGTCACTGCGCCTCCTTCAGGAGCGGTTGGACGTGCCGGCGGCCGGCGGCCGGGTGGGAGTTCCCGTACCTGTCGAACCGGCCTCGCCGGAAGATCAGGGCGTCGCTGTCGGCAGCCGTGCGCGCGGCCACCAGCCGGCCCACCACGATCACGTGGTCGCCGCCGTCGTGGCAGCGCCACGGCCGGCACTCCAGCCAGGCCAGCGCCCCGTGCAGCAGCGGCGCGCCGGTCCGCTCGCCCGGCGACCAGCCGACAGTGGCGAACTGCGCGCGTCCGGGCCGCCGGCGCCGGTCGGCGAAGTGCCGGGCCAGGCGCTCCTGCCCCCCGGCCAGGACGGAGATGCCGAACCCGTCCGCGTCGGACAGGCAGGCGGACATCAGGCTGTCCCGGCTCACGCAGAGCAGCACCAGCGGCGGGTCCAGCGAGACCGAGGTGAACGAGTTCGCCGTCATCCCGTGCGGCAGCGGACCACCGACCGTCAGCACCGTCACGCCGGTGACGAACTCGCCGAGCACCGTACGCAGCGCGGCGGCGGCCGGCGGCGCGTCCACGGCGCGCTCAGGCACGGCCGGCCACCCCCTCGGCCGCCCGGTACGGCGCCAGCGCCCGCACCAGCGGCGTCGGCACGCGGGTCGGCACCACCTGCCCGGCGACCTCCCGCATGCAGGCGATCCGCTGGTGCCCCCGGGCCACCGGGACCAGCCCGCCCGGGCCGTCGCGCAGGTAGTCGAAGGCCAGGCCGAGCTGCGTCTGGGTCAGCTCGGTCAGGCTCATCCGGATGCGCAGCTCGTCGAAGGCGTCGAGCTCGGCGAGGTACTCGCAGTCCACCCGCAGCGTGAACAGCTTCAGCCCGGCGCGCAGGTCGTCGACCACCGCCGGGGCGTGCTCGCGCAGGAACATCTCCCGGCAGCGGCCCTGCCAGCGCAGGTAGTTGACGTAGTAGACGTTGCCGACGAGGTTCGTCTCCTCGAACCCGACCACGTGGCGGTACTCGTACCAGGCGGACATGTCACACCCCCGTCGCGGTGAGGACGGCGACGACCACCGGCTGTGGCTCGCCGGTCAGACGGACCGGGCCGGTGGCCACCGTGACCCGGCCGCTGCGCACCAGCACCCACTCGCCGTCGCCGCCGGCCACCGTGAGCGGGGCGTCCACCGGCAACCCCGCCTTGACCAGGCACTCCTTGGCGCACCAGACCCGGGTGGCGGCGACGTCGGCGTCCTCGCCGAGGTCGGCGGCGATCTGCCCGGCCAGCCCGGCGTGCCGGCCGAGCAGGTCGGCCCACACCTCGGCGGGCCGGGGCCGGACCACCTCCAGGTCGCAGGCGAGCGGCCCGGCGCCGGCCACCAGCAGGCTGGCGACCTCGCTGTGGGCGGCGGAGACGTGCCGGCCGTTGACCTCCTCGGGCCGCCCGTCCGGCCGGTACCGCAGCCGTACCGGCCGTCCCACGGCCCGTCCGACGGCGACGGCGGTGACCTCCCGTCGTGCTCCGCCGGTCCGGTCCGGACGCGGTTCCACCACCACCGCCAGGTCGGCGTCGAGCAGCCGGCCCAGCCGCCGCTCCAGCGCCGGTCCGAGCAGCGCCGGCGGCCACGGCAGGGCGGCCGGGCGGTGGCGCACCGCGCGCAGGCGCAGACCGAGCCAGCGTTCCACCACCGTCCCGGCCGCGCCGAGGACCGTCACGTCGTACCGGTAGGTGTCGTCGCGGTGCTCCCGCTCCACCGCCACGAAGCGGACCTGCTCGGTGGCGGCGAGCTTCGGCCCGGCCGGCTCCACCCGGTCCACGGCGATCGGCAGCAGCGTCGCGTCCGGCACGCAGACCTGGATGCCGTGCAGGAAGGCGTCCCGCGCGCCCGCGTCGCCGAGCAGCAGCCGCTGCGGCAGGAACGCGTGGAACCAGCGCAGGTCCTCGGTGGTGGCGACGTCCGCCTCGGCCCGCCGGGACGCGACCCGGTGGTAGCGCACCAGCCGGCGGAACCGGTCGCCCTGGAAGAGCAGGTCACCGTAGAGGTCCCGGCCCGGCTCCAGTGGCACCGGCGGCAGCCCTCCGGTCACGCCCGGCGCCTCCCGGTCGCCCTCGTCCGGCTCGAAGCGGACGGTGCCCCGGAAGTGGTCGGCCGCGAAGCCCGTCTCGTCGCTGCGGATCGCCACCTCCACCACGCCCGCCTCGGCCTGCACCGCGGCGATCCGGACGGTGACGCGCCCGCCGCGGGCCACCACCACGGGCCGGGGGAAGCTGACGCCGGTCAGCACGGGCACGCCGGTGGCGCCGGCGAGCGCGGTGGCCACCTGCGCCATCGCCTCCATGCCGAGCACCGCGGGCAGCAGGAGGTTGCCGTCCAGGTCGTGCTCGGCGAGGTACGGGTCGCTCTCGGCCGACAGGTCCGCCTCGACCACCAGCTCCACGCCGTCGTACTGCACCAGCGGACGTTCCAGGAAGCGCAGCAGCGGCAGCTCCCGCCGCTCGTGCCGCAGCGTGTCCAGCCCGTCGGTGCGGCCGGTGACCACCACCGAGGCGGGCAGCCGGGGCAGCGCCAGCACCTGGCGCAGCAGCCGGACGCCCTCGTCCGGCGGGATGGGGGTGATGCCGGCGCGCAGCAGCGACTCGACGGCGGAGAGCCGTTCACCCATGCCGACGCCGGACCAGACCGACCATTCCAGACAGACGGCGCGGCATCCGGTGAAGCGCCGGCCGGCCTCGGCGGTCAGCCGGGCCAGCCAGTCGTTGGCCAGCGCGTAGTGCGCCTCCCCGGGCAGGCCGCCGCGCCCGATCACGCTGCCGAACGTCACCAGCAGCCGCAGCTCGTCCGGCTCTACCGCGGCGAGGACGTTGGCCAGGCCGTCCACCTTCGGCGCCAGCGTGGCGCGCAGGGTGTCCGGGTCCAGCGCGCCGAGGGCGGCCGGCCGGTTGACCCCGGCGCCGTGCAGGACCCCGGCGACCGGGCCCAGGTGCGCGCGTACCTGCGCCACCGCGGCGCGTACCGCCTCCGGGTCGGTGACGTCGGCGCGCACGTACCGCAGGCGCACCCCCGCCTCCCGCATCCGGGTCAGGTTCGCGGCCAGCTCCGGGTCCGCGGCCGGGTCGGCCCGGCCGAGCAGGGCCAGCCGCGCCCCGGTGTCCCGGGCCAGGGCGAGCGCGCACTCGGCGGTGATGCCCTTCCCGCCGCCGGTCACCAGCAGGACGTCGTCCGGCCGCAGCGGCGGACCGGCCGGACCCGGGCGTGCCGGGCCGGGCGGCGGCAGCGGCCGCAGCAGCGGGACCCGTCGCCGGCCGTCCGGGCCGAGGTGCGACTCGGCGTACCCGTCGGTGGCCGCCACCTCGCGCACCACCCGGTCCACCAGGTCGTCGGCCGGGGCCGCCTCGACCAGCGTCACGTGCAGACCCGAGCCCTCCAGCCGGGCGGTACGGGCCAGCCCGGCGACGCCCCGGCCGTGCTGGACGACCACCAGGCGGGCACCCGGAGGCTGGGCCACCGCCGCCTGGACGGCGCGCAACGCGAGGTCCAGGTCCACCTCCTCGCCCGGGCAGAGCAGCACGCCGCCGCCGACGCCCGCACCGGCGAGCGCGTCGCGCAGCGCCTCCGCGTACGGGTGCCCGGCCGGCGCGTACCACTGCCAGGCACCCGGGCCGCCGGGGCCGGCGCCGGCCGGCTCCACCGGTTCCTCGACCAGCTCGACTGTGAAACCGCGCACCCACGGCGCGACGCCGTCCACCCGCCGGTCGGCAGGCGGGGCGGCCGGGTCCAGTTCCCGCAGCGCGTCGGCGATCTCCCGCAGCGTGGCGGTGGCGAAGTTCGTCGGCGCCTGCACCGCGGGCAGGCCCAGTTCCCGGGCGGCCTCGTTCACCAGCTGACCCACGGCGATCGAGCTGAGGTGCAGACCGTCGAGGAGCCGGGTGTCCGCGCCGACGCTCTCGGGCGGCAGCTCCGCGCGGGACGCGGCCAGCCGGCGCAGCACCGCCAGCGGGTCGGCCGCCGGCCCGCCTCCGGCCGGGGCCGTCTCGTCGACGGTCACCGGCCCGCCCGCGGCCTGCGGGGTGGCCCCGGTCGGGGACGCCGCCGCCACGGCCACGGCGGGCGCGGACTCGCACGGGTTGGCGAAGAAGCGCCGCCGCGCGGCCAGGTCGAGCGGACGGATCGGACGGTCGCTGACCAGCGCGGCGTGGTCCACGGGCGCGCCCAGCGTCCAGAGCGCGCCGACAGTGCCGAGGAACCCGGCGAGCGTCGGCGCGTCCGTGCCGGTGGCGAACACCGGCACGTCGACCAGCTCCCGGGCCATCCGGGCGAGCACCTGGCCGGGACCGACCTCGACCAGCGCGTCCACCCGCCGGCCGGCCTCGGTGACCGCCGCGGCGAAGCGCACCGGCTCGGTGATCTGCCGGCGCAGCAGCGCCGCCAGGTCGGTGCCGGAGGTCAGCTCCGCGCCGGTGACTGTGGAGACCACCGGCCGGCGCGGCGGGGCCAGACGGACCCCTTCCAGCCAGTCGCCGAACTCGCGGGCGGCCGACGCCATCAGCGGGGAGTGGAACGCGTGCGAGACGGCCAGGTCCGCCCAGTGCACACCGGCCTCGGTGGCCCGCTCGCACACCCGCCGGACCGCGTCGGACGGGCCGGCGACCACCGTCTGCCGCGGCCCGTTGTAGCCGGCCACCACCACCGGTTCGGCGCCGATCAGCCGGGCGGTGACGGTGTCGTCGGCGGCGATGCCGGCCATCGTGCCCGGTTCCCGGCAGCCGGCCATGACCGCGCCGCGCGCCGCGGCGATCCGCAGCAGCGCCTCCGCGTCGACGGTGCCGGCCCAGTGCAGCGCGGTGATCTCGCCGAGGCTGTGCCCGACCGCCACCCGCGCCTCGACGCCCAGTTCGGTGAGCACCCGCAGGCCGGCCAGGGAACCCGCGGCGATGCGCGGCTGGGCCACCTCGGTGGCCACCGGGTCCGCGTCGGCCGGCAGCGCCGCCAGGCGGTGCACCTCGGCGGCGGCCGGGAAACGCCGGGCCAGCGCGCCTCCGTCGACGCCGCGGCCGGAGCCCTGGCCGGGGAAGAGGAACCCGAGCCGGGCCGGGCGCAGCGTGCGCCGCAGCGCCAGCCCGTCGGCGAACAGCTCCTCCTCGCCCCGGTCGAGCGCCGCCAGGGCACGCTCGAACCGGTCCACCGCCTCGGCGGGGGAGGCGGCGACCACCGCCAGCCGCATCGGCCGGCCGCGTACCTCGCCGGCCAGAGCGCCGGCCAGGTCGGTCAGCTCGCCGTACGACAGCCGGGCCAGCGGATCCAGCAGCGCGGCCACCCGTTCCCGCAGCGCCACCGGGTCGGCCGCGTCGAGCAGCAGCAGCTCGGCGTCCTGGGTGTGCCGGGCCAGCCGCAACTGCTGCCGCCGGACACGTTCCGGCACGGCGGACGGGCCGGCCTCCAGCACCAGGTGGGTGTTGATCCCGCCGAAGCCCATCGCGGTGACCCCGGCGCGCAGCGGCGCCCCGTCCGGCCACGGCTCGGCCACCGGCGCGGCGCGCAGCGTACGGTCCGCGGCGGTCAGCTCCGCGCGGGGACGGGCGCACCCGGCGGTGGGCGGGACGATGGCGTGCCGCAACGCCATGGTCGCCTTGATCAGCCCGGCCACCCCGGCGGCGGCCTTGGTGTGCCCGATGAGCGCCTTGATGGAGCCGATGGCGGCCGGATCGGTGGCCCCGGCGTCGCGCCGGGCGGCGGAGAGGGCACGCAGTTCGGTGGCGTCGCCGACGGCGGTGCCGGTGCCGTGCCCCTCGAAGAGCGGGACCGTGCCGATGCCGAAGCCGGCCCGCTGGTACGCCCGGTCCAGCGCCAGCCGGTAGCCCTGTGCCTCGGGCCGGGTCATCCCGCCGCGCCCGTCGGAGGAGACGCCCCAGCCGGCGATCGTCGCGTGCACGACGCGCCCCTGCGCCACCGCGTCGTCGTGGCGCATCAGCACGACCATGCCGCAGCCCTCGCCCGGCCAGAAGCCCTGCGACCGCTCGTCGTACACCCGCATCTCGTCGCGGGCCAGCGCGCCGGCCTTGGCGAAGCCGACCATCTCGAACGGGTCGATGGACAGGTCCACCCCGCCCGCCACCGCCACGTCGACCTCGCCGTCGGCCAGGGCGCGCGCGGCGGTGACCACGGACAGCAGGCTGGAGGCGCAGGCGGCGTCCACCGTCCAGCCGCCGCCGCCGAGGTCGAAGTGGTTGCAGATCCGCCCGGCGATGGTGTTGGAGAGACCACCGGCGAGCGTGTCCTCGTCGATCGGCGGGAACGGGCTCTTGTACCGCTCCTCGGTCACCGCCAGGAACTCCGCGATCCGCCGGTCGGGCCACCCCTGCTCCTGCAGCCCGGCGGCCAGCACCCGGCGCACGTACGGCCAGCGCAGCCGCAGCACGTTGGCGCGGGAGAACTCGCCGGTGAGGGTGTTGCCGACCACCACGGCGGTACGGTCCCGGGGCAGCCCGGCGCCGTCCGGCCAGCCGGCGTCGGCGAGCGCCTCGCCGGCCACGTCCAGCGCCAGCCAGTGGGTGAGGTCGGTGGAGCGGTAGGTGCTGCCGGCGATCCGGTGCCGGATCCGGTCGAACGTGTACCCCTCGATGACGGCGGCGTGCCGGTTGTAGAAACGGTCCGGGGTGGCCGGGTCGGCGTCCCAGTAGTCCTCCAGGCTCATCCGCTCCGGCGGCAGCCGGCGGAACGCGCGGCGTCCGCTGAGGGCGTTGCGCCACAGGTCGGCCACCGAATCGGCTTCCGGGTAGCGGCAGCTCATGCCGACGACCGCGATTCTGCTCATGTCGTCACTCCTGGGGTTGTGCGATTCGCGGATCAGGCGGGCACGGGCCGCTTGCCGTTGTCCGCGGAGACGGGACCGGCGGTGGCCGGTGTCCCGGGCGTTGCGGGCGAGACGGGTTGGTCCTGCTCGCGGCGTCGCTGCTCGCGGCGCGAGGCGTGCAGCGACCAGAGGAAGGTGCCGCGGATCAGGCAGACGATCGCGGTGGCGAAGAAGAGCCCGTACGTCACCGAGGCGCCGGTCAGCACGCCGTACACCAGCGCCACGCCGCCACCGAACGCGAACTGGGCGGCGGGCCGGCTCGGCGTGGTGCCCGGATCGGTGATCATGTAGTTGGTGAACAGGACGAACGCGGTACCGGTCATGGTGGCCAGCGCGGCCACGATCGACGTGTCCAGCACCAGGCCCCGAACCACCGACTGCACCACGAAGATCGACAGCCAGCCGGCGATCAGCCACATCCGGCGGGTGAGCTTCGCGTTGAGCATCGTGCCCAGGACGAGGATCACGGCCACGATCGCCCAGTCGGCGGGGCCGGAGAGGTTCTCGGTGAAGTGGTACGGCGGCGCGATGGAGACCCACGGGAACAGCAGCAGCACGATCGCGATGCCGAAGTTCGACGGGTTCATGAAGTGCCGCAGCCGCCCGTTGACCGGCGCCCGCAGCAGCCACTTGCCGCTGATCGCCACCAGCACGCCGAAGAGCATCACCAGCACCCGGTCGTTGGTGTAGAGCAGCATGTTCACCGCCAGCGCGGTGATGTGCGCGGGGAAGAGGAACTCGACCAGGTTGCGCACGCCGCCGGCGTACCGGGGGGCGCGGCCCTCACCTCGGGCGCCCACCGCCTCCAGCAGCAGCTCGGCGGCGTACGCGGTGAGCACGGCGTACACCGGCCAGAGCGCGGGCTGCTCGAAGCCGAGGACCGTGTAGCCGAGGATGTTGAGGACGGTGATCGAGATCGCGAAGCGGCGCAGCGCTGTCACTCGCGGGTCGCGTGGCTTCGTCATGAACTCGCCTCCTGTGCCTGGGTGCCGAGGGTGAGCGCGTGCCGGCCGGGGGTGAGCGTCACCGTCTGCGCGCGTGGCGCGCCGGTGCGGTCCCGCCAGGCCAGGTCGACCTGGACCGGCCCGGTGACGTCGCCGAGGCCGATGTGCACCTCGAAGCTGCGCCGGCCGGAGTGGCCGCTGCCGCCGTCGACCCGGCCGCGCAGCACACGGCCGTCCGGGGTGCGGACGGTGACGTCCGCGCCGATCAACGGGGAGCCGGTGGCGGCGTCGCCGGCCGGCGGCCGGTTCAGCTTCAGGGACAGCTGCGATCCGGTGCCGGGGCTGTCGTTGCGGTAGAACACCGGCGCGTCCCACTGCCGGGCCACCGCCATGTCCAGCCGGCCGTCGCCGTCGGCGTCGCCGAGCGCGATGCCCCGGGTCGGGATGGGCACCGCCAAGCCGAGCTGGCCGGCGATGTCGGCGTAGGCGCCGCCGGGCATCCGGGCGTGCAGGCGCAGCGGCTGCCCGCCGGCGATGTCGTCGCCCTGCCGGACCCGTGGCCACGCCGAGGTGTGCTCCAGCAGCGTGTCGTTGGCGGTGGCCAGCTCCTGCAGCTGCGCCCACCGGTTCACCTCGCCCTTGACGAAGCCGCTGGTCTGCACGATGTCGGGCCGGCCGCTGTTGGTCAGGTCGGCGATCTTGACGTCCCAGCTCCAGCCGCTCCAGGCGAGGTTGAGCGGGGCGCTGCGGTCGACGAACGGCGCCCGCCCGTCGGCGAGCCGCTGCCGCAGGTCGTCGGTGTCCCGGGCCTGGTTGACGAAGGCGAAGTTGCTCTCCTGGATGCCGAACGAGGTGGTGATGTTGCCGACGTACATGTCGTAGAGGCCGTCGCCGTCCAGGTCGCCGACGTCCACGCCCATGCCCTTGAAGGAGTCGTGCCCGAGGATCTTCGACTTGGGCACGGTGAGCCGGCTGCCCTCGCCCTCGACCAGGGCCAGCCGCACCCGGCCCGGTGTGGAGCGGTTGTGCAGCAGCCGGTCGGGGCCGAAGTCGTTCGCCACGTACAGCTCGGGCAGCAGGTCGCCGTCGAGGTCGGTGGCGGTCGACGCGAGTGCCCAGCCGCGGGAGACGTCGTCGTCGAAGAGGTCCGGCACGTCGGCGAAGGTGACGCTGTCGGCGGTCGCGCCGGTCCAGCGCAGGACATGGTCGCGCCCGCCGTTGTACGCGGCCGACATGGACCTGTTCATCGCCACGCCGCCGCTGACCGTGTGGTCGAGCACCGGGCCGTCGGGGAAGTAGTTGCCGACGAACACGTCCTCGTGACCGTCGCCGTCGAAGTCCGCCACGCTCACCGTGTTGGTGTTCCACCGCGGCCCGGTGTAGCCGCCGTCGGCGGCGGCGGGCCGGGGGACCAGCTCGACCGGCTGGAACGCCGCCGCGGACAGACCGGTGGCGTCCGGGCGGGCCAGGAAGATCACCGGTGTCCGGCCCCACCAGTAGACCAGCAGGTCGGTGCGGCCGTCCTCGTTGAAGTCGCCGGGCGCGCAGCCCATCGGCGCCATGTGCGGCCCCATCGGCAGCGGCGCCGGGTCGAGCACGAACGGCTGGTACCGCTCCTGGCGCGCCCCGGGCGTCGGGGTGACCACCACCCGGTCGATCCGCGGGTCGGTGACGCAGAGGTCGTTGGCCAGGCCGTCGCCGTCGATGTCGTTCATGGCGACCCCGGCGCCCACCGACGAGATCCACGCGTCGATGTGCGTGTACTCCTTGTTGACCCGGCGGATGCTCTGCTGCGGCAGACCACCCGGGATCGCGATGGACAGCGGCGTGAACCGGTAGCCCGCGGCCACCCGTCGCCGTTCCTCGTCGGTAGCAGTGGCCGGCTCGGCGATCAGGAACAGGCCGACGATCAGCAGCAGGGCGGTCAGCCCGGCGAGATGACGTCGGCCCCAACCCAGGATCATGGACACCCGGTCAGCACCTCCCCAGCAGTACGAGATGGTCGGCGATCCGCTGACGCCACACCGCGAAGGCGGGCAGCGACGCCGAGTCGGTCAGATCGGTCAGGGCGGCATCGGTGATCGCGGCGGCCTGCTCGATGCTGGTGACGCAGAACGCGCCGACCGCGACAGCAGTGTGCGTCGGCACGTGTCCGGCCCGCATCCGGGCCTTGGCCGCGAACGCGGCGCCCTGGCCGAGCGCCGCCCGGTGCTCGCCGGCCGCCTCGCGCAGCGTTCGCAGTTCCGTCAGATCGGCGCCACCGGCGTAGCTGGCGGCCAGGCCGACCCCGCTCCACAGGTCGGAGTGCCGGTCGGCGGGGAACCGGTGGAGCAGCCGGACCAGTTCGGCCGGGTCGGCGCCGGCGACGAACCACAGCGCCCGGCCGATGCCCTGGTCCACCGCGTGCGGCGCGTAGTGCCGCAGCTCCGCCGGCCAGATGTGCGCCGGGTCGCGGTGCCGTTCGTGGACGTACCGGCCGGTGTGGAAGTAGGCCTGGTGGAAGCCGTAGCCGTCGAGGGCGAGCCAGCGCAGCAGCGGGTCGGGCGGGAGGATGGCCGGCCGGCGCCAGCGGGGCAGCCGGGCCATGGCCCAGCCGGCGCCCACGTGGGCCATGTAGACGTGCGCGTCGCCGCGCCCGGCCAGGAACCGCGCCATGCCCCGGCCGCCGCCGGGGCGGAGGCCGTCCATCAGGGCGTACGCCATCGCGGCGCCCTCGTAGGCGAAGCCGCGCAGCGGCGCCGGCCGGCTTTCCAGCAGTTCCTCGGCGGCCCGGGGCTCCGGCGCCCCGGCGGCGTCACCGAAACCGCCGATGAAACTCTGCCCGGCGCTTTCCAGGGCCTGCCGCGCGGCGTCGTTCTTGACATGGAAGCCGCGTGTGTCAAACAACGCCTCGCGCTTATCCGGCGTCAGGATTCGTTGTCGCAGTGCCAACAATATTCGGGCCATGGCAAGTCCAATTCGCCGTGGGTGTACGCGTGCGGATCCTGCTCGCCTGCAGAGAAGTTCTTCGATTGGCGTGCCCGCTCTGGCCAATACTCGCGGAACGCCTCGGCGACTGTCTTCTCGCAGGTTGCTGTGTTGCCTCAGGTGACCGTCGGCACCGCTTCGGCGGGCGCGTGAAGCCGGGTGCGCGCAAGCCTGGAAGTGGGTCCCGCACCGGCTCCGGCCAGCACGTATCGCCTGCCGCCGAGGGCGCCGGAGCGGCCCGCGTGCGGCAAATCAAGACTCGTTCAAGAGCCGCACAGCACTATTGGTCACGGTTTCCGGGTAGCGATGGAGGGGCCATGGGGCAGTTTTCAGGTGCCGACTGCAAGGAACATGACGGCCGGTCGGCCGCCATTGTCCGGGTGATTGAGCACATGAAAAGAGAGCTCGGCAGACCGTTGCCGCTGGAAACGCTGGCGCGCCTTGCCCCGTTCAGCCCCTTCTATTTCCATCGCGTGTTCAAGCAGGCCACCTCGATGACACCGGCACGTTTCCTGGCCGCCCTGCGGATGGCCGAGGCGCGACGGCTGCTGCTGCGTTCCTCGCTCACCGTCACGGCGATCAGCGCCCAGGTCGGGTACTCCAGCGTCGGCACGTTCACCACCCAGTTCCGGCGCTGGGTGAGTTTGCCCCCGGAGCGGTTCCGCCAACTCGCCCGGCAGTTGGCGGGCGTGTCGGTGGCGGCGCTGCTGCCGGTGATCCGCAGCCGCGCGATAGTCGCCGGCCAGGGCCCCCGGGCGCTGATGCACCTCGACACCGTGGACCTGCCGGGGCTGCTGCTCGCCGCGGTGGCGCCCCACGACGGGGGGCGCAACGAATGGTGGACGGCCGCGCCTCGCCCGCTGCCGGCCGCGCTGCCCGCCACCGTGCCGCCGGGCGAGCACCGCGCCCGGGTCCTGCTGCTGCGCCCGGACCGGGACGCCACCTCGGCGCTCGTCGACGGCGCGCCGGACAGCTTCCTGATCGGCGACGCGGACCTGCGGATACCGGCCGAGACGGGCAGCGCCCAGCGCATCGCCGTCGCGCGGGCCACGCTCACGGTGCCGGTGCGGCAGGTGCGGGTCACCGATCCGCCGCTGCTCTCGGCCACGCCGCTGCGCTGGCTGCTGGGCGTGTCGCAGGCCGGCTGGCGGGGGCGGACGCCGGTGATGGCCGAGCGGCGCGCGCTCCGAACCGCCTGATGGCCGTGCCGGCCCCGAAGATCGAGCTGCACGTCCACTTCGAAGGGACGGTACGGCCGGAGACGCTCCTGGTCATCGCCCGCCGCAACGGTCAGCGGCTGCCCGCGGAGACGGTCGAGGGTCTGCGTCAGCTCTACGAGTTCACCGACTTCGACCACTTCGTCCGCACCTGGGTGTTGACCACCAACTGCCTGCGTACGGCCGACGACTTCCGGCGCATCGTGGTGGCGTACGCCGCCGAGGCGGCCATGCACGGCGCTGTCTACCTGGAGGGCATCTTCTCGCCGGCCGAGCGGGTGCGCCGGGGCGTCGGCTGGGCGGACATCTTCGAGGGGTACGCCGACGGCGCGGCCGAGGCGTACGAGCGGCACGGCGTACGGGTGCTGTTGACGCCCGACGTGGACCGCGAGCTGGCGCCGGCCGACGCCGAGGAGTGCGCCCGCCAGGCCGTGCGGTACCGGGACCGGGGCGTGGTCGGGTTCGGTCTGGGCGGGCCGGAGCTGGCCGCGCCGGCGAAGGCGTTCGCCCGGGCGGTGGCGATCGCCCGCGACGGCGGTCTGGCGTTCGTCCCGCACGGCGGCGAGGCGGGTGGGCCGGATTCGGTACGCGACCTGCTGGAGCTGGCTCCGGCCCGGATCCGTCACGGCATCCGGGCCGCCGAGGACGACGACCTGCTCGCCGAGCTGCGGGACCGGGGTGTGGTGCTGGACGTGTGCCCCACGTCGAACTTGCGGACCCGGGTGGTGGAGTCCGAGGCCGCGCATCCGTTGCCCCGCCTCGTCGCCGCCGGTCTGCGCTGCTCGGTCGGGACCGACGACCCGGCGATGTTCGGTACCGATCTGGGCCGTGAGCACGAGTTGGCGGCGCGTCTCGGGCTCGGGCCCGAGCGGGCGTACGCCGCCGGGGTGGCCGGGGCGCTCTGCGACGACGCGACGCGTGATCATCTGATGGCGGTGGGCCGGCGGGCCTACGGCTGACCCGTCGGCACCGGCTTGCCGGCCCGGAAGACGAGTGTGGACGTGTCGGTGTCGTCGGGGTCGCCTTCGCAGTCCACGACGACGATCTGGCCGGGGGGCAGTTCGTTGAACAGGATCCGTTCGGACAGGTTGTCTTCGATGTCGCGTTGGATGGTGCGGCGTAGTGGCCGTGCGCCGAGGACGGGGTCGAAGCCCTTCTTCGCGAGGTACTTCTTGGCGTTGTCGGTCAGCTCCAGGCCCATGTCCTTGTTCCGCAGCTGGGTCTCGATCCGGGCGATCATGATGTCGACGATGGAGAGGATCTCGGTCTCGCGCAGCTGGTGGAAGACGATGGTGTCGTCGATCCGGTTGAGGAACTCGGGCCGGAAGTGCTGCTTGAGCTCGTCGTTGACCTTCTGCTTCATCCGGTCGTAGTTCGACTCGGAGTCCTCCGAGGCCTGGAAGCCCAGCGACACTGCCTTGGCGACGTCGCGGGTGCCGAGGTTGGTGGTCAGGATGATGACCGTGTTCTTGAAGTCCACGATCCGGCCCTGGCCGTCGGTGAGGCGCCCGTCTTCCAGGATCTGCAGGAGCGTGTTGAACACGTCCGGGTGGGCCTTCTCGATCTCGTCGAAGAGGACCACCGAGAACGGCCGGCGACGCACCTTCTCGGTCAGCTGCCCGCCCTCGTCGTAGCCGACGTAGCCGGGCGGGGCACCGACGAGCCGGGACACGGTGTACCGGTCGTGGAACTCCGACATGTCGAGCTGGATGAGGGCGTCCTCGCTGCCGAACAGGAACTCGGCGAGCGCCTTGGACAGTTCGGTCTTACCGACGCCGGACGGGCCGGCGAAGATGAACGACCCGGACGGGCGCTTCGGGTCCTTCAGGCCGGCCCGGGTACGGCGGATCGCCTTCGAGACGGCCTTGACGGCGTCTTCCTGGCCGATGACGCGCTTGTGCAGCTCGTCTTCCATGCGCAGCAGCCGGGAGGTTTCCTCCTCGGTCAGCTTGTAGACCGGGATGCCGGTCCAGTTGCCGAGGACCTCGGCGATCTGCTCGTCGTCGACCTCGCTGACGACGTCCAGGTCACCGGCCTTCCACTCCTTCTCCCGCTGCGCCTTCTGCCCGAGCAGCTGCTTCTCGGTGTCCCGCAGCTGGGCGGCCCGCTCGAAGTCCTGCGCGTCGATCGCGGACTCCTTGTCGCGGCGCACCTGGGCGATGCGCTCGTCGAAGTCGCGCAGGTCCGGCGGCGCGGTCATCCGGCGGATCCGCATCCGAGCGCCGGCCTCGTCGATCAGGTCGATCGCCTTGTCCGGCAGGAACCGGTCGGAGATGTACCGGTCGGCGAGCGTCGCGGCGGCGACCAGGGCGGCGTCGGTGATGGAGACGCGGTGGTGGGCCTCGT
>NZ_JAGPXP010000014.1:0-165299 GCF_018070485.1 Micromonospora sp. C41 | reverse complement strand
ACCCATCGGCTACCTCCACCTCAACCCCGACAAGAACTACATCCCCCTCACCCCCACCCCCACGATCCACAACCCCTGACACATCTATCGGGACTTCCCGTTGACACATGTCCCGGGACATGACAGCCCCTGTAGGGGCGCTCTCGTACCAAGATCTTCCCGCATCTCGCTATTCGGAACGCGCATCCCGCATTCTCGCCGAGATCGGCCCGTTGCCCCGAGCCGGTGCGGCCCGTGGAGGGCCGGCTCGGCGCGGGCTCAGCGCTCGGCGGTCATGCGCTGGGTGCCGATCACGGAGAGCAGCCGCAGCGCCTCCTCCGAGGGCGAGCCGGGCGTGGCGGTGTAGATGACCACCTGCTGGTCGCGGTCGGTGATGTCGAGGACGTCGCAGTTCACAGTCACCGGCCCGACCAGCGGGTGCCGGAACGTCTTGCACAGCGTCCGCGCGCCGCCGACGTCGTGGGAGGCCCACAGGCGGGCGAACTCCGCGCTGCCGGCGAGCAGGTCCGCTATCAGCGCGGCCATCTCCGGGTCGTCCGGATAGCGGGCCGCGGCGGCGCGCAGCCGCCCGACCGAGTGGCGGGCGAACTCGCTCGCGTCCGACACGCCGTACATCAGGTGCGGGCCGAGGAACGCCCGACGGACCAGGTTGCGATCCCGCCGGGACACCGCGGAGAAGTCCTCCATGAGCGCCGCCGCGAGGTCGTTCCAGGCGATCACCTCGAACGTCGCCGAGGTCACGAACGCCGCCGCCTGCGGCAGCCGGTGCAGCAGGTCCAGCACGCTCTGCCGTACCTCCCGGGGTGGCCCGGGCGGCGGCGCGGGCGGCTCCCCGGCCAGGTGGTGGAGGTGGTCGCGTTCGGCGTCGGACAGCCGCAGCGCGCGGGCCAGCCCGGCCAGCACCTCCCGCGACGGACGCGGAGCCCGGCCCTGCTCCAGCCGGGTGTAGTACTCGGTCGAGATGAACGCCAGCCGCGCCGCCTCCTCGCGGCGCAGCCCCGGGGTGCGGCGACGCCGCCCGGCGGGCAGGCCCACGTCGGCCGGGGCGATCCGCTCCCGCCTGCTGCGCAGGAACACTGCCAGCTCACGTCGGTCCACGACCCCAGTGTGCCCGTGCACGGCGGCTGGTAGCCAGGTACCGCCGGTGCCTGGATGGGCTCCGCGCCCGGCCGCAGGCTTGCCGCATGGACACCACACGAACCACTGAGGGCCTGCTCGCAGACAAGGTCGCGTTCATCACCGGCGCCGGGCGGGGCATCGGCGCCGCGGCGGCCCGGCTGTTCGCCGCCGAGGGCGCCCGGGTGCTGCTCGCCGCCCGGACCGAGGAACAGTTGAAGGCGGTCACCGAACAGGTCCGGGCCGCCGGCGGCACCGCCGAGTACGTCGTCTGCGACCTGGCCGACGCGGCGAGCGTGCGCGCCGCCGTGGACCGCGTCGTCGAGGTGTACGGCCGCCTCGACGTCGCCTTCAACAACGGCGCGACGATCGTGCCGCCCGGACCGATGGACCGGGTGCGCGAAGAGGACTTCGACCACCTCTACACCGTCAACCTCAAGGGACCGTGGCTCGCCATGGTCGCCGAGGTCGCCGCGATCCGGGCCACCGCCGGCACCGGCGCGATCGTGAACAACTCCAGCGTCGGCAGCCTGATGGGCAACCCCGCGCTGCCCGCGTACGGCGCGATGAAGCGCGCGGTGAACAGCCTCACCGAATCCGCGGCTATCACCTACGGCCCGGAGGGCATCCGGGTCAACGCGATCGCCCCGGGCAGCACGCTCACCGAGATGATGCGCGCCTGGGACGCGGAGTCACCCGGGATCATCGAGCGGCTCGCCGCCGCCAGCCCGTTGCGCCGGGCCGCCGAACCCGACGAGATCGCCCAGGCCGCCGCGTGGCTGCTCAGCGACCGCGCCTCCTTCGTCACCGGTACGGTGCTGCGGGTCGACGGCGGCGCGCGGGCCTGACCGGCTCAGACGGTGGCGTCCTGGACCGGCCGGGGCGCGACCGTGCCGTCCGTGACCGGCTTGAAGCCCTTGACGACCAGGTAGACGCCGAGCGAGAACTCCCACACCGCGATGGGCAGCGCGGCGACCGCCGCCACCGGGGACAGCCGGTCCCAGGCGCCGAACAGCGTGCCCAGATCGGAGGCGACGAGCAGCGGCGCCCCGGCGAGCCCGAGCACCGGCAGGATGCGCGGCACCAGGCGGGACTGGTAGAGCAGGGAGCCCAGCAGCAGGGCGTTCACGGCCGGGAGGAGCGCCTGGCTGAGCAGGAACACCGAGTCGTAGAAGGCGACGAGTGTCCGGCCGGTGACCAGCGCGTCCGGTTCGGCGCCGGCCCGCCGCAGGGCGACCAGGGTCAGGATGCTCGCGACGCCGATGAAGATGCCGGCGGCCTCCAGCACGCGGGCGGCGACGAAGCCCAGCGCACGCGCCTCACCCTGCCGCTTGAGCACCGGGTGCAGCGCGATCGCGGTGCCGATGCAGGCGAGGGCGACGATCACCTCCAGGACGCCGCCGACGACGACCGGGGTGTCCGGCGTGCCGCCGAGTATGTAGTCCGCCTCGCGTATCGGGGCGTACAGCGTGAGGGTCGGGATCGAGACGAAGGTGAGCAGGTAGAACCCGCCCGCGACCAGCGACGTCTTGCGCAGTGAGTCCATCGGGGCTGCCCTCCGCCGCTCGGCCGGTGGTCGTTCCCTCACTCTGCGGCGGATCGGCGCGGCGGCGAATCGGCCGCTCGGTCAGACTCCTCGCGCGATGCGCACGGGCCACCGGTAACGGATACCGGTGGCCCGTGGGCGTACGACAGCGCGGCGACGCTAACGGTTCATCATGAGCGCCACCACTACGGCGACGAGCACCAGCGCGGCGAACACCGCCGCCGCGATCTTCGCGGCGCTGTACGGCCGCTCACCGATCACCTCGCCGGTGCGCGCGTTCACCAGCACCTGGTACGAGCGGCCGGCGTGCAGGTACGCGGCGATCCACACCGGCAGCAGGATCAGCTTGTACGACACGTCGGAGTACGTGGTGTCCACTGCGGACACCCGTTGCTCGTCACCGCCGATGTCCGACCGGCAGTCCCCCTCGATGACCGGCGCCATCCGCGCCTTCGCCTCGGTCAGGCCCGCCTCGGGCTCGGTGTCGTACCGCAGCGCCTGGTATCCGGCCAGGTAGTCGCCGTGGTACGCGGCCGCCTCGGTCAGCGGCCACGGCGCCAGCTTGTCCAGCTGCTCGGTGGGCAGGTGGGTGGTGGCGGGCACCAGCACGTCGTCGAAGTCCCGGCTGACGGTGCCGGCGGCCGGATGCCACCGGGTGTGCCGCACCTGCCGGGTCCGCGTCTCCTGCTTGCCGTCGACGGTCACCGTGTACGTCTCGGTGACGTAGTAGTACTCGCCCCGCTGACCCCGGTAGTCCGACACGGTCCGCGCGTCGAACGTCCAGTGCGGCAGGTACGTGCCCTTCAGCGTCTCCGCCTCGCTGACCTTCTTCAGGCTCCCCGGCGCGAACCAGCGGCTGCGGCACCACTGGCCCAGCGCCGTCCGTACGCCGTTGCGGTCCACCGCGAACGGCAGCACCGCCTCCGGCGCGATCAGCTCGCCCGCCGCGGCGTCGGCCACCAGCGGCGTGGCGCAGAACTGGCAGCGCTGCGCCAGCACGTCGCTCTCCGTCCGGGCCCCGCAGCCCGGGCAGACGAACGTGTGCGCCCCGACGCTCGCCACCGGCTTGCGGGGCAGCGACGCGAGATCCGCGTACGCGTGCTCGCGCACCTCGCGGCCCGCGCCGGCGATCTCCTGCCGGTGCCCGCAGTACGGGCAACTGAGCGTCGTCGTGCCCGGCGCGAACTCCACCCGGGCCCCGCAACCCCCGCACCGGTACGAGGGCGGGGAGACAGTCGTGTCGCTCATGCCGGCACCTGCCCGGTGCGGGGACGACTCACCCGCTGACGTGCGTTCATTGCGGCGGCAGCGGCGGCGGGACGCTGGCCAGCACCGACGCCAGCTCCGGCACCTGTCCGGCGGGCTGCCACTGCGCCATCCCGGCACGCCAGACCAGCGTGTCCGGGCCGAGCGCGCCGGCGCCCGCCTGCTCGGCCAGCCCGCCGAGGTCGTACGGGCCCTGCCGCTGGCCACCGACGCCGACGTACCACTGGGCCTGGCCCGGCAGCGGCGGCGGCTCGGCGGCGCCCGGCTGCGCGGCCGACGGCTGCGCGGGGGCCGGCGCCGGCTGCGTGGCCCCGCCGCCGCCCATCGTCCGGGCCATCTGCTGGCCCATCGCCATGCCCAGGCCCAGGCCGATGCCCGCGCCCGCCTCGCCGCCCGGGTTGTTCGCCGCGGCCTCCATCGCGTTCGCGGCCTGGAAGCGGGTGTAGCGGTCCAGGTCGCCGACCGCGCCCATGCTGGTCCGCTTGTCCAGCGCCTGCTCGACCTCCGGCGGCACCGACACGTTCTCGATGACGAACTTGGGGATCGCGATACCGACCTCGGCCAGTTCCTCGGTCAGCACGGCGGCCAGCCGCCGGCCGATCGCGTCCTGGTGCGCGGCGAGGTCCAGCAGCGGCACGCCGGCCGTGGCGAGCGCGCCGCCGAGCCGGCCCACGATCAGCTGCCGCAGGTACTCCTGCACCTCCTCGGTGCGGAACTGCGGGTCGGTGCCGACCAGCTCACGCAGCAGCTGCGCCGGGTCGACCACCCGCGCCGCGAAGGCGCCGAACGCCCGCACCCGGACCACGCCGAACTCGGCGTCGCGCAGGATCACCGGGTTCTGGGTGCCCCACTTCATGTCCGTGAACTGCCGGGTGTTGACGAAGTACACCTCGGCCTTGAACGGCGAGTTGAAGCCGTACTTCCAGCCCTTCAGGGTGGACAGGATCGGCAGGTTGCGGGTCTCCAGCGTGTACGTTCCCGGCGGGAAGACGTCGGCGATCTTCCCCTCGTTGACGAACACCGCCGTCTGGGACTCCCGGACGACCAGCTTGGCGCCCATCTTGATCTCGTTCTGATACCGGGGGAACCGCCAGACGATCGTGTCCCGGCTGTCGTCCAGCCACTCGACGATGTCGATGAGCTCGCCCCGGAGCTTGTCCATCAGCCCCATCGCAACCCTTTCCTCGGCGCCGTTCTCCGGCGTCGCGGGCGACGATAGCAACCCCCCGCCACCTGCGAAAAGAGAACAATGGTGCGCTGATCGGCGCACACCGATCGCCGTCGTTCAGCCGGTGTCGCCGCTCATCGATTCCCCGCCCCCGTGACGCCGGGAGGCATCTCGGGACGGATCCTCCCAAGCCGGCGCCGCACGTGGACCCCGGTCGGTGGACCACGCGGCGCGCTGGTTCGGCAGCCGGGGCGGGCCGCCGGTCTCCGGGACCGGACGTTCGGTCTCCTGCACCAGATAGTGCGGCCGGCGTTTGGTCTCGTAGTAGATCCGGCCGATGTACTCGCCGATCACGCCCAGGATCATCATCTGAATCCCGCCGAGGCCGATCACGCTGACGATGATGGTGGTGTAACCGGGCACGTCGATGCCCTTCTCCACGGCGTCGGCGACCACCCACGCCATGTAGCCCACCGCGATGAGCGTGAGGAAGAGCCCGCCGTAGATCGCCAGGCGCAGCGGCCGGTTGTTGAACGACAGCAGACCGTCGAACGCGTAGTTGAACAGCTTGCCGAACGTCCACCGGCTCCGCCCCGCCTGCCTGCTCTCGTTGCGGTGCGCCACCACCACGGTGCGGAAGCCGATCCACGAGAACAGGCCCTTGGAGAAGCGGTTGTACTCGGGCATCGCCAGGATCGCGTTCACCGCGAGCCGGGACAGCAGGCGGAAGTCACCCGCGCCGTCCAGCAGGCGGACGTCTATCCACCAGTTGACCAGGCGGTAGAACGAGCGTGAGGCGACCATCCGGATGAACCGGTCGCCGCGCCGGTCGCGGCGGGCGATCACCTGGTCGAAGCCCTGGCGGTAGAGCGCGACCATCTCGGGCAGCAGGCGCGGCGGATGCTGCAGGTCGGCGTCCATGATGACGACCGCGTCGCCGGTGGCCCGGTGCAGCCCGGCGAGCATGGCCGCCTCCTTGCCGAAGTTGCGGCTCAGCGACGTGTAGCAGACCGTCGGGTCGGCGGCGGCGAGCCGGCGCAGCGCCGCGAGCGTGCCGTCCTCGCTGCCGTCGTCGACGTACACCACCTCGACGTCCACGTCGGGCAGCTCGGCGAGCGCGGTGCTGAGCATCTCGTGCAGCCGCTCCACCGACTCTTCCTCGTTGAAGCAGGGCACCACCACCGACAGCCGCATCGGCGTCGTCCCGCCCGGCCCGGCGCCCGGGCGCGGGCCTCCGGCGCCGGCGGCGTCAGAGCCGGTAGACGAGCGTGCCATCGAGGTCCTCCCGGGTGATGCCCAATCCGTCAACGGGCCGGTTCTCGATGCCCTCCCACGGCGTGCCCGCCGCGCGGCTCGGCACCGCGACGACCGACCGGACGCCGATGCCGCGCAGGTACGCCACGCTGCCCGCGTCGGGGAACGTCGCCACGGCGACCCGGGTCTGCGCCTGGGTGACCGGCTCGAAACCGCCGAGCCCGTTGGTGATCCGGGGGAACCCGTCGGTGGACCAGAGCATGTAGTTCAGGTCGCCGATCCCGCCGGCGGGCAGCACCAGCATCGGCTCCGGCGCGGTACGCATCGCGGCCGGCGGCGTCGGCACGACCGGGTGCGGCGTGCGGTTGACGCCCTCCAGCGTCACCAGCGCGAGCGGCACCAGCAGGACCAGCGGCGCCACGGCCCGGGACCAGCGGTGGGCCGAGGGCCGGTGCCAGGACTCGGCGAGCGCGGTGACCAGCCCGGCGGCCAGCACCGCCAGCAGCAGGCTGGTCCAGTGCATCATCCGGCCCGGCGTGCGCAGCGCGTCCCAGCCGGGCAGGAGCGTGGACAGCGTCAGATAGCCGGGGTCGCCGTCCCCGCCGAGGGTGGCGCCCAGGCCGAGCAGCACGGTGCCGAGCACGCCGAGCCCCAGCGCGACCCGGTGCCGCACCGGGAACGACGAGACGAACAGCCCCGCCGCGGCCAGCCCGATCAGCGTCATCCCGGGCAGCAGCGCCATCTCCGGCGGCCAGGTCAGCTGCTCCCGGGCGGCGGCGTGCCGTTCCCCCCACAGCCACGAGTCGCCGGGCGCGGTGATGAACCCGATCAGCGGAGGGGAGAACATCTTGGTCCAGTCCAGCGAGCGGACGGCCTGCGGGTTGAGGTCGACGACGCGCAGGTAGACCAGGCCGAGCAGCAGCGTCACGGCGCCGAACACGGCGCCGCCGGCCAGGTCCGCGATCAGCAGCCGGCGGCCGAACGGCGGACGCTCCCGCTTGCGCCACCAGGACCAGCCGTAGCAGCCGGCCGCCACCAGCACGGCGGCCAGCAGGAAGTAGACGAGCGGCAGCCCGATGCCGAAGCCGAGCGTGACCTGCCAGGCGGCGACGAGCCACCCGGCCACCGCCCAGCCGGGACGGCGGCGCTCCGGCCGGTAGCCGTGGCGCAGCGACCAGCCGTGACCCCGGGCCAGCATCGCCAGGGCCAGCGCGATCCCGCCGCTGGACAGGATGTTCAGGTGGCCGGAGTGCGCCAGCCGCCAGGGCGCGTACGCCCACGCGATCCCGGCGACCGCGCCGCCCCAGCGGTTCGCGCCGAGCTGCCGGGCCAGCGCGTACGCCCCGAGGAACGCCAGCGCGTGCAGCAGCACGTAGAGCACGTTGTAGCGGATCACGGCGGCCTCGAAGCCGGAGCCGACCATCCCGAACGGCGCGTAGCCGAGCAGCGTGTCGCTGTAGGCGTAGGTGTAGCGCTCCGGGAAGAACGTGTTCGAGTGCCAGAGGTTGGCCGGGTCGTTGAGCAGGGCGTGCCCCGACCAGGCGACCTGCCACGCCTGCAACGTGGGGTCGCCCAGGTCGCCGGGGATGGTGGTCGCCGGGTGCCGCATCGTCGGCCAGGTCAGCACCACCGCCAGCAGCAGGCTGCCCAGGATCGCCAGCGTCCACTCCGGGTTCGGCCGCCATCGGCGTCTGCCGTCCACAGGCCGTTCGTCGGAGGGGCGGTCGTCCGAGGGCCGGTCGGCGGGAGGCTGCTCGGGACCGGTGTCCTCAGCGGTCGGCGGGGCGACGGCGGGCCGGATCTTCATGGGATAGATGCTTCACGATGCTGCTGGTCCTGTCGATCCACTGTCCGAAATGTGGTTGAAACTTCCGGCCGCATTACCGGAAAACCGCCTACGCGAACCGGTCGGCGAGCGCCGACAGCCGGTCGACGTACGCCGGCCAGTCGTAGCCCTCGGGGACGTTCCGGTTCTCCTGCCCCAGCCCGATCGCGGCGTCGTGCTGCTCGCGCAGGATGTCGGCGTGCCCCGCGTGCCGGGCCAGGTCGACGCAGACGTGCACGAGGACCTGGTGCAGCGTCACGTCCTGCCGGCCGGGCAGCCACCACGGCACCCGCCCCGGCGCGTCCAGCGGCAGCGTGTCGATCGTCTCGTCCGCGAACGCCGCGACGCGGCGGTACAGGTCGATCAGCCCGTCCTTGGTCTCGTCCTCGCGGGCGTACCAGTCGGCCTGCGGGTCGGCGTCGAACGTCTCGGTGGCGACCAGCTCCGCCGGTGTGGGGAACTCGCGGCCGAACGTCGGCCCGAAGTAGCCGGCCTCGACGTTCAGGCAGTGCTTGAGCACCCCCAGCAGGTTGTTGCCGGTCGCGGTGCGGGGAAGCCGGGCCTCGCGTTCGCTCAGCCCGTCGAGCTTCCAGATCAGATTCTCCCGGATCGCGCGCAGGTAGTGGTGCAGCGCTGCCTTCGGGTCGTACGGCTCACTCATGCCCGACACTCTTCCGCATGGGTCGGACATCGTGGGGGCGCCGTCAGCCGGTCTGGCTGTTGTCCTTGTGCGCGCCCCACCCGTGCCAGCGCTCGATCTCGATCCACGCGCTGACCCGCTTGCGGTCCCGCCGGGGGTACGGCCGCCCGGTGTAGTGCTGCGAGATCCGGTCGATGTCCGCCAGGCCCTCGTCGTCGCGCAGCTCGACCACCCGCCCGATCAGGCTGACGTGGGTGTACCAGTTCCCCTCGTCCAGCACGGTCAGGGAGACCCGGGGATCGCTGCGCAGGTGTGCCAGCCGGCGGCGGCCCTCGTCCATGTTCACCAGGACGCGGCCGTCCTCCCAGAGGTACCAGGTGGCCGCGGACACCGGCTGGCCGTCGCGAAGCGTGGCGATGACGGCGGGATTCGGCTTGCCCAGCATGGCGACGGCGGGCTCGGGCAGCGGCGGCTTCGACATGGCTCTCACTCTACGTACCCGCCGGGCCCGCCGCTGGTCATGCGGCGGGCGCCGCCCGGACGGGCTCCCCGGCGGACGCCGCCGGGGAGCCCGTCGCACGCCGGTCAGGCGCGTGCGCTCCACTGCTGGTTGGTGCCGCCGTGGCAGTCCCAGAGGTTGATCCTCGTCCCGTTGGCGGTGCCGTAGCCCGCCGCGTCCAGGCAGCGCCCGGACTGGACGCCGCTGATCGTGCCGTTGGCGTTGAGGTTCCACTGCTGGTTGGGCTGGCCGTTGCAGTCCCAGATGATCACGCTGGTGCCGTTCGCGGTGCCCCGTCCGCTGGCGTCGAGGCACTTGTTGCCGAGCACCTGCAACTGCTTGTCCGAGGTGTAGGTCCAGCGCTGCATGGTGCCGCCCCAGCAGTCGTACAGCTGCACCGCGGTGCCGTTCGTGGTGCTGCCGTTCGGCACGTCCAGGCACCGGCCGGAGCCGGCGCCGACGAGCTGCACGTTCTGGTACGTGCCGCCGCCGCTGCCCGGGGTGCCGATGCTGCCGGACACCGACTGCAACGCCCGGTACCAGACCGCCGCCATCTTGTCGTAGCCGGTGGCGGTCGGGTGGATGCCGTCGATCAGGTCGGCGGTGGTCAGCGCCGAGTACTGGTCGACCAGGTGGACGCGCTTGCCGGCGTTCACCTTCGACTGCACGATGCCGGGCAGCGCGGCGTTGAACGTGCGTACCGCCGCCGCCTGGCCGGAGTTGGCGAGCGGGATGATCTGCGCGACGAACACGTCCGCGTTCGGCGCGGTGTTGGTGATGCGGTCGATGAGCGAGGAGAGCCGGTTCGGCGCGGTGGAGACGTTGTAGTTCTGCAGGATGTCGTTGGTGCCGATGTGCAGCAGCACGGTGCGCGGCTGGTAGGCGTTCAGCCAGCCGGTGATGTTGGCGTCGATCTGGTCGATGCGCCAGCCGGGGTGGCCCTCGTGGTCGTGGTCGCCGAGGTTGCCCGGCCCGTTGAACTGGGAGCCGACCAGGTCGACCCGGTAGCCGCCGCCGGCCAGCCGCTGCCACAGGCCGATCCGGTAGCCGCCCGGCACCTGGGTGCCCTCGGTGATGGAGTCACCGAGCGGCATCACGCGGGTGCCGCCGTTGGACTCGGCGGCCGCCGGTCCGGTCGCCGTCAGCACACCGGCGGCCAGCACGGCGAGCGCGGCGCCCGCGGTGAGCCATCTCCGCACAGTGGTACGCATGTGTGCTCCTTTCACGGGGTGGTGCAGGTCAGGGACGGGGTGGTCGGCGAGCCGTTGGCGATGAAGCCGAACGTGGTGGAGCCGGACGCGGGCACGGAGCCGTTGTACGCGGCGTTGCTGACTGTCGCGGTGGAGCCGCTGGTGCTCAGCGTGCCGCTCCAGACCTGGCTGATGCTCTGGCCACCGGCCAGGTTCCACCGCACCGACCACCCGTTGAGCGCCGCGGTGCCGGCCGTGACTGTCACCTCGGCCTGGAAGCCGCCCGACCAGGAGTTCGTGGTGCGGTAGGTGGCGGTGCAGGCGCCACCGCCCGGCGGCGGCGTGGTGGGCGGCGCAGTGGTCGGCGGGGGATCGATCGGCGGCGGCGTGGTGGTCGGCGGGTCGGTGGGCGGCGGCGTGCTCCCGGCGGGGGTGAACCGCCAGTGGTCGATGTTGAACAGCGAGCCGCTGCCGCCGGTGAACCGCAGGTAGAGGTCGTGGGTGCCGGTGGCGCCGCTGACCGCGCAGGTCGTGTCGGCCCAGGTCTGCCAGCCGCCGGTGCCGGACACCCGGCAGGTGCCCACCACCGGGCCGCTGGTGCCGTCCAGCCGCAGCTCGATGGTGCCGCCGCTGCCCGCGGAGGCCACCCGGGCGGTGTACGAGGTCGCGCCGGACCCGAAGGCGACGCCCTTGATCTTGAGGTAGTCGCCGTTGTCGATGAAGCCGACGTTCATCCCGCCGCCGCTGGCCGGCTCGGTCTCCACGCCGGACGCCCAGGCGCTCGTCTCGGCCTCCTGCCGGATGTACGGGTTGAGCGTGCCGATCTGCGGCGCGCCGGTGGTGGTCATGTTGATCGTCGGGATCGAGCCGTCAGCGCCGTAGGAGAACTTCTCCACCGCCACCGACCTGGTGAAACCGCCGCCGCCGGGCAGCGCGCCGTTGTGGTAGAAGAAGTACGAGCCGCCCTTGTAGTCGGTGATGCCGGGGTGGTTGGTGAAGCTGCTGCCCTGGGTGGGCATGACGGTGCCGCGGTACGTCCACGGCCCCAGCGGCCCGGGCGCGGTGGAGTAGGCGATGAACTCCGAGCAGCACTTGGCCGCGAAGACCATGTAGTAGAGGCCGTTGCGCTTGTACACCCACGGACCCTCCTCGTAGAGGGTCGGCCGGTTCGCGTCACCGGTCCGTGCGCCGAATCCCGCCGCGGTCAGCGGGATCTGGGTCGGGCTGCCCGAGTACGAGATCATGTCCGCGTTCAGCTTGACGTACCACAGGCGGGGGTTGCCCCAGTACAGGTACGCCTGGCCGTCGTCGTCGATGAACACGGTCGGGTCGATCTCACCGTTGCTCACCAGCGGGCGCCCGATGGCGTCCCGGAACGGCCCGGTGGGGCTGTCCGCCACCGCCACCCCGATGCCCATCTGGCCGGTGGCCCGCACGACCATCGGCACGTACCAGTAGAACTTGCCGTTGCGGTGGACCGCCTGGCCGGCCCACGCGTCCTGCTTGGCCCAGCTGAACGTGGCGAGGCTGAGCGGCGATCCGTGGTCGGTCCAGTTCACCATGTCGTCGGACGAGTAGACCCGCCACTCCTTCATGGTGAACCAGGTCGAGTTGTCCTCGTCGTGGCCGGTGTACAGGTAGACCCGGTTGTTGTACACGAGCGGGGCCGGGTCGGCCGTGTAGATGGTCTGCACGATCGGGTTGTCCGCCCGGGCGGCGGTCGGGCTCAGCCCGCCGGCGATGGCCGGGGCCAGCCCGAGCAGGGCGAGCATGGTCACCGCCAGAGCGAGCCATCGTCTGGTCCGGCGGTCGGTTCTCCATAGCGTTGACGTCACAGGTCATCTCCCGGGGTAGGCCGCGCCGCGGCGGATGGTGTGGTCGGCGAGGGTCGGGCCGTCACGCCCGGCTCCACTTCTGGCTGTTCGCGCCGGTGCAGGCGGACAGGATGATCGAGGTGCCGTTGCCGGTCCCGCCGCCGTTCGGGCTCAGGCACAGTCCGGACTGGACGCCGGTGATCGTGCCGTCGGTGTTGACGTTCCACTGCTGGTTGGCGCCGCCGTTGCAGTCCCAGATGATCACCCGGGTGCCGGACGAGGTGCCCTGCCCCTCGGCGTCCAGGCACTTGCTCCCGTACACCTGGAGTTGCCGGCTCGACGTCGCCGTCCACTGCTGGTTGGTCCCGCCGTTGCACTCCCACAACGTCACCTGGGTGCCGTTGGTCTGGGACTGGTTCGGCACGTCGAGGCAGCGGCTGGAGTTGGGGTTGAGCCACGCGCCGCTCGTACCGCCGGGGTTGCCACCCGGGCCGGCGACCACCGACAGGTTGTCGAACTGCGCGGTCTCGCCCTGGCTGGTGCCGAAGCCGACCTGGCCGGAGCCGAAGGTGGAGTCGGTGGCCGTGCCGACGGTGGCGCCGTCGATGGTGGCGGTGATGGTGGTGCCGGCGAAGCCCAGCGCGAGGCTGTGCCAGCGGTTGGTGCCGAGCGCCGCGACGTTCCCGCTGCGCAGCGTGGTGAGCTGCCCGGCGGTGTTGTTGCGCAGGATGGACCACGCGCCGGCGTCGGTGACCCGCAGGAAGTAGGCGTTGTAGCGGCCGATCGGGTCCAGGTTGGTGCTGCCGACGCGGCCCTGGATCTGGGCGTAGCCGGACTGTTCGAGCAGGACGTCGGCGGAGACCGTGTAGTTGCCCCAGCTCAGGTTCCCGCCGTAGGTCGCCGGGTCGGCGAGGGTCTTCCAGGTGATGGGCGCCTGCGCGGACATCTGGCGCAGGCACATGCCGGACCGGCCGCCGCCGCAGCCGACGATCTCGAACGCGCCCTGCATGTCCTGGAGGTACTTCGGGAACCGCCCGCTGGCGTAGCTGTCGAAGTCGTCGCGGTACGGCAGGCCCAGCGAGCCCTGCGCCGGGCTGGTGGCGGTGCCCTTGCCCTGCCCGGTCGTGGTGGTGACGGTGTAGAGGTGGCCGGGCTGGGCGGTGAACGTGAACGACCCGCCCGACGGGGTGACGTCCGCGGTGCGGACGAAGAAGTCGTTCGGGTTTGTCGAGTTCAGGTTCGTGGCCCAGATGTGCGCCTGGCCGGTGGACAGCCCGCCGGTGACGGTCATGGTGACCTGCTGGGCCGCGGTGGCGTCCATGGTCTCGATGACGGTGCTGTAGTCGCCGGTGGTGGGCGAGCGCAGCGACACGTAGCTGCCGTTGTTGCGGTTGCCGCCCAGGTAGCCCGAGGCCGAGTCCAGGTAGCGCCAGCCGGGTGCGGTGAACTGGGTGGTGTGGGCCAGCGCCCAGGTGTTCTTGCCGACCGAGTACCAGCCGGACCAGGGCTGGTTGGCCAGGATCAGCCCGACCGTGGACCAGGGCAGGTTCGGCGTGATGGCGGCGATCAGGTCCCAGTTGAGGTAGGCGACCATCCGGCCGTCGATGTAGCCGCGGTTGATGCCGCGGGCCAGCGGCTTGGCGCCGTCGTTGTAGTCCTGCGAGCCGCCCTCGCTGTTCCACAGCGTCTTGCCGGTGGAGGTGGCTGTCGAGGACACGGTGCAGGTGGTCTGCGCGCTGAGGTAGCCGCACGGGTAGTGGCCGCTGAGCACGTCGATGCTGTTGCGCAGCGTGGCGTTGCCGGCGACGGCGTTGGCCGGGCCCCAGCTACCGGGGTAGTCGTCCCCGTAGATGATCTTCACGCCGCTGTAGCCGTTGGCGTTCAGCGCCTGGCGCAGGCTGATGGTCCAGTTCGCGTCCGTCCGCTTCTCGTTCTGGGCGGCGGTGATGTAGTCCATGGTCAGGTTGTGCTGCCGCGCGCAGCCCAGCCAGTCCACGAAGTAGTTGATCATGTCCTGGGACATGAAGTTGCCGTTGCCGATCCACCCGGGAGCGCCCCACGGCAGGGCCGCCAGCTTGATGGCGGGGTTGCGGGCCTTGGCCTGCTCCATGATCCACCACTGGTAGCCGCGGTTGCAGTTGAGATCGCCCCGGACGTGCTCGTGACTCGGCTCGGACCCGCTGGTGGAGTTGGTGTCGCCGCCCATCTCGACCTTGAGGATCTGCAGCGCGGCGCCGTATCCGGGCTTGAACAGGTAGTCCAGGATCTGCCCGCGCTGCGGCTCCGGATAGTCGATCAGCAGCCGGCTGTTGCCGCCGCCGCCGCTGACCGCGCCGACCCCGTCGAACGTCTGGCCGCCGGAGGCGCCGTTGACGGTGATCGAGGTGGCGGCCTGTGCGGGGCCGGCGGTGAGGATCAGGCCGCCGGCGGCGGCCAGGACGGTGACGGCGAACGCCGCCAGCAGTCGGCGTATCCATCTCGGCTCGGACATGACGAGTCCTTTCGGGAGATGCGGAGTGTGGTCGCCGAGTGGCTCGCCGGTCAGCGGTAGCCGGCGGCGACGATGTCGGCCTGGACGGCGTTCTCGGTCGCGTCGGACGGATAGCCCGCGACCATGGCGCCCTCGTAGAAGGTGCCGGCGCTGAGGTTCGCGCCGCCGCCGGGCTTGCAGCAGTCGCCGCCGCTGCCCAGGATGATCGCGCCCTGCTTACGCATCGGGCTGTAACCGGCCGGCAGCGACCCGTCGTAGAGCGTGTAGAGGCCGCCGGACTGGGCGTTGCTGCCCTTGATGGCGAACCGCGAGGTGCCGTTGTTCTTCAGGGTGGCGGTGACGAACCGGTTGGTGAACGCCCGCTGGTTCGGGTTCCAGGACTGGCTGCCGCCCGGGTAGAGACCCCACTCCAGGTCGGCCTGCACCCAGGGGCCGCTGCCGGAGCAGCCGCCGAACCAGCAACTGGTGCTGAAGTTGATCGCGTCCATCGCCCCCGCCGCGTCGGCGCTGCGGGTGGTCTCGCTGTTGCCGTAGTCGAAGCAGCAGCCGCTGTTGACGTGGGTGCCGCTGGTCACCATGTACATGCCCTCGGGGGCGGAGCCGGTGGGGACGCCGGTCAGGTGGCCGTCCCGCCAGTAGCTGTTCCCAGGGTTGATGTAGAGGGAATACGCCCGGGCGCCGCCGACCGTCAGCGACTCGCTCGTCGCGTTCGCGGGCCGGCTGGAGGTGGAGCCGGGGACCTGCGCGGAGCCCTGGTACCACAGGTCGTTACCGCGTCCCGACTGGTCGAACACGGCGGTGATCACGCAGCTCGTACCGGAGCAGAACGCGTCCTGCGCAGCGGCGTCGGCGTAGCCGCCCGCGCTCACCAGCCCGATGTTGCGGGTGGCGTTGTCCGAGGAGCGGCGGACCTGGTAGAGGTTGCCGCCGTACGCCGAGAACAGCGCCCGGGTGGTGCTGTGCGCCGCGACGCACGGGGTGCCGCCCGCGGCGTAGATGTCGCACGGCCGGCCGCCGGGCGGCGGCGTCGAGGTGGGCGGCGGTGACGACGGTGTGGTCGAGACGTTCCACCGCTGGTTTGCCTGTCCGTTGCAGGTCCACAGGATGATCCTGGTGCCGTTGGCGGTGCCCGCGTTCGTCGCGTCCAGGCACAGCCCGGACTGCTGACCGGTGACGGTGCCGGCCGAGGTGATGTTCCACTGCTGGTTGGCCTGGCCGTTGCAGTCCCAGATGATCACCGTCGTGCCCGGGCTGGTGCCCTGGCCGTTGGCGTCCAGGCATTTGTTGCCGTACACCGTGAGCTGCTTCGCCGACGTGTACGTCCAGCTCTGCGGCGTGCCGCCGGTGCAGTCGTACAGCTGGACCTGGGTGCCGTTCGTGGTGCTGCCGTTGGGGACGTCGACGCAGCGGCCGGACTGCACGCCCACGATGGAGCCGGGCCCGGGGGCGGCCACGGCGCTTCGGGTCTGCGCGGCCACGGCGGCGCCGGCGACGGCCAGGACGAGCACCAGGGCGGAGATGGTCATACGCGGTGGTCCGGATCGGACGGACCGGGGACGGGGGATCACCATGACGGCTCCTCGGATACGCGCGAGCACCCGACCGTCCGGCACGGTGCCTCGCGAGTTGTGGATGGCCGTCGGCGTAAGCGCTAACAGTGGTGTGGCGGCGGCCCCGACATGTCGGTGGTGGTGGCCTGTGGGGTCGTAAATGTTAGCGCGAACATCGACCAGGGTTAATTAGAGCACATCCCGGCGTCCGGCGGGACCTCAGTTGTCCCGGCGGTGCCGGGCCGAGGGCGGCGGCGTGCCACCCACGGCCCGGCTCCCCGTGCGGGGGTTCGGCGGTACGGAGATCAGGGACTGGTGCAGCTGACTCCGCTGGGCGCGGTGGCCCCGTTTCCGGTGGCGGTGAACCCGAACGTGGTCGAGCCGTTCGCGCCGACCGTGCCGTTGTAGTCGGCGTTGCGGACCGACACCGAGCCGGAGGTGCCCGTGTTGACGCCGTTCCAGAGACTGCTGATCGCCTGGCCGGAGGCCAGGGTCAGGCGTACGGTCCAGCCGTTGAGCGTGGTGGCGCCGTTGTTGGCCACGGTGACCTCGGCCTGGAAGCCGCCCGGCCAGGTGTTCACGGTCCGGTAGGTCGCGGTGCAGGCGCCCGGCTCGCCAGGCGGCGGGGTCGTGACCGGCGGCGTCGTGGGCGGTGCGGTGGTGACCGGCGGCGTGGTCGGCGGCACGGAGGTCGGCGGCGCCGTGGTCGGCGGCGTGGTGGACGCGAACTGGCTGAAGAACCGCCAGATCTCCCCCGAGGTCCAGGTCCGGGAGTCGTTCGGGCTGGACGACCCGTCGACCGGGCTGGGGGTGTGGTCGCCGTCGAACGCGGCCCACTGCACCGGGTAGCCCTCGCGGCAGCCGGAGTACGTGGTGGTGATGTGGGTGAGGCTGCCCCGGCTCGGCTCGCGCGGACTCTGCGCGGTGCAGCCGTTGTTCCGGACGAACGTGTCGCGCAGCGAGCGGCCCATGGAGATGTTCAGCACGCTGTCGTAGATGCCGTGGATGCCGAAGTAGGCGACCGGCTGGGTGCCGCCGTTGCAGCCGCTCAGGTTCGCGCCGGAGATGACGGTGACCGCGCGGACGACGTTGGGCCGGGCGCAGGCCACCGCGTAGCTCATCGCCCCGCCGTAGCTCCAGCCGAGCGCGAACCGCTGGGACGTGTCGACGCAGAGGTCGTTCTCGATCTGCCGGGAGATGTCGTCGAACAGCGTCAGGTCCCGGCCGTTGGTGTTGGCCCAGCCGTTGTCGATGCCCTGCGGCGCGACGAAGATCGTGCTGTTGTTCGACAGCGGCAGCAGGCCGTAGTAGCCGGCCGAGGCGACGTTGTTGGCCGAGCCGTTCAGCCAGTGGAACCCGAAGATCAGCCGGTACGGGTGGTTGCGGTCGTACCCGTCCGGGATGCGCAGGATGTAGCTGCGGTTCTGCCCGCCGCTGGAGATGGTGCGCGTTCCGCTGGACAGCGTCGGCGCCTTGCCGCAGCCGGCGGTCGCCGCGAGCGTGCCGTTTGTCGACGCCTGCGCCGTCTCGCCGAGGTCGGCGCTGAGCGCGCCGCCGGCCGCCGCCGCGAGGAGCACGGCCGCGGCGGCGACGGAGGAGAGAAGGGATGTTCGTTTCGCCATTGCTGGACTCCTTGCCCTGGGTGGTGGTGCAGGCCGGGCCGTCCGTCGATGCCGACGTCGCCTGCGAAGAGGGCGCGGAGCCGTGCGTGCGGCTGGGCCGAAGTCGTCCGGTGGCCGCCTGCGTCGGCGTGCATCGGCGGAGCGGCCCGGACTGGTCACCGATCGGCCGGACGGCGAGGGGACCCTCGTGCGCCGTGCCGATTGCGGGGGTGACGGGGAGCGTGCCCTTCGCTCCCGTGCCGGAACATAGCAGGTTATCGATAACATGTTCAACCGGTCGGTTCCGGAGAAGGAGCGGGCCGGCCGCCGGGTGAACGCTCACAGCAGCGCCCGGCGGGGGCGCTGCCGCCTGCTCAGGAGTGGTCGGCCAGGGCCGGCAGGTCGCAGCCGGCGAGGGCGTCCGGCTGGGGAACGCGGGCGAGGTCCGCCTCGGCGAGCCCGAGCCGCCGGTACGCGGTGTGCAGCGCCGCGACCACGGCGCCCAGCGCGCCGGAGAGGTCACCGAGTTCCGCGCCGTGCACTGCCGCCTCGGCGGCCGGCACGATCTCGTGCAGCCGACCGCGTAGCCGGACCAGGTCGGGTGTGAGCGCGTGGGAGACGCCGCCGCCGAGGACGATCACCTCCGGTTCGTAGGCGACCACCGCCGCGGTGAGGACCACCAGCAGCGCCTGCTCGACGTACTGCTTGACCGGCGCCAGTCGCGGGTCGGCCGAGCGGAACACGTCGGCCGCGTTGTCGAACGACAGGCCGAGTTCGCGGGCGCGGGCGAGGATGCCGGACCCGCTGATGATCCGTTCGAGCGGCGCGCCGAGCGGGCCGGCCGGCAGGTGGCCGAACTCGCCGACCAGGCCGCTGCGGCCCCGGAACAGCCGGCGGTCGATGGCGACGCCGGCGCCGAGTCCGGCCCCGATGGTGAGCATCACCGCTGTCTGCGCGTCCCGGGCGGCGCCGAAGCGCAGTTCCCCGAGCAGCGCGTAGTTGGAGTCGTTGTCGACCTCGACCGCGGCGCCCAGGTGCTTCTCCAGCAGCCGCAGGAACAGCGGGTCCTCCACCTGGGGCAGGTTCGGGGCGTTGGAGACGGCGCGGTCTCCCTGCCGGACGGCGCCGGGCAGGCCCACCGCTACGCAGTCGAGCCGCTCCCGGTCGGCGCCGACGGTCCGCATGATCAGGTCGGCCAGCCACTGGGCCAGCCGGGGCGCGTCGTAGTCGGCGGGTGTGGGCACGGTCCGGCCGGTCAGCGGCCGGGCGGCGAGATCGGCGACCACCAGCCGGACGTTGGAGCCGCCGACGTCGACGCCGCAGACCACGCCGCGTCCGGCGGCGATCGCGACCTGGGTCGCCCGGCGGCCCCGGTTGGTGGTGGGTGCGCCGTCGGTCTCGGTCAGCAGCCCTTCGTCGAGCAGCTGTTCCACGATCCGCGACACGGTGGCGGGGGAGAGGTCGGTCTCGTGGCCGATGGCCGTGCGGCTCACCGGGCCGTGGGTCAGCACGTGGGCCAGCACTGTGGACCGGTTCGCCGCCCGTGGTGCTCGAGATTCCACGCCCACCTCCGCCGATTTTCTTTCCGCCCGAATGTTAAAGCCACGCCGCTGGATGAGCAACCACCCGGACCATGTCGTCTTCCGGCCCGCACCCGGGCGACGGATCCCGCTGAATTCCGAGGTGAGGCCGGTGGTGACGGTCGAACCGAGTGGGTCGAATCTCTGACCAGCGCTCTTGACGGACTGTGATGACCGCGATAATACTTTCACCCTGAACGGAAATAGAGGTCGCCGGCCCAGGGAGGCGGCGCGTGCCCCCGTACGCGCCGTGCCGGTCGCATCGGACCCCCGTGTCAGTCCGGAATCCCGGTTCCGGACCCCGTTGCTGTGAAGGGAAGAGCAATGATTCTCAGCCGTAGACGTGGCGCCGCCCTCGGCGCGCTCTGCGCTCTGGCGCTCATGGTCGGCGCCTGCTCGAACGAGACCTCCGGGAGCGGCGGCGCGTCGAGCGGCCCGCGTACCGAACCCAGCCTGTCGTTCGTCGGCCCCGGCGGCGAGACGCCGACCGCCGCCGACCAGCTCTCGCTGACCGACGAGGAGCGGCAGAAGGTCAAGGACGGCAACTACTCCGCCGCCTTCGTCTGGCACGAGGGCTCCGCGCTGACCAAGGCCGTCGAGTCCGGCGTCCGCAAGGAGTTCGACCAGCTCGGCATCAAGGTGCTCGCCAGCACCAGCGCCGAGTTCGACGCCGCCCGGCAGGCCAACAACGTGCAGACCGTGCTGGCGCTCAAGCCCGACCTGATCGTCACCATCGCCGTCGACCCGACCGCTGCGGCCGCCGCCTTCAAGCCTGCCGTGGACGCCGGCGTCAAGCTTGTCGTGATGACCACCCCGCCGAAGGACTACAAGTCCGGGCAGCAGATCGTCGGCATCGTCACCGCCGACCTGACCGCGTTCGGCAAGGCCAACGCGGAGATGCTCGGCAAGGCGCTCGGCGGCAAGGGCAAGGTCGGCTACGTCTACCACGACGCCGACTTCTGGTTCACCAACCAGCGGGACAAGGCGTTCAAGGACTGGCTGGGCTACCTCTACCCGGACATCGAGATCGTCGAGGAGGCCGGGTTCTCCGACCCGGCGCGTACCGAGGACATCGCCACCGCGATGCTGACCCGCCACGCCGACCTCAAGGGCGTCTACGTCGCCTGGGCCACCGCCGCCGAGGGCGTGCTCGCCGCGACCCGGCAGCAGGGCCGCACCGACGTCAAGATCGTCACGAACGACCTGGAGGCGAACCTCGCCGCCGACATGGTCAAGGGCGGCAACGTCGCCGGCATCGTCGCCAACGGCTCGACCCGGCTCGGCCAGAACCTGGGCGTCGTCGCCGCGTACGGCCTGCTCGGCAAGAAGGCCCCGGAGCTGGTCGTCGGATCGCCGATGGCCGCGACCAAGGACAACATCGCCGACGCCTGGCGCGACGACTACGGCCAGGAGCCCCCGGCCGAGGTGCTCGGCAACTGACGCCGGGCGCGGTCCGGCCCACCGCCGGGTCCGCGAGCACCGCGAGACGAGAGGAAGAAGCACATGGGGTACGTCCAGACAGTCCTCGGACCGGTGCCTCCCGAGTCGCTCGGCCGGGTGCTGAGTCACGAGCACCTCGGCGCGCTGGTGCCCGGGCCGTGGCTGTCCGGCGGCGTCGCCGACGACCGCGCGGACCTCGCCGCCGGGGCGGTACGCGACCTGCCCGAGCTGGGCTTCGGCACGATCGTGGACCTGTCCCCGTACGAGGTGGTCGGTCACGACGTGACGCTGCTGCGCGAGGTGGCACTGCGTACCGGCCTGCACGTGGTCGCCGGATCGGCGATCTACCTGGAGCCGTACTCGCCCGGCTGGGCGCTGCGCGCGAGCGTCGACGAGATGCGGGAACGCTTCGTCGCCGACGCCACCGTCGGTGTCGGGGACACCGGGATCAAGGTCGGCATCTTCGGCGAGCAGGCCACCGGGCTGAACGAGATCACCGCGCACGAGGAGAAGTGCCTGCGTGCCGCCGCCCGCGCCGCCGTCGCCACCGGCCTGGCGCTGAACACGCACACCACGCACGGCACCATGGCGCTGGAGCAGGTCGAGATCCTGCGCGAGGAGAAGATGGACCCCTCCCGCGTCGTCATCGGCCACCTGGACATCAACCCCGACCCGGACTACCTGCGGGCGGTGCTGGCCACCGGCGTCAACATCGCCTTCGACACGCTCGGCAAGCAGTTCTGGGACTTCGTGCTCGCCCCGCTGCCGGAGAACCCGCCGGAGGGCGAGTTCGGCAAGCGGGCGTACCACCGGCCCGACCGCGCCCGGCTCGACATGCTCGCCGGGCTGGTCCGCGACGGGTACGCCGACCGGATCCTGCTCTCGATGGACCTGACCGGCGCGGAGGCGTACCTGAACCCGCGTACGCACGGCCGGCTCGGCTACTCCTACCTGGGCCGGGAGATCGTGCCGGGTCTCACCCGCCTCGGTGTGCCGCCGGAGGCGATCGACCAGATGCTGGCGGCCAACCCGGCCCGACTCCTGACGGTCGGCTGATGGCCGCGCATCCGCGTCCGTCCGGCTACGTCGCCGGCGTCGACCTCGGCGGCACCAAGCTGCGGGCCGCGCTGGCCGACCTCGACGGTCTCGTCGTGAGCGAGCAGGTGCAGCCGACCGACCCCCGGGGCGGCACGGCGGTGGCCGCGCAGATCGACACGCTGCTGCGCGAACTGGCCGCCCGGGCCGGCGTCGACTGGTCCGACGTGCGGGCCAGCGCGATCGGCCTGCCCGGCGTGCCCGACCCGGCGACCGGCGCGATCGAGCTGTCGCCGAACGTCTCCGACCTCGAGGCGCTCGACGTGCGGGCCGAGCTGACCCGCCGCCTGGGGCACCCGGTCGTGCTGGACAACGACGTCAACATGGCCGCCGCCGGGGAGCGGTGGCTGGGCAGCGGGCGTACCCACCGGCACTTCGTGTTCGTGGCGGTCGGCACCGGAGTCGGCATGGGCATCGTGCTGAACGGGGAGCTGGTCCGGGGCGCGCGCGGCGCGGCGGGGGAGATCTCCTACCTGCCGCTGGGAACCGACCCGTTCGACCCGGGCAACCAGGTGAAGGGCGCGCTGGAGGAGGCAGTCGCCGGCGCCGCCCTCGCCGCCCGGTACCGGGCGGTGTCCGGCGAGCAGGCGAGCGTGCCCGACGTCTTCGACCGGGCCGCCGCCGGCGATCCGGTCGCGCTGGCGGCCATCGACGAGGAGGCCCGGCTGATCGCCCTGGCGGTCGTCGCGGTCACCGCCGTCCTGGACCCGGAGGCGGTGATCCTCGGTGGCGGCATCGGCTCCCGGACCGAGCTCGTCGAGCCGGTCCGGCGCTGGGTCGCCGCGCTGAGCACGGGCGTTCCGTTGATCAAGACCAGCCTGCTCGGCGACCGGGCCGGCCTGCTCGGCGCCGTCGCGGTGGCCTGCCGGGAGGCCGGCGTCCACGACGGCACGACCACCTCTTTCCAGACAGCGGAGGGACGATAGATGACCCACACCGATGCGGCGGTGAAGACCAGCGCCGCCCCGGCCTGGCGCCGGATCAACTGGCGCGACTACGTGGTCTACATCGGCTTCGCGGTCGTGTTCCTGTTCTTCGCCGTCACCCAGGGCAGCAACGGCTTCCTGACCACGAGCAACCTCACAAACATCGTCATCCAGACCGCGCCCATCACGATCATGGCGGTCGGGCTGGTCTTCGTGCTGGCCGCCGGCGAGATCGACCTGTCGATCGGCTCGGTCGTCGCGCTCTCCGCGCTGGTCGGCGCGGTGACGCTGCGGGAGACCGACAGCATGCTGCTCGGCGTGGCCGCCGGTCTCGCCGCCGGCGCGGCGGTCGGCCTGGTGAACGGCGTCTTCGTCACCCTGGTCCGGCTGCCCTCCTTCCTGGTCACGCTCGCCACCATGGGCGCGGTGGCGGGCCTGGCCCGCGAGGTCACCGGCCTGCAGTCGGTGCCGGTCAGCAACGACGCGTTCCTCTCCTTCTTCGGCCAGGGCGAGATCCTCGGCATCCCCGGGCTGGTGCTCTGGTCGGTGGCGGCGGCGGTGGTCGGGTACCTGGTGCTGCGCCAGACCCGGTACGGCGCGCACACGCTCGCCATCGGCGACAACGTGGCGGCGGCCCGGGTCAGCGGCATCAAGGTGATCCGCGTCAAGATCATGGTGCTGATGGGCAGCGCGATGTGCGCCGCCCTGGCCGGCCTGCTGTACGCCGGACGCCTCCAGGGCGCCCGGTACACCCTCGGCGAGGCCGACCTGATGTCCGTGATCGCCGCCGTGATCGTGGGCGGCACCAGCCTCTTCGGCGGCAAGGGCTCGATCGTCGGCGCGGTGCTGGGCAGCCTGCTGATGGGCATGCTCAACAACGGCCTGATCCTGGCCGGCCTGTCCGTGTCCCAGCAGATGATGGCGCGCGGCGCGATCATCCTGGTGGCCGTCTCCCTCTCGCTGCGCGAGCGGCGAAGCTGACCCGGAAGGAAGCAACCGCATGTTTCTGGACCTGCTGCGACGCCGCAATCCGGGCCTGCTCGCCGCCGCCGCGCACCTGCACGACAGCGGTGACCTGCCGGCGAACTCCTACGCGTTGGACCTCGACACGGTCGCGGCGAACGCCGCCGCCATCCGCCGCGAGGCCGACCGCTTCGGTCTGTCGGTCTACGCGATGACCAAGCAGGTCGGGCGCAACCCCGACTTCTGCCGGACGGTCCGCGACGCGGGCATCACCGAGGCGGTCGGCGTCGACCTCCAGTGCGCGCTCGCCGACCGGCACGGCGGGCTCGGCATCGGTCACCTCGGTCACCTGGTGCAGATCCCCCGGCACGAGGCGGCGGCCGGGCGGGAGCAGGCGCTGCTCGCCCGGATCGCCGCGCCCGGCGACCGCTTCTACCGGGGCCACGAGGGCGGCTGGGCGGCCGACGAGATCGTCGCGGTCGCCGACCGGCTCGACGCCCTTCCCGGCGCCCGGTTCGCGGGTGTCACCAGCTTCCCGACCCAGTTGTTCGACACGGCCGCCGGACGGGTCGTGCCGACGCCCAACCTCGGCACCCTGCGACGCGCCGCCGCCGCGCTGCGCGCCGCCGGGCGGTCGCACGTCGAGATCAACGCCCCGGGTACGACGTCGACGGCGATCCTGGCCACGCTGGCCGAGGCGGGCGTGACGCAGGTCGAGCCCGGCCACGGGCTCACCGGCACGACGCCCTGGCACGCGGTGACCGACCTGGTCGAGGAGCCCGCCGTGCTCTACGTCAGCGAGGTGTCGCACCTGTGGGACGGTCGGGCGTACGTCTTCGGTGGCGGCCTCTACGTCGACCCGGTGCTCGGCCTGGGCGGCACCCGGGCGCTGATCGTGCCCCGGGGCGGTGGACTCGACGACGCCTACCTGGTCGACGTGGAGATGCCCGCGCCGGAGGCGATCGACTACTACGCGATGGCCGACGTCAGCGCGGCGCCGGGGTGCGCCCCGGGTGACACGGTCCTGTTCGGCTTCCGGCCGCAGGCGTTCGTCACCCGGGCGCTGACCGCCGGCGTGACCGGCATCCGGTCCGGCGCGCCGGCCGTGGCCGGGGTGTACGCCGCCGACGGCTCGGCGCCGATCAGGTTGGAGGACACCGCCGCGGGCGACGGCCCCGGCATCCAGGCGGCTCGCCGCGCAGGGAGGGCATGATGAGCACCGTCACCCACAAGGACGACGCGACCCGGGCGGGCGCCCCGGCGCTGCGGTTGCGCGGCATCCGCAAGCAGTTCGGCGGCGTCGTCGCGATCGAGCGTTTCGACCTGGAACTGGCCGCCGGGGAGATCACCGCCCTGGTCGGCGACAACGGCGCCGGCAAGTCCACCCTCGTGAAGATCATCTCCGGCGTGTACCAGCCGACCGAGGGTGAACTGGAGATGCACGGGCGGCCGGTGACCTTCCGGGACGCCTCCGACGCCCGCCGGCAGGGGGTCGAGGTGGTCTACCAGGACCTGGCCCTGGCCGACTCGCAGCCGGTCTACATGAACATGTTCCTGGGCCGGGAACTCACCCGTGGCCCGCTGCGCCTGCTCGACCGGCGCCGGATGGCCCGGGAGACCCAGGATCTGGTGGACGCGCTGGACGTACGCATCCCCAGCGCGAAGGCGACGATCCGGGACCTGTCCGGCGGCCAGCGGCAGGCGGTGGCGATCTGCCGCGCCACCCACTGGGCCAGCGGCCTGGTGCTGATGGACGAGCCGACCGCGGCGCTGGGCGTGGCCGAGACCGCCAAGGTGGAGGAGCTGATCCTGAAGCTGCGGGAGCGGGGCGCCGCCGTGCTCGTCGTCAGCCACAACCTGGACCAGGTGTTCCGGATCGCGGACCGGGTGGCGGTGCTGCGCCGGGGACGCCAGGTCGGCGTCCGCAGCATCACCGGGACCAGCCGCAACGAGATCGTCTCGATGATCACCGGCGCCTCCGAGGAGACCGCCCGCCCCTGAACCGCGCGGCCGGCCGCGCGCACGATGACCCCGGGTGTCCCTCCCGGGGTCATCGGCGTTCCGCGTCCGGTTCGCCGGGGAGGCGACTCCATGATCAACACCGATGGCGGACGGGTCCTGCGTAACGGTCGTGTGAACTTCTGTGAACGCGGCTTCGTGCGTTGTCTCGCAGTTCGGGAGCGTTATCAAGCCGAGTCCATGAGGGCTCAGTGAACGCCGTTCACCCTATTGTTCACTGCTGCTAAATCCGGTAGAACTCCTGATAGGTCCGCTGCTCGGGCCATCTGCCTCGTGCTTTCTAGGAGGACTTCTCATGGCTCGTTCACCCCGTCCGGGCGCCTCCTCGCCCGCGCTCTCCCGCCGCGGCGTCCTGCAGCTGGGGGGTGGCGTCGCGCTCCTGCTCGCCACCAGCGCCTGCGCCGCGGACAGCGGCAACAAGTCCACCGACGGCAAGTCCGACGGCACCGCCGCCAAGACGCTGCGCATCGCCGTCTCCAGCTACCTGTCGAGCTGGGACCAGGACTTCGTCGGCTTCGACCTGACCGCGCTGATGCTCTACAAGAACGTCTTCCCGTACCTGATCGACTACGGCGTCACCAACGCCGGCGGCAGCCAGATCCTCGACACCCAGAACATCACCCCGACGTTCGCCGAGTCCTTCGAGCCCGACGCCGAACAGAAGGTGTGGACGCTCAAGCTGCGCCGCGGCGTGAAGTTCGCCAGCGGCAACGAGATGAAGGCCGCGGACGTGAAGTGGTCGAAGGACCGCGCGTTCGCCGCCCAGGCCAACGTCGCGGGCGTCTACCGCACCATCGGTCTGACCAGCGCCGACCAGGTCAAGGTCGTCGACGACTACACGGTGGAGTTCCACCAGGCCTTCCCGAGCGCGCTCACCCGGCAGATCCAGGCGATCTCGCTGTACGTCTTCGACTCGGTCGAGGCGAAGAAGCGCGCCAGCTCCAGCGACCCCTGGGCCAAGGAGTGGTTCGCGAAGAACCCGCCGACCGGCGGCTACTTCAACGTCGCCAAGGCCACCCAGGGCCAGGAGATCGAACTCAGCGCGAACACCGACTACCCGGGCCCGGACCCGGCCAAGACGCCGACCATCCGGATCTCGGTCGTGCCGGCCGCGTCCAACCAGCGGCTCCAGCTCCAGGCCGGTGACATCGACATCGCGCTGGGCATCAGCCAGCGCGACATCCAGGACCTCAAGAAGGCCCCGGGCATCAAGGTCATCTCGGCCGCCAGCAACCGCCAGGTCGCGATCCAGATGTCGGTGACCGCGGCACCGTTCAACGACGTGAACGTGCGTAAGGCGCTCGCGTACGCGGTGCCCTACGAGCAGATCATCAACAACGTGTACGGCGGCGACGCCCGCGCGGCCAAGAGCCCGGTCCCGCTGGACATGCCCGGCTACGACGAGAGCGGCTACCCGTACACCTACGACCTGGACAAGGCGAAGGCCGCCATGGCCGCCGCCGGCCGGGCGTCGCTCGACTCCGAGCTGGTCTTCGAGGCCGACAACGAGGAGCAGCAGAAGATCGCCGTCCAGGTGCAGAGCGAGGCGGCCAAGGCGGGCATCCGGCTCAAGCTGACCCCGCTGGACCCGGCCACCCTGGGTGAGCGGCGGACCAAGAAGAACATCCCGCTGCAGATCACCTCCGGGCAGCTCTGGGTGGACGACGTCGAGTACATGCTGGCGACGAGCTTCGTCAAGGGCGCCAACCTCAACTACTCCAACTACAGCAACCCGGAGATCGAGCAGATCTACGAGAAGTCGCACACCACCGTCGACACGGCCGCCCGCAACGCGCTCTGGAAGCGGGTCCAGGAGATCCTCGCCGCCGACGTGCCGTGGGTGGTCATCTGCCAGCCCAACTTCAACCTGCCCGTCCGGGAGTCCGTCGCCGGCTGGGTGCAGCCGATGGACGGCCTCGCCCGCCTGCGCTACCTGAGCGCGTCGGCCTAGGGACGTCAACCGCCCATGCGAATCTTCCGCTTCGTCGTCAGGCGACTGCTCCAGCTGATCCCCGTTCTGCTCGGAGTGGTCGTCCTGGCGTTCCTCCTGGTCCGGGTGCTGCCGGGCGACCCCGTCCGCAGCATCCTGGGGCAGAACGCGACCGAGGAGGACGCCGCCGCCGCCCGGGCCCGCTTCGGGCTGGACCAGTCGCTGTGGCAGCAGTTCCTCGACTACCTCAGGGGACTGGTCACCGGTGACTTCGGGACCTCCATCCAGAGCGGCAACTCCGTGGGATCGGAGATGGCGCTCCGGGTGGGGCCCACCCTGGAACTCGTCGTCATCTCCGTGAGCATCGCGCTCGTCGTGGCGACGGTGCTGGGCATCTGGTCGGCCAAGCGCGCCAACCGGGTCGGTGACCACAGCGTGCGGATGTTCGCCCTGGTCGGCAACTCGATCCCCGAGTTCTGGCTCGGCCTGGTGCTGGTGCTGGTCGGCTACAGCATCCTCGGCTGGTTCCCGGCGCCGAACGGGCGGGTCGACCCGGACACGAACCTGACCCCGCTCACCGGGGCCGATCTCGTCGACGCCGTGCTCACCGCCAACGGCCCGGCGATCGCCTCCGCCGCGGCGTACCTGGTGCTGCCCGTGCTGACCCTGGTGGTCGGCGTGGTCGCGCCGCTGCTGCGCAGCGTCCGGGCCTCCGCGCTGGAGGTGCTGCACTCGGAGTCGTACGCCGCGGCGAAGGCGCACGGGCTGCGCGACCGCACCCTGCACTACGGCTACCTGCTGCGGGCGACGCTGGTCCGGCTGCCGTCGCTGGCGGCGCTGGTCTTCGGCACGGCGATCGGCTCCACCGTGCTCGTCGAGTACGTGTACTCGTGGCAGGGCTTCGGCCAGTGGGCCCTGCGCGGCCTGCTCTACCGGGACTACCCGGTGGTTCAGGCATCGGTGCTGGTCATCGCGTTGTGCTACGTGCTGGTGTTCCTCATCGCCGACGTGGTCCACGCGATCCTCGACCCGAGAGTGAGGCTCTGATGGCCGAGTTGCGCGCCGCCGTCAGCGGCGACTCCGCACAGACGCCGGTGGTCGTCGCCGGCGGCGACCGGGACAGCCGGTTCGCCCGCCGCATGATCATCGTCGGTGCGACCATCCTGTCGGTGGTGGCGCTGGTGGCGGTGTTCGCGCCGCTGCTGAGCCCGTGGGGCGAGACCGAGATCGACCCGGCGAACACCCTGGTGGCGCCGGGCGGCAACCACCTGCTCGGCACCGACGGCAACGGCATGGACATCTGGAGCCGGGTGCTCTACGCCGCCCGGCTCGACCTGGGCATCGCCCTGGCCGCGGTGGCGCTCGCGGTGGTCGTGGGCACGCTGCTCGGCCTGGTCGCCGGCTACTTCGGCGGCTGGCTCGACGACGTGCTGATGCGGGTGGTCGACATCTTCCAGTCGTTCCCCACGTTCATCCTGGCGCTGGCGGTCGCCGCCCTGCTCGGCAACGGCACGATCAACCTGATCATCACGATCGCGGCCGTGAACGCGCCGGCGTACGCCCGGCTGGTCCGCGCCGAGGTGCGGTCGCTGCGGGAACTGCCGTTCGTGGACGCCGCCATCACCTCCGGGGCGTCGCCGGTGGGCGTGCTCTGGCGGCACCTGCTGCCCAACAGCCTCACCCCGGTCCGGGTGATCGCGCCGCTGAACTGCGGCTGGGCGATGCTCACCCTGGCCGGGCTCTCCTTCCTCGGCCTGGGCGTGAGCATCCCCGAGGCGGAGTGGGGGGCCATGATCAGCCTGGGCGCCGCGGACGTGGTCGGTGGCCGCTGGTGGACCTCCGTCCCACCCGGCCTGGCCCTGTTCGTCTGCGTCCTCGGGTTCAGCCTGCTCGGCGAAGGCCTGCAGGACCGCGCCAACGCGAAGCGGCGGTGACCATGCTGTCGATCGAGAACCTCTCGGTGACCATCCGGCGACCCGGCCGGCAGGTGGCCGCGCTCAGCGGCGTCACCTTCGCCGTACGCCCCGGTGAGGTCGTCGGCCTGGTCGGGGAGAGCGGCGGCGGCAAGAGCATGGTGGCCCGCGCCATCGTCGGGCTGCTGCCCGGCGGCTCGCACGCCACCGGCCGGGTGCGCTTCGGCGACTCGGACGTGCTGCGCATGGACGACGCCGCGCTCGCCGCGCACCGCGGACGCGGCGTGGCGATCTGCTTCCAGAACCCGCGCGGCGCGCTCAGCCCCACCCGCACCATCGGCAAGCAGCTCGTCGACCGGCTCGCCACCCACCAGGACATGTCCGGCGACCGGGCCCGGGAGGCGGCGCGCGAGCTGTTCGAGGCGGTCGGCATCCGCAGCCCGCAGCGGCGGCTCGACGCGTACGCCCACGAGCTGTCCGGCGGCATGGCCCAGCGGGTGATGATCTCGCTGGCCACCGGCTGCGCGCCGGACCTGCTGATCGCCGACGAGCCGACCACCGGCCTGGACGTGACGCTGACCCGGGAGATCCTGCGCCAGTTCCGGCACGCCGCCGACACCGACGGCCGGGGCGTGCTGCTGATCTCCCACGACCTCGCCTCGATCGCCGAGGTCTGCGACCGGGTGGTGGTGCTCTACGCCGGCACGGTGGTGGAGAGCGGCCCGGCCGCGCAGGTGCTGCGGGAGCCCGCGCACCCGTACACCCGGGCGTTGCTGCGGTCGGTGCCGGACGTCGGCGGCCGGCCGGTCGTCGCCACCCCCGGCGCCATGCCCCTGCTCACCCAGGCGCCGGAGAACTGCCCGTTCGTCGCCCGCTGCGCGCACGCCGACCGCACCTGCTCGTCCCGGCGGCCCGGCACCCAGCCGATCCCCGGCGGCCGCGAATGGTCGCTGGCCTGCTTCCACCCGCAGACCCGGCCACTCGACGCCGACCTGCCGTCCACGCCACACACGGCGGGGGCGGGCGCCCCCCAGCCGGCGGCTGCGGACCCGAAGCCCGCCGTGCTGGAAATCGAGGACGCCCACGTCGTCTACCGCAGCCGGTTCGGCTCCGGCGGTCACCACGCGCTGCGTGGCGTCACGCTGCGGCTCGCACCGGGTGAGACGCTGGGCGTGGTGGGCGAGAGCGGCTGCGGCAAGAGCACCCTCGCGAAGCTCGTCATGGGCCTGGTCGCGCCCACCTCCGGCACCGTCACAGTCGCCGGACAGGCCCTGGTCAAGCAGCCGGGCCGGCCGCGCCCGCGCGGCCGGGCGCTGCGCCGGGCCCGGACCCGCGCCCAGCTGGTGTTCCAGGACCCGATCGGCTCGCTGAGCCCGCGCCGTCCCGTCGGCGACTCCATCGCCGAGCCGCTGCGCGCCGCGGGCCTGTCCCCGGCCCAGCGGGAGGAGCGCGTCACCGCCGTGCTGGACCGGATGGAGCTGGACCGCTCGATCCTGCAGCGGTACCCGCACGAGCTGTCCGGCGGCCAGGCCCAGCGCATCGGCATCGCCCGCGCCCTGGTCGGCGAGCCGGACCTGATCGTCTTCGACGAGCCGACCTCGGCCCTGGACGTCACCGTCCAGGCGCAGATCCTCGACGTGATCGCCGACGTGGCCGCCGACGCCGAACGCGCCTCGGTGTTCATCTCCCACGACCTGGCCACGGTGCGCGGTTTCGCCGACCGCGTCGTGGTGCTCTACCTCGGCCGGGTGGTCGAGGAGGGGCCGGTGGACGTCGTCTTCGACACGCCCCGGCACCCGTACACCCGCGCGCTGCTGGGCAGCGCCCCCCGCCTCGGCGGGACGGCCGGGTCCGACGGCGAGGCCGTCGAGCTGGTCAAGGACCTGGAGGAAGCCGACGCCGCAACCGGGTGCCCACTGGCCGCCCGGTGCCCGTTCGTCACCGACCGGTGCCGATCGGAGCAGCAGGAGCTTCAGTCGTACGGCGAGAGCCGGGCCGCCTGCTGGCGCGTTCCCGAGCTTCCCGCCCTCATCGGAAGGCAGGCTGTCACGCCATGACCCGTCGCCCCATCCGGCTCGCCGTCGACATCGGCGGGACCTTCGTGGACGCCATGGAACTCGACACGCGCACCAACCGGGTCCGCTTCCGCAAGGCGGCGACGACCCCGGCCCGGCCCGCGGACGGTGTCCTCAACGCGATCAGCGCGCTCGGCACCGACCTGTCCGAGGTGGAGCTGTTCATCCACGGCACCACGCTCGGCCTCAACGCGGTGCTGGAGCGCCGCGGTGGCCGTACCGGAATCATCACCAACGAGGGCTTCCGGGACATCTTCCTGATCGGGCGCGGCAACGTGCCCTCCGACCACATGTACGACTTCCAGTACCAGCGGCCGGAGAGCCTGGTGCAGCGCCGCTTCACCGCCGGTGTGCGGGGCCGGCTCGACTACCGCGGCCGGGTGGTGGAGCCGCTGGACCCGGACAGCGTCCGGGCGGCCGCGCGCACGCTCGTGGTGGACCAGCAGGTCACCTCGATCGCCATCTGCTTCCTGCACTCGTTCCTCGACCCGAGCCACGAGCGGGAGGCCGCGCGCCTCATCCACGAGGAGTTCCCCGAGGTCAGCCTGTCGCTGTCGACGGACATCGTGCGCGAGTACCGGGAGTACGAGCGGACCAGCACCACGGTGCTGGAGGCGTACATCCGGCCGATCTTCGAGCGGTACGTCGACGAGCTGGAGTCCGGCCTGGCCGAGCGCGGCTTCGCCGGGCGCTTCCTGATCATGCGCTCCGGTGGCGGCTCGATGACCAGCGCGGTCGCCAAGACCGCCCCCACGCACACCGTGCTGTCCGGACCGGCCGGCGGCATCGTCGGTGCCGCGTACGTCGCCTCCGAGCTGGGCCGGGACAACGTGCTCACGTTCGACATCGGCGGCACCTCGCTGGACGCCTGCGTGATCGAGCGCGGCAACCCGGTCGCCGCGTACGAGGCTCAGCTGGAGCACTTCCCGCTGCTCATCCCCACGTACGACATCCGCACCATCGGCGCCGGCGGCGGCTCGATCGCCTGGCTCGACCACGGCCTGCTCAAGGTCGGCCCGCAGAGCGCCGGCGCCGACCCCGGCCCGGTCTGCTACGGCCGGGGCGGCACCAAGCCGACGGTCACCGACGCCGCTGTGGTGCTCGGCTACATGGACCCGGAGCGCTTCCTCGCCGGCACCATGGGGCTGCGCGACGCCGAGGCGCGCGCCGCAATCCAGGAGCAACTCGCCGAGCCGCTCGGACTCACCGTGGAGAACGCGGCCGCCGGCGTGTTCGACGTGCTGCTGGCCCGCACCGTCGGCGCGGTCCGCCAGATCACCGTCGAGCGGGGTCACGACCCCCGGCAGTTCGCGCTGCTCGCGTTCGGCGGCGCCGGGCCGCTGCTGGCCCCGCTGCTGGCCCGCGAGATGGGCATCGGCGAGGTCATCGTGCCGTTCGCGCCGTCCGGCTTCTCCGCCTGGGGCATGCTCTCCGCCGACATCGTCAACGACTTCAGCCGTACCGTGATGGCCACGCTCGACGACGCCGACCTGGCGGAGCTGGAGCAGCTGTTCAAGGCCGTCGAGGCCGAGGCGGTCGCGTCGCTGGTGGCGCAGGGCGTGCCGGCCGGCGAGGCGGTGCTGGAGCGGCAGTTCGAGCTGCGCTACCTGGGCCAGGAACACAGCCTGATGGTCACCGTCGGGCGCGAGCTGGACCGCGACGCGATCCGCGCCGCGTTCGACGAGACGCACCGCGCCCGGTACGGCCACACCATGGGCAACCCGCTGCAGATCCTCAACCTGCGGGTGCGCGGCATCGGGCGCACCGACCGTCCCGAGCTGCAGACCCTGCCGCGCGGCGACGGCGACCCGTCGCAGGCGCTGCTGACGCACCGCGACGCCTACGACTTCGGGCAGCACGCGGTGGTGCCGTTCGCGGTCTACGACCGGGCCCGCCTGGAGCCGGGCGACACCTTCGACGGACCGGCGTTGATCGACGAGGGCACCTCCACCACTGTGGTGCCCAGCGGCCAGCGGGTCACCGTCGACGACCACGGATACCTGCTCGTCACCCTGGAGGAAGCCGCATGACCACGCTGGACGGAGCCCAGGTCGAGGTCGTCCGCAGCTATCTGCTGTCGGCCGCGGAGGAGATGCGGGCCACCCTCATCCGTACCTCGTTCAACCCGGTCATCTACGAGGTGCACGACTTCGGCCTGTCGATGTACGACGCCGACCTGCGGCTGGTCGCCGAGGCCACCGGATTGACGTTCTTCCTCGGCGCGAACGACTTCTCGCTGCGCAAGGGCGTGGAGTACGTGGGCCGGGAGAACCTGCACCGCGGCGACGTGGTGCTGCTCAACTACCCGTACTGGAACGCGGCGCACGCGTACGACGCGACGCTGTTCGCCCCGGTGTTCCGGCCGGACGAGGCGGACCCGGACGCGGACGGCGACCTGGTCGGCTTCCTCTGCGTCCGCGCGCACTGGATGGACCTGGGCGCCAAGGACCCGGGCTACGTGCTCGACTCGACCGACATGCACCAGGAGGGGCTGATCTTCCCGGGCACCAAGGTCGTGTCCCGGGGCGAGCCGGTGCGCGAGATCCACGAGCTGATCCGCTTCAACTCGCGGATGCCCGACGCGGTGCTCGGTGACCTGCACGCGCAGATCGCCGCGCTGCGCACCGGCGAGCGCCGGATGCTGGAGATCATCGAGAAGTTCGGCCGGGACACCGTGGACCAGGCGATCGACCGGATCATCGCCGACGGTGAGGCCCGCGCCCGCGCGGCGCTGGCTACGCTGCCGCAGGGCACCTGGACCGCCGAGGACTGGGTGGACGACGACGGCATCACCGACGACCCGGTGAAGATGCGCGTCACCGTCACCATCGACGACGGGCGCTTCATCGTCGACTTCGCCGGCTCGGCCCCGGCCACCCGCGGCCCGATCAACATGCCGTTCGGCGCGACCGAGGCGATCTGCAAGGTCGTGCTGAAGTCGCTGACGTCGCGGGACGAGCCGTCGAACGCCGGCACCGTGGCTCCGCTGGAGGTGCGGGCCGAGCCGGGCAGCCTGTTCCACGCCGTCTACCCGCAGCCCACGTTCACGCTCTGGACCGGCATCGTCGCGGTGGAGCTGATCCTCAAGGCGCTGGCCCAGGGCATGCCGGACCTGCTGCCCGCCTCCTCCGGCGGCGACGTGCCCGGCTTCATGATGGTCGGCCTGCACCCGGACACCGGGAAGATGTTCGCGGTCAGCAACAACGACCTGGTGGGCTGGGGCGGCACCGCGACGCACGACGGCATGGACGCCGCCACGCACGTCTCCGGCAGCACCGGCCGGGGTACCCCGATCGAGGTCATGGAGGCCAAGACCGGGATGTTCTTCGAGCGCTGGGAGATCCGCGCCGACTCCGGTGGCGCGGGCCGGTTCCGGGGCGGCTGCGGCCTGCGCCGCGACATCCGGTTCGTGACGCCCGGTGAGTTCCTGACCGTGATCAAGAAGACCAAGAGCGCGCCGTGGGCGCTGGCCGGCGGCGAGCAGCCGGAGCCGAACCAGGTGGTCGTCTTCCCGGGCACCGACCGCGAGCACCGGGTGAGCACCAAGCGCACCGTGGTGGCCGCGGGCGACCGGGTCACGCTGCTGACCGCCGGTGGCGGCGGGCACGGCGACCCGCGCAGCCGCGACCCGGAGGCGGTACGGCGGGACGTGGCCGAGGGCTACGTCTCCCGGGAGGCGGCCCGGGACGTCTACGGAGTGGACGTCGATGGGTGAGCCGACGGTCGACGGGGCAACCGTCGAGGTCGTCCGCAGCCACCTCGTCTCGGCCGCCGAGGAGATGCGGGCCGCGCTCGTGCGCACCGCGTTCAACCCGGTGATCTACGAGGTGTACGACTTCGGCATCTCCATCTACGACCGGCAGCTGCGGCTGGTCGCGGAGTCCACGGGGCTGTCCCGCTTCCTCGGCGCCAACGACTACTCGCTGCGCAAGGGCGTGGAGTACGTCGGCCGGGAGAACCTGCGCCGCGGCGACGTGGTGCTGCTCAACTACCCGTACTGGAACGCGGCGCACACGTACGACGCGACGATGTTCGCGCCGGTCGTCCTGCCGGACAGCGAGGAGCTGATCGGTTTCCTGTGCATCCGGGCGCACTGGATGGACCTGGGCGCCAAGGACCCCGGGTACGTGCTCGACTCCACGGACATGCACCAGGAGGGGATCATCTTCCCCGGCACGAAGGTGTACGACAGGGGCGAGCCGGTGCGCGAGATCCACGAGCTGATCCGCTTCAACTCGCGGATGCCGGAACTGGTCATCGGTGACCTCAACGCGCAGATCGCCGCGCTGCGTACCGGCGAGCGGCGGATGACCGAGCTGTACCGCGACTACGGCCCCGCAGTGGTCGACGCGGTGATCGACCGGGTGATCGACGTCGCCGCGCAGCGCGCCCGGGAGGCGGTGGCCGCGCTGCCGCAGGGCAGCTGGACCGCCGAGGACTGGCTCGACGACGACGGCGTCAGCGACGATCCCATCCTCATGCGGGTCACCGTCACCGTCGCCGACGGCGAGTTCACAGTGGACTTCGCCGGCTCGTCGCCGGCGGTGCCCGGGCCGGTGAACCTGCCGCTGGGCGCCACCATCGCCACCTGCCGGGTCGCGTTCAAGGGCGTCACCACGCCGCACGAGCAGACGAACGCCGGGCACTTCGCGCCCCTTCGGGTACGCGCCGAGCCCGGCACGCTGTTCCACGCGCAGTACCCGGCCGCCACGTTCACCCAGTGGACCGGCACCGTCGCACTGGAGCTGATCCTCAAGGCGCTGGCCCAGGGCATGCCGGACCGGCTGGCCGCCTCCTCCGGCGGCGACGTGCCCGGGTTCATGATGGTCGGCCGGCATCCGGACACCGGCGACATGTTCGCGGTCAGCAACAACGACCCGGTCGGCTGGGGCGGCACGCCCCGGCACGACGGGATCGGGCCGGCGAACCACCTGTGCCAGACCCAGGCGCGTAACACGCCCGTCGAGGTGCTGGAGTCGAAGACGGGAATGTTCTTCGAGCGGGTGGAGATCCGTACCGACTCCGGTGGCGCGGGCCGGTTCCGGGGCGGCTGCGGCCTGCGGCGGGACATCCGGTTCGTGACGCCCGGCGAGTTCCTGACCGTGATCAAGAAGACGAAGAGCGCGCCGTGGGCGCTGGCCGGCGGCGCACAGCCGGAGCCGAACCAGGTGATCGTCTTCCCGGGCACGGACCGGGAGCACCGGGTGAGCACACGGCGTACCGCGGTGGCGGTGGGGGATCGGGTGACGTTGCTGACCGCCGGTGGCGGCGGGCACGGCGACCCGGGGAGTCGGGATCCGGAGGCGGTGCGACGGGACGTGGCCGAGGGCTACGTCTCCGCGCGGGCCGCCCGAGACGTTTATGGAGTGATCGCGTGAGTGCCGCCTATTCGCCCGAGCAGCCGAGCACGCTGCTCGGCAACTGCACAGTGCTCGACGCCCGCGTGGTGGACGGCATGGCGCCGGTGACCGGTGCCGGGGTGTGGGTCCGGGGTGACCGGATCGCCGCCGTCGGGCCGTACGCCGAGGTGGCCGAGCAGGCGCGGGCCGCCGGCCGGCTGACCGAGGTGGACCTCGACGGTGCCTACGTGACGCCCGGCCTGGTCAACATGCACACCCACTTCTCGTTGTCGCTGCCCGGCTCCGCCGGCGAGGGCGTCAAGGGGATGGGCGCGTACGACCTCGCCCACTACATGGCCGACGGGGCGCGGCGCACGCTGCACTCCGGCGTGACCACCGTGCGCTGCGTCGCGGAGAAGGACCACGCGGACTTCGCGCTGCGGCGGGCGATCAACGCCGGGCGGGTCCCCGGTCCGCGCATCTACACCGCGGGCCGGGCGCTGGTGTGCACCGGCGGGCACGGGCACGAGAGCAACGACACGCTCGAGTGCGACGGCCCGGTGGGCTTCCGCCACGGCGTGCGCAGCCAGATCAAGGCCGGCGCGGACCTGATCAAGGTGATGATCTCGGGCGGCATCGCCGGTGAGCACGAGAGCATCCACACGCCCCAGTTGTTCGCCGACGAGATGACGGCGGTGATCGAGACGGCGCACGCGTGGGGCCGCAAGGTGACCGCGCACGCCGGGCCCGCCGACGTGATCGGCGCGGCGGTCGAGCTGGGACTGGACTGCGTGGAGCACGGCTACCAGCTCACCCCGCAGGTCGCGGCGCGGATGGCCGAGCGCGGCACGGCGCTCGTGCCGACGCTGCTGGTGACCCGCTGCAAGGAGTTCTTCGACGAGCTGGGCGTGCCGGAGTGGATGCAGTGCCGCTCGCTCGGCGCCGGCCCCCGGCACCTGGAGAGCTTCGACATGGCGATCGCCGCCGGGGTGGAGGTCCTGCTCGGCAGCGACATGCCCCCGTTCTGGGAGTTCGAGGGCACCACCGCCTCGATCCGGGAGCTGGAGTACATGTCCGAGCGGATCGGCGCCGCCCGGGCCATCCACGCCGGCACGCTCGGCCCGATCCGGTGGCTCGGCGCGGAGTCCGACCTCGGCACCGTCGAGGTCGGCAAGCTGGCCGACCTGATCGCGACGGACGCCGACCCGCTGGCCGACACCTCGGCCTTCCGGGACGTGCGGTGGGTGATGAAGGGCGGGCAGATCGCCCGCGACGACCGCAACCAGGAGGAGACGCGATGACCTTCGCGCAGGCAGGCGCGGCGGAGATCGCCGCCGGCATCGACGACATGTACGACGCGTTCCTCGCCGGGGACCAGCAGCGGTTCGACACGCACCTGGACCCCGAGGTGACCACCTGGGAGACGCACCTGCCGGGACCGCTGCGGACCCGGGCCGAGCTGGACGAGTACCGCGCCCAGCGGGACGCCGCCGGTCAGCGGCCCCGGCTGGCGGTGCTCGCCGCGCGGGGCAAGCGCATCGACGTGTGGGACGACTTCGGCGTGGCCCGGTACGAGCTGGTCGCGCAGCTCGGCCCGGACGACGAGCCGGAGATCACCCGGGTCACCGACGTGGTGCGCCGGGTCGACGGCCGCTGGGTGATCGTGCACCACCACGCCGAGCTGGTCCGGGAACCGGTGGGCGCGGCATGATCCGGCGGCTGGTCGCCGGGCGGACCGGTGAACCGGCGGACGTGCTGTCGGTCGCCGAGCTGCCCGACGACCCGCCGCCCGGCCCCGGCCAGGTGCGGCTCGCCGTCCGTACGGTCGGGCTGAACTTCCTGGACGTCATGCTCTGCCGGGGCGAGTACCCGGTGCGGCCGGATCCGCCGATGACGCCGGGGGTGGAGGCGGCCGGGCGGGTCGTCGCCGCCGGCGACGGGGCCGGGCACCTGCTGGGTCAGGAGGTGCTGGCCTGCCCGGCGCTGCCGCGCGGCGCGCTCGGCACCACAGTCACAGTGGACGCCGCGGTGGTGGTGCCGCGGCCGTCCACCGTCGACCCGGTCACCGCGGCGGCGTTGCCGGTCACCTATCAGACCGCGTGGTTCGCGCTGGAGCGGGCGGGCGTCACCGCCGGGCAGACGGTGCTGGTGCACGCCGGCGCGGGAGGTGTCGGCATCTCCGTCATCCAGCTCGCGGTCGCCCGCGGCGCCCGGGTCCTCGCCACCGCCGGCGGCCCGGTCAAGACGGCGATCTGCCGCGACCAGGGCGCCGAGGTGGCGATCGACTACACGGCGGAGGACTTCGTGGCCGCCGTGCGGGAGGCCACCGGCGGGCGGGGCGTGGACGTCGTGGTGGACCCGGTGGGCGGCGACGTGTTCGCCCGCTCCTGGGAGTGCCTCGCCTTCGAGGGCCGCCTGGTCGCGGTAGGCGCTGCCGGTGGCGCGCCGCCGCCCGTCGATCCGCTGCGGCTGATGGCGGCGAACGCGACGCTGGTGGGCCTGTCCTGGGGCTCGCAGTACCCGTGGCAGCGCCCGTCCGCGGTCGAGGCCGCCTACCAGGAACTGTTCGACATGTGCGCCTCCGGCGCGGTCCGGCCGCCGGTCAGCCGCGTCGTGTCGCTGGACGAGACGCCCGCGACGCTCACCGAGCTGGCCGAACGCCGGACCACCGGCAAGATCATCGTACGGATCGACGAAGGGGAGGGGCCGTGAGCGACACCGCCGACGGCGACATGGAGATCTACGACCTGAAGGTGACAGTCGACCGGATCGAGGGCCGGTCGGTGTGCGGCATGGCCGTGGGCGACTCCTTCGAGCTGACCAACAGCGCCCACCTGCGGCTGCCCGAGGGCAAGCACTTCTGCGTGTACGCGCTCGCGTCGGTGCTGCCCTTCCTCGCCGCCAAGCAGCGTGACCTGGCGCCGGGGGACTGGCTGGCCCAGGACTCCCACTTCATCTGCCCCGACCCGGAGGAGCGGCTCGTCATGAAGGTGGAACGGACCTGCCGGCGCACGATGAACTCGGCGGACCTGACATGACCGTCGAGATCGGACTCGGCCTGCAGAGCGACAAGCCGGCCGGCGCGTACGCCCGGCTGGCCCGCGCCGCCGAGGCGCACGGCTTCGACGTGCTCACCGTCTTCGGCGACCTGATGTACCAGCCGCCGATCTTCCCGCTGCTGGAGATGGCGCAGGCGACCGAGCGGGTACGCCTCGGCGCGGCCTGCCTGAACCCGTACTCGATGGCGCCGTACGAGATCGCCGGTCAGCTCGCCGCCCTGGACCTGGCCTCGCACGGGCGGGCCTACCTCGGCCTGGCCCGGGGGACCTGGCTGGGTTCGGTCGGCCTGCCGCAGCCGCGGCCGCTGACCACCATCGAGGAGGCCGTCCAGGTCGTCTACCGCCTGCTGCGCGGCGACCGCAGCGGCTTCACCGGAAAGGTCTTCTCGCTGGAGGCCGGCACCGCGCTGCGTTACGACGTGCAGCGGCCCGACCCGCCGCTGCTGCTGGGCGCGTGGGGTCCGCAGGGCGCGGCGCTGGCCGGCCGGATCGCCGACGAGATCAAGGTGGGCGGCAGCGCCAACCCGGACATGGTCCCGGTGATCCGCGAGCGGCTGCGGACCGGCGCGGAGAAGGCCGGGCGCGACGTCGCGGACGTCGGCATCGTGCTCGGCGCGGTGACAGTCGTCGACACCGACGGCGCGGCCGCCCGCGCCAAGGCCCGCACCGAGGTGGCCATGTACCTGGCCGTGGTGGCGGAGCTGGATCCGACCGTCGTGCTCCCCGACGACCTGGTGAAGCGCGTCGGCGACCTGGTCGACGCGGGCGAGGACGAGGCGGCGGGCCGGTTGATCCCGGACGACGTGCTGGACCGGTTCGCCTTCTCCGGCACCCCGGAGCAGGTCGCCGCCCAGGCCCAGGCGCTCATCGACGCCGGCGTGCGCCGGGTCGAGTTCGGCACGCCGCACGGCCTCACCGACGAGCGCGGCGTGGACCTGCTCGGCTCCGCCGTCCTGCCCCTGCTGCGCAGGTGAGCGCGTTGCGGCTCACCGTCGTGGTCGGCCCCGGCCTGGTGGCCGACACCGAACTGCTGGCGTCGCTCGTCGCCACCAGCAGCGCCGAGCTGGACAGCACCGGCACGGTCGTCACCGCCGCCTCGGCCGACGAGCTGCGCTCGCTGCTCGCCGCGGCGCAGGGCCCGACTGTGGTGCTGCCCGGCCCCACCACACCGGCCCGCGCCCTGATCGGCGCGCAGCCGCCGCACGCGGTCTGGTACGACCTCACCGTGGAGACGCCGGTCCCCGGCGCGGTCCACCTGGCCGGCCGGGGACTGTGGGGCGTGACCTGGGCGATCCGGCACGCCGTGCACCGCTTCCGCGCGCCGGCCGATCGGATCGCCTACGGTCCCGGCCCGGAGCAGTGGGGTGACCTGCGGCTGCCGTCGGGCCCGCACACCGGGCCGGCGCCGGTCGCGGTGCTGCTGCACGGCGGATTCTGGCGGTCGGTCTGGGGCGCGGACCTGATGGACGCGCTCGCCGTCGATCTGGCCGCCCGAGGCTACGCGTCCTGGAACCTGGAGTACCGGCGTCCGGACCGGCACGGCTGGGACGCCACCACGGAGGACGTCGAAGCCGGCCTCACCGCGCTGCGGGACCTCGCCGCCGACCGGCCGATCGACCTGGAGCGGATCGTGGTGCTGGGCCATTCGGCCGGCGGGCAGCTCGCGCTGCGCGCCGCGGCGGACCTCGCCGCGCGAACGGGCGGGCCACGTGTCGCGCTCGCGGTCTCGCTGGCCGGGGTGCTCGACCTCACCGAGGGCGAGCGGCGCTACCTCGGTGACGGCGCGATCGCCGCGGCGCTGGGCGGCTCACCGGCCACGGCCCCGCGCCGGTACGCCGAGAGCGATCCGATGCTGCGGCTGCCGACAGGGGTGCCCACGCTGCTCGTGCAGGGGACCGCGGACAGTCTCGACCTCGTCGACGCCAACCGGCGTTACGCCGCGGCGGCGGCAGCCGCGGGCGACGAGATCCGCCACCTGGAACAGCCGGGGGACCACTTCGCCGTCATCGATCCGGCGTCGGACATCTGGCGGGACACCATGACGGCGGTGGACGCCCGCCTCGGTCGCTGACGTCGCGCCCGCAACCGAATCGCCCTCCGAGTTCACGTAGGTGAACACGGAGGGCGGTTGGTGGCGCCGGTCAGAACAGCCGGGGCGTGACCACCGAGACCACTGTGGTGACCGAGTCGGTGTCGTTGTACATCTGGTGCGGCACCGACGAGCGCAGGTGCACGCTGTCGCCCGGGCACAGCCGGTGCTCCACGCCCTCGACCTCGTAGAGCAGCTCGCCCGAGATGACGTAGGCGAACTCCTCGCCCCGGTGGCCGTACGCGTTCTCCCGCCGCCCGCCCGGCGCGATGTGCACGAGCATCGGCTCCAGCACCAGGTCCGGCCCCCGGTCGGAGAGCATGCGGTAGGTCTGCTGCCCCGACACGTACTGCGTTGCCGACGTCTCCGCCCTGGTCAGCGTGAAGTGCCGGGGAAGCTGGGAGACGTTGCTGTCGGACGTGCCGTTGCCGGCGTCGAAGAAGTCGGCCACCGACTTGTCGAGGGCCTTGGCGACGCTGCCCAGCGCGGTCAGGCCGATCGAGGAGATGCCGCGCTCGACCTGGGACAGGAAGCCGATCGACAGGCCGGAGCGGGAGGCGAGGCCGCGCAGGGTGAGCCCGCGCTCCTTGCGGTAGCGCCGGATCCGGGCGCCGACCACCCCCGCCGGGGTGCTCTCGTCCGCGGGGCCGCCGGGGGCGGCCTGCTCCGACGGCGGCTGACTGTCCATGGACCGCACGGGGACCTCCTGTTGCGGTGGCGGGGGGGGATCCGCCCGGGATGTTCGATCCTATCGAACATGCCCGCACTTGTGCGAGGGGTGGCCGGGGGATTTCCTGGTCCGCTCCGGCGGTGTCATCCCTGGTGGACAGCGGTGCGGCCGGCGTCGCCGGCCGCTCACTTGAACGCGAGCGCGTTCGGCGGCGACCCGACGCCGCCGGGCAGGTTCAGCGGCTTGCAGGTCAGGAAGAACTCGTAGACGCCGTCGGCGGCGCAGTCGGCGGCGAGGTCGTCGAGTTTCCACAGCTCGCCCAGGGCCATCCCGAGCAGCGCGATGAGCGGCCGGTGCAGCATGCCGCTGTGGTCGACCCCGCGCGGCGGCGGCCGGTCGTCGGGCGTGCGGAAGTCCGAATCCAGCACCGGATCCGCCTCCACAGCCAGGTTGTCGGCGGCGACGAGCGCGATCTCGTGGTCCCACAACCAGCGCAGCACCGACTCGCGCTGGGCGAGCCCGGGGGAGCGGTTGCGCGTGTTGAACTCGATCCGTTCCTCGACGGACTTGGCCAGGTAGTTCTCCGCCCACCCGGTACGCAGCAGCAGCATGTCGCCGCCGCGCCAGGACACGCCCTGCGCCTGCGCGACGGCGTCCAGCACGGTCTCGTCCAGCGCGATCGTCTGCTCGCAGTCGTACGGGCGGCCCTCGCTGGCGAAGTGCCGGGGGACGTCGAGCAGCACGCCCCGCCCGGCGATCCCGGCCTCCGCCCAGTGGTGGATGCCCAGCGCGGTGGAGCCCTGGTTGTTGTCGTCCGCGGACAGGCCGCCGTAGAAGCCGTGGGCGGGGTGCCCGATGTGGCGCAGCGAGTCGAGCTGCGAGCTGGACTGCAGGTAGAACGAGTCGATCCAGTCGTCGCGATGCAGCGGGTTGTTGGCGAAGACGTGGTGCTCGGTGGGACGCCGGGTGCCGGTCGGGTAGGGCTCGAAGGCGTTGACCGGGTAGTCGAGGTTGAACCGCTCGCCCCGGCGGACCAGGCGGGCGGCGGCGGTCACGCGCTCGGGCGTCAGCCGGTTGATGCTGCCGAGCTGGTCGCCCGGCCCGAAGACGTCCCAGGCGGCGCCGGGCACCGCGGCCGTGGAGAGCTCGTCGTAGGTCGGCACGGTGATTCCTTTCGGGCGGCTCAACGGAAGGTCAGCGGCTCGCCCTGGTAGGGCGCCAGCGCCTCGCGTTCGGCGCCGGTCAGCGGCCGGGGCCGGCGGTCGGCCAGGTCGCAGACCACGAGCGTGGTCTGCGCGAGCAGGTACGTCGACGTGCGGGCCTCGTCGACGAAGCGGAAGCTCAGGTCGAGGCTGCGGGAACCGGTGCGGGACAGCCAGGCGTCGGCGAGGATCGACTGCCCGTGGTAGGCGAGCTCGCCGGTGAACTCCAGCCGGGCCGCCGCCGTCATGGTGAACGTCCCGGCGCCGAGCACGGCCAGCGCCGGCGGCCGGTCCGGATCGAACGTGCCGGGCAGGTCCGGCAGCCCGAACGTGCGGATCCGGGCCTCCTCGACGTACCGCAGCCAGGTGACGTTGTTGACGTGGCCGTAGTGGTCGGTGTCGGCCCAGCGCAGGTGCAGCGTCGTCGTGAGGGGTGCCACGGCGTGCCTCAGCGCCGGTACCGCACGGTGCGGCCCGCCTGGACGGCGGCCCGGGCCGCCGCGCCGAGCAGGCTGGCGTCGTTGCTCAGCAGCGTGAAGGCGAAGCCGGCGTCGGCCGCCCGCCGGACCGCGTCGGCGTCCGCCCCGCCGGAGTTGCCGATGGGTACGCCGGCGGCGAGGCAGTCCTTGACGGCGGAGCCGACGAGCGCGACGACCCGTGGATCGTCCTCGGTCGTGCCCTCGGACGTGGACAGGTCCGCGGCCCCGACGAGCAGCGCGTCGACACCGGGCACCGCCGCGACGGCCCCGGCGGACGAGGCGGCCCGGGCGCTCTCGATCTGGACGACCAGCACCACCTCCTCCTGGCCGTAGCGCAGGTACTCGGCGCGGGGCATGGCGCCCCACGCGCCGGCCCGGCTCGTGCTGCCGACGCCGCGGGCGCCCAGCGGCGGGAACCGTACCGCTGCGACGGCGGCTCGCGCCTGCTCGACGGTGTCCACGTGCGGGACCATCACGCCCTCGGCCCCCGCGTCGAGGATCCGCTGCGTGAGGCCCGGGTCGAGCGCCGGGATCCGGACGATCGGGGCCAGCCCGAGGTGGTTGGCGGTGCCGATCAGCTGATAGGCCGTCTGCAGGTCGATCGGGGCGTGTTCCAGGTCGACGACGACGAAGTCGAACCCGGCGAGCGCGAGCAGTTCCACGCTCTCCATCACCGGCAGCTTCACCCAGGTGCCCAGCGCCGGGGCGTCCGGGCGGGCGAGCGCCGCCCGGAACCGGCTGCGCCTCGGCGCAGCCACGTCGGTGCTCATGACGGCATCGGGTAGTCGTCGGCGTTGCGTACCCAGCCGGGCTTGGCGGAGAAGTCCGCCCGCGGCGGCGCGAACATGTCGATCAGCTGCTGGTGGTCGCCGACGCCCTGGGTGGTGTGCACGGTCGGCGGCGGGATGACGCAGAGCGAGGGCACGCCGAGGCGGCCGTGGTCGTCCGGGCGCCAGCGGGTGGAGTCGGGGCCCCAGGGGTAGCGGATGTGGTGGACGAACTCGCCCTTGACGCCGAACGAGAGCTGCTCGAAGTCGTCGTGCGAATGGGGGGACAGGCGCAGCGGGTCCCGTGGCGTGGGTTCCTCGGCCAGAAAATTGATCATCATGTTGGTGGTGCGGAAGATACGCCCGAACCGGCCCGGCTCGATCGGGTGCTCGGCGAGCGGGTACACCCGCAGGCGGAACCCGTCCACCGGGTCGGGCCAGGCCACGAGCGGCGCGCACCGGGGGTCGGGCTCGCGGTACGCCGCCGCGTTTGCGGCCGCCCCGGCCAGATCCGGGGCGACTGTGGAGAACACCCGGATCACCGGGCCGTCGGCGAGCGCCTCGACCACGCTGTCGCCGGGCGGCACCACCACGAACGCCTCCTGCGCCACCTCGGCGGAGCCGTCGCCGGCGCGCACCCGTACCGGGGCGCTGCCGGAGTACATCAGCACCGCGTACTCGTCCGGCTGCGCGGAGCGGGCGAACCGGTCGCCGGCCACCGCCTCGGTCCAGGAGAGCACGAGGTGCTGGCCGCGTACCAGCCAGGTCCGGCTGCCCGCCTCGGTGACCGCTGTGGGTGCCGTGTCGTACAGCGCGAGGTACTGGGCCGGGCGGACGGGCGTGGACGGGTCGACAGTCCGCGACGGAGCCGCCGCCGCCAGTTGCGACCGGATGTCGTCCTTGGCATACATGGTCATGTCATCAGTCCCTGCGAGGTGTCGGTGGCGTCAACGGCTGATGTTCCGGCCGCCCTTGAGGCCGAGGATCGCCCGGGCCTCGTCGGGCGTCGCGATCGTGCGGCCCAGGTCCTGGACGATCGACCGGACCTTGCGGACCTGCTGCGCGTTGCTGGTGGCGAGTTCGCTCTTGCCGATGTAGAGGTTGTCCTCCAGCCCCACCCGGACGTGCCCGCCCAGCCACGCGCTGTGGGTGCAGAACTGCATCTGATGCCGGCCCGCGGCGAACGCGGAGAAGTGGTAGTCGGCGCCGAACAGCTTGTCGGCGATGGCGATCATGTGGGTCAGGTTGGCGTGGTCCGCGCCGATGCCGCCGAGGATGCCGAAGACGCCCTGGATGAACAGGGGTGGCCGGGCGAGACCGCGATCCACGAAGTGGGCCAGGGTGTAGAGGTGCCCGATGTCGTAGCACTCGTACTCGAAGCGGGTGCCGCCCTTCTCGCCGATCTCGCGCAGCGCGTACTCGATCTGGGCGAACGTGTTGATGAAGGGCTGCCGGTAGGTGTTCTCGACGTAGGGCTTCTCCCAGTCGTGCTTCCACCGGCTGACCCGGTCCGCGATGCCGGAGTAGACGAAGTTCATCGACCCCATGTTCAGCGAGGCGAGTTCGGGGGTGAACCGGGCCGCGGCGGCGAGCCGTTCCTCGATCGTCATCGACGAGGCGCCCCCGGTGGTGATGTTGATGACCGCGTCGCACCGTTCGACGATCGGGGGGATGATCTGCTCGAACGTCTCCGGTTCGAACGCGGGCCGTCCGTCCGGGTGCCGCGCGTGCAGGTGGATGACCGCGGCGCCGGCCTCCGCCGCCTCCAGCGACGACCGCACCACCTGCTCGGGGGAGAGCGGAAGGTGGTCGCTCTGCGAGGGCACGTGCACGGACCCGGTGACCGCCGCGCTGATGATGACCCTGTCCGCCCTGATCACGACGGGCTGTCCTCCAGACCGAGCAGGTAGGCCGGGTTGCCGGCGATCATCCGCCGGACGTCCTTCTCGGACACCCCGTGGTCGAGCAGGCGCTGCACGAGGTAGATGTAGCCGTCGACCGGCAGCGGGTTGCCCTGCTGGCCCAGGTCCGAGCCGATGGTGGTCCGTTCCGGCCCGACGCGCTCGATCCAGCGCACCAGCTGCTCGATCGGCCAGCCCGGCTTCGGGACGCCGGGGTGGTACATCGCGATCTCGTGCTCGACGTACGCCCCCATCCGCAGCAGCTCCTCGATGTCGCCGTCCGAGGCGCCCACGATGAAGTCGGGGTGCTGGACGAGAAGCCGGCGCACGCCCTTGTCGACGGCGACCGTGAACAGCGCCTTCATCGAGTCGGCGTCGAGGTGGCCGCCGGTCAGCAGCGCGTCGGCGTCCGCGACGACCTCGACGACCTGCTCGGTCTGCGCGGAGACGGACCCGCTGTCGTCGAAGACCGAGACCTCGCTCTCCAGCAGGTCCAGGCCCGAGGTCGGGAACCCGTGCTCGTGGCTGTGGTGCTCGATGTGCTGGCGCGCGGACACGGTGGGCGCCCAGACGCACCGGCCGCCCATCCGCAGGCTCATCGCGACGGCCGACGGGTTGATGCCGCCGACCTCGGAGTTCAGCGCGACGCCCCCGTAGACCGGCGTCGGCGCCTCCTTCAGCCAGGGCCCCATGGCCAGCAGGTCCATGACGGTGTTGTGGTGGTGCGACTTCACCAGCAGCGCCCGCACGCCGATGCGCGCGGCGTCGTACGACGCCTCGACGTGGTTGATCCGCCGCGGGAACGGGCTCGGGCCGGAGTGGCAGTGCAGGTCAACCGTGCCATCCAGGACCTTCAACAGCCCTGGCGGGACCGGCTGGTGACCTTTCGAGACGCCCATCGACTCCTCCTGTTCGTCCCATGAACTTGGCGTTCAGCATACGGACGAGCATCGGTCGTGTCCATGGGTGGCCGAGCGGCGTAACAGCTGCGCCAGGCCCGCGAAAGGACCATTGTGTTGCGTGCGGGTTACCGGTTATCGTCCGCATACCGAAAGCGGGAGCTCGCAAAACGAACGCCCGATCTCGGGCCAACCATCGGTCGTGCCGGATCCGCCCAGCGCCAGCGCCTCGTCGGCGTGCTCGTCGAGGCGTCGAACGGAAGAGCCGTCGTTCGCATCGTGCATGCCTTTGCCCGCATGCGAACTTTCGCTTGCCCTGGACCGGGCCCTGGAAATGGATGCGTCCGGTAAGGAGGTGACGATGAGCGCCGATCCTGACCCCCAGCGAACCGGCCCCGGGCCGGCGACGGTGGAGACGGATCGCACCATGATCCAGTCCATCGACCGGGCGGCGAACGTCCTCGCGCTACTCGATCAGCACACCCGGAGTCTCGCCCCCGGCCTGGTGGCCGAGCGCCTCGGCCTCAACCGCACGACCGCGCACCGCTATCTCCAGTCCCTGCAACGGGCCGGCTTCCTGAGCGCGTCGTTCGGCCCCGGCCCGCTGCTCGACCAGCTCTTCGCCCTCGTCTCGGTCCGCCAGCAGCTCCTCACGCTGGCGCCGGCGATCATGCGGCAGCTCTCGGACACGACCGGCCTCACCACAGTGCTCAGCTTCCTCGGCCGTTCCGGCGCGGTGGTGACGCTCGTCGAGGAGCCGCACCAGGGCACCATCGTGCTGACGGCCCGGATCGGGACGGTGCTGGAACTCAAGGCCGCGCAGACCCGCGTTCTGCTCGCCTTCCAGGCCGACCCGGCCACCGTGACCCGGGCCCACGCGAGCCTCACCCCGGCCGAGGCGGCGGTGGAGCGGCAGGCGCTGGCCCGGGTACGGCGCCACCGGATCGCCTGGGCGGACCTGGATCGGGCCGGTCTGGCCTCGGTGGCGGTGCCGATCTTCGCCACCTACGACGTGCAGGCCGCGATGGGCCTGCTCGGCACGACCGAGATGCTCAACCCCGCGGAGCGGTCCTCGGCGCGCGTCGCCGCGCTGGAACAGGCGGCCGAGACCCTGGGCTCCATGATCGCGACCAGCCATGCATGAAAGGCGAGCCCGGGACGCCGGGCGGAAGGCGGAAACAGACATGCCAGGTCTCCTACGGCGGCTCCGGCCGCGTCCGCAGTGGCTGCTCCTCGTGCCGGCGCTCACCCTGCTCGCCTGGATCCTGCTCGTGCCGCTCGGGAACAGCTTCCTGCGCAGCGTCGGCAACGGCGACTGGACCCTGCGGCACTACGAGTCGCTGTTCACCGACGGGGTGACGATGCGGGTGCTCGTCCGCACCGCGCTGACCGCGGCCGCGGTCACCGTCATCGCCTTCCTGCTCGGCTACCCGTACGCCTACCTGATGACCCGCGTCGGGCCGCGCATGCGCGGCGTCCTGCTGATCATCGTGCTGATCCCGTTCTGGACGTCGGTCATGGCCCGCAACTACGCCTGGATCGTCATCCTGCAACGCAACGGACCGGTGCACTCCTTCTTCGAGCTGTTCGGCCTGGACGTCGTGCTGTACGGGACGGTGGCCGGCGTGACGGTCGCGATGAGCCAGGTGCTGCTCCCGTTCATGGTGCTGCCGTTGTTCAGCGCGCTGTCCGGCATCGACCGCCGGCTCCTGCTGGCCGCGCGCGGCCTCGGCTCCCACCCGCTGGTCGCGTTCTGGAAGATCTACTGGCCGCTGTCGCGCGCCGGCGTGGTCGCGGGCCTGATCCTCGTGTTCACCCTGAGCCTCGGCTTCTACGTCACGCCGGCCCTGCTCGGGTCGCCACAGCAGTCCCTCGTCGCGCAGCTGCTCGGCCAGCGCACCACCCTGCTGCTCGACTTCTCGGGCGCGGGCGCGCTGGGGATGCTCGTGCTCGTCGTCACCCTCGTGCTAGTCGCCTGGGCGAACCGCCTCGGCGGAACCATCTCGGCGATCGGCGTGGTCGCCGCCGCCAGGACGAAGGACCAGCCATGACCGCGACGAAGACCGACAACCCTCCGGGTACGCAGAGGCGACCCGCCCCGGCCCGTCGGCGCCGCCGCGCCACCTCCGTGGACCCGATCCCCTGGTGGCTCAAGCTCGTCGGCGCCCTGGTGGCGCTGTACTTCATCCTGCCGACCCTGTTCGTCATCCCGATGAGCTTCAGCACGGCGTCGACGTTCCAGTTCCCGCCCACCGGCTTCTCGCTCAAGCTGTACGAGAACTTCTTCACCGACCCGACCTGGCTCGCGTCGTTGCGTACCTCGGTGCTTGTCGGCGTGCTCGCCGCGTCGCTCGCCACAGTGGTCGGCACCGCCGCCGCCATCGGCCTGCACAGCCTGACCGGGCGGCTCGCGCGGCTCGCCCGGACGTTGCTGATGGTCTCTATCGTCACGCCGTCGATCGTGATCGCGGTCGCGGTCTACATCTCGTTCCTGAAGTGGCACCTCGTCGGCACGCTGAGCGGGTACGTCCTCGCCCATGCCGCGATCGGCGTGCCGTTCGTGCTGGTGTCGGTGACGAGCGCGCTCAGCGGCTTCGACCCGAAGCTGCTGCGGGCGTCGGCGTCGCTGGGCGCGACGCCGATCCGGACCTTCCTGTTCGTGACCATGCCGCTGATCAGCCGGGGGATCGTCACCGGCGCCATCTTCGCGTTCGTCACCTCGTTCGACGAGGTGGTGATCGCGCTGTTCCTCCGCGCGCCGACGTTCCAGACGCTGCCGGTGCAGATGTACAACAGCGTCACCGTCGAGATCGACCCCACCATCGCCGCGTCGTCGAGCCTGGTCGTCGTCGCGGTCACCGTCATCTGCCTCGTGCTGTTCGTGGGCAACCGAAAGAGCCGATAGGAGCATCATGTCCGCATCCACGTTCCGCACGGCCGAGCCCGTGCCGGCGTCCACCCGGGCCGGGACCCAGATCCGGCTCAGCAACGTGACGAAGGACTACGGACTGACCCATCCGGCCGTCGACGACGTCTCACTGACCATCGAGCCGGGCGAGTTCATGACCCTGCTCGGGCCCAGCGGCTCGGGCAAGACCACCACGCTCAACCTCATCGCCGGGTTCGAGACGCTCACCACCGGCGCCATCTCGTTCGACGGCGTGGACGTGAGCCGGCTGCCACCGCACAAGCGCAACCTCGGCATGCTCTTCCAGAACTACGCGCTCTTCCCGCACATGACAGTCGCCCAGAACGTCGCCTATCCGCTGCGGGAACGCCGCATGTCCAAGCCGGACATCGCGCGCAAGGTCGCGGAGGTGCTCGAACTCGTCCAGCTGACCGGCCGGGACGGGCACTACCCGGCGCAGCTGTCCGGTGGGCAGCAGCAGCGGGTCGCGCTGGCCCGGGCCATCGTCTTCGGCCCGACCGCGCTGCTGCTGGACGAGCCGCTCGGCGCGCTGGACCGCAACCTGCGCGCCACGCTGCAACTGGAGATCCGCCGTATCCACCGGGAGGTCGGCTCGACGTTCGTCTTCGTCACCCACGACCAGGAGGAGGCGATGAACCTGTCCGACCGGATCGCGCTCTTCAACGACGGGCGGATCGAGCAGCTGGGCCGCCCCGAGGCGCTCTACCGGTCGCCGGAGACGCTGTTCACCGCGCGGTTCCTCGGCGACTCGACGGTCTTCACGCTGTCGCAGGTGACCGGTACGACGGCGGTCTGGGAGGGCGAGGTGTGGTCGGTCGACGGCCGTACCGTGTCGGGCCTGGTGCGTGAGGGCCGCCCGGCCGCCCTGGTGGTACGGCCGGAGGACGTCCGGATCGCGGCCGACCGGGACGCGGTTCCGCCGGACGCGAACTGCGCGGCGGCGATCGTCCGCGACATCGAGTACATGGGGGCGTACCGGACCGCCATGCTGTCGCTCGGGGGCGCGGGCGACGTGATGGGCCGCGCCCGGCTGGACGCGCTGGAGAGCGACCTGCGGATCGGCCAGCCCGTGGTCGCCTGGTGGCGAGTCGACCGGCAGCGCGTCGTCGCGGGGTAGCTCGTTCACCATACGCACATTCGACCGCGCTCTTTGGTAACGAACAGGTTCCACGCTCTTGTTGGGCACGTTACGCCCTCGCTACTGTTCACTATACGAAGCACCAATCCATATTCCGAACAGTACGCCCGCGTTCGCGGGCCATAGCCGAAGGAAGTGACATGGTGTTGAGAACATCCCGCGTCCTCGCGGTCCTCGTGGCGACCGCAGTCGTGTCGATGACCGCCGCCTGCGGCGGAGACGAGCCGGCCGCCGCGGTGGACCCCGAGGGGGACGTCAAGCTCACGTTCGTCGCCTACGGCGGTGTCGGCCAGGACGCGATGATCAAGCACTACCAGGAGCCGTACACCAAGGCGCACCCGAACGTGACCTTCACCAACACCTCGCCGCCCGACGTGGCGCAGGTGAAGGCCCAGGTCGAGAGCGGGGCGGTGCTCTGGGACGTGGTCGCGACCGCGCCGGCCGCCGCGACCCAGAACTGCGGGACGCTGTTCGAGCCGCTCGACTTCTCCGGCGTCGACAAGAGCAACCTGGCCGAGGGCACGATCGGCAAGTGCTACATCGGCAACTTCATCAACGCCTCGCCCTTCGCCTACCGCACCGAGGCGTTCCCGGACCCGAGCAAGGCGCCCAAGACCATCAAGGACTTCTTCGACGTCCAGAACTTCCCCGGCCAGCGCGGGATCCTGACCAACCTGCAGAACGGCATCCTCGAATACCCGCTGCTCGCCGACGGTGTGGCGCCGGACGCGCTCTACCCGCTCGACGTCGACCGCTCGCTGAAGAAGCTCAACACGATCCGCAAGGTGACCACGTTCGCCCCGAACGTCGGCGCGCTCCAGCAGGCGGTCGGCTCCAAGCAGGTCGACATGTTCCTGCTCGCCGACGCGCGGCTCGTGCCGCTGATGGACGAGGGCGCGGACATCACAGTGGTGTGGGACGTGACGGTGGCCTCGATCAACTGCTTCGCCGTGCCGAAGGGGTCGCCGAAGAAGGTGGCCGCGGAGCGGTTCCTGTCCACGGTGGTCAGCCCGGAGGCGGTGGCCGGCATCTCCGAGGCGCTCGGCACCGCGCCGGTGAACCTCGCCGCCAAGCCGAACCTGTCGGAGAACGCGAAGAAGGTCGAAGTCTACGGCGACGCCAACACCGGCAAGACCGTGCTGCAGGACGTCCAGTGGTACGCCGACAACTTCAACGAGGTCACCGCCAAGCTCACCAACTGGCTTGCCGGCTGAGGTGACCCCCCGGTAGCGATTCGTCCGTCATGTGAACTACGCTTCGGGGGTGGCGAACTTTGATCCGAACGAAGCCTCGAACTCGGACATCCGGGCGGTCGCGCGCGTGGGACAGATCTGCGCGCTCTTCGGTCCCCGGGTCGTCGAGCTCACGGCCGCGGACGTCGCCGAACGGACGGGTCTGAACCGCACCACCGCCTACCGATACTGCGCGTCGATGACTGCCGCCGGCATTCTCGAACGGGGGACGCGCCGCGGGACGTTCGCCCTCGGCGGACTGATGCTGGAACTGGGAATTCGGGCGCTGGGACGCCAGCGGATCGTCGAGATCGCCGGGCCCCACCTGCGGAAGCTGAGCACCGACGCGCGAATGACGGCGGTGCTCAGCGTCCGTGGCGCCCAGGGGCCGGTGGTGACCCTGGTCGAGGAGGACACCAGCCGCCAGGTCGTGGTCACCGTGCATCCCGGCACCAAGCTCGACGCGAGCGCCGCGCAGACGCACGTGTACCTCGCGTACGCCGACGAGGCCGTGATGGACCTGGTGGCCGCCGGCATGTCCCCGGCCGAGCGCGCCCGGCTGGACTCCGAGGTCTACGCCGCACGCCGGCAGGGCTACAGCGTGGCCCGGCACAGCGGCGGCCTGTTCGCGGTGGCCGCCCCGGTCTTCGACGAGAAGGGGCTGTGCGCCACTGTCGCACTCCTCGGCGCCGGCGACATCGCCGAGCTGTCCGCCGCCATCGAGCTGCTGGTGGCGACCGCCACCACCCTGACCAGCGAGCTCGGCGCCCCCGCAGACAGCGCGCCGACGGCAGACGAGTAACGGGCCCGATCTTCCCCGCCCCGCCCGCGCTCTCCGGCCGCCCCACTCGTTGACCAAGGACTTTGTGTCCAGATCCGCCCGGTCCCGCACCCCTAACTCCTTGATCACCGGCACCCCGGCGCGCGCCACCCACCCCGCGCGCGAGGACCCACGCGCTGATCATGAAGTTGGCCGGGAGAAAACGGGCGAAAATCGCGGTCAACTTCATGATCGACGGCGTCAGGGGCCCGCTGGGCGGCTGGAAGTTCGTATGCCGGAATGCTTCTTGCGGTAGGTGAACACGTCACGTACGTTCCTCGCATCGCCCTCCGGCCGGACCTGGCGATGCCAGAGCTCTTCGCACGGCATCTACGGACAGGGATGTGACGATGAAACCTCTGACAAGACGGCTGACGGCGGCGGCGACCGGGCTCCTGCTGGTGGTCGGCGTGAACATCGCGGTACGGGCGCCGCACGCGGCGGCGAGCGGAAACGCGCCGGTGAGCATCGACTCGCTGGCCCGGGACGTCGAACGGGTCGAGTCGCTGCGCGAGGTCAAGGACGTGCAGCGGTCGTACGCCCACCTGGCCCAGTTCGGGCGCTGGGCGGACATGGCGAAGCTGTTCAGCGCGAACGGCACGCTGCAGTGGGGAAGTCAGGTGGTGAGCGGCCACCACGCCATCAAGGGATGGCTCGCGGCGGAGGCCGGGGACATGAACGGCGCCCGGCCGGGCGCGCTGCACACCACGGTGATCGACCAGCCGCTTGTCAACCTGTCGCCGGACGGCCGTACCGCGAAGGGCCGCTGGTCCGGGATCCGCTTCCTCGGTGACGGGGCCGGCGCGGCGCGCATCGACGGCGGCATCTACCAGAACGAGTACGTGCTGGAGAACGGCGAGTGGAAGATCTCGCTGCTGCGCTACTACCCGCTCTACGAGGGCGACTACGCCACCGGCTTCCGGACCATCAACCGCCAGCCGGTGCCGGTGGTGCCGTACCACTTCACGCCCGACGTGGCCGGCGTGCCGATCCCGGCGGCGACCGGGCCCGCGCCGAAGACCCGGTTCAACGCGAAGGAGCTGGCCGACCGCATCACCGCGCTCAACGACGAGGACTCGGTGCGCAACCTGCAGCACGCGTACGGCTACTACGTCGACCGCCGGATGTGGAGCGACGTGGTCGACCTGTTCACCGACGGCGCGAAGGTCACCATCGACGGCGTGGGCGTGTTCCGCAACGCCGCCGGTGTCCGCCAGGCGATGGAGCGGATGGGGCCGGAGGGCCTGACGCAGGGCGTGCTCAACGACCGGCCGCTGTTCGACACGATCGTCGACGTGGAGGACAACGGCAAGAAGGCGACCACCCGGGGCATCGAGGTCGGCATGCTCAACGACGCCGGCGGCGCCTCGTGGCAGTTCTCCGTCTTCACGAACCGCTTCGTCAAGCAGGGTGGCCTGTGGAAGCTCAAGGAGATGCACCTGACGCCGCTGGTCACGGCGCCCTACAGCACCGGCTGGGGCGACGGCGGGACCGGCCCGGTCGCCTCCGTCAAGCCGCCGAAGTTCCTCGACGTGGCCGGGCGTACCCCGGCGCCGAAGCCCGGCAAGGCGGCCGGCGCGCCGAAGGGCCCGAAGGCGGACCTGGCCGACCTCCAGCGGAGGCTGAACCGCTCGGTCGCGTTCGACGGAGCGGAGAACGTCTCGGCGGCCTACAGCTACTACATCGACGACAGCAGGTGGCCGGAGATGGCGGCCGTGCACGCGGTGAACGGCCACAAGCTGTCCCCGTTCGCCGGCTGGAACGTGACGCGCGAACGGATTCTCGGCTCGGTGGTCTCGACGTACGGCAACACGCCACCGCCGACGCAGAAGTCCTTCCTGGTGCTGCACTGGCGGCCGCAGCCGGTCATCGACGTCTCGCACGACGGCCGGTCGGCGTCGGTCCGGGCCCGGCTCATGCACGTCAACGCCTCGACCGTCAACGCCGGGTACATCAACGGCGCGATGTACAACGACCAGTTCGTGCTGGAGGACGGCATCTGGCGGATCTGGAGCCTGGACATCGACGAGTTCTACTGGCAGTCGCCGAACTGGGCCCAGGGCTGGGGTGGCGTGGCCCCGCGTGACCCGAGCCTGCCCGACCCGCCGCCGAGCAACCTGGTGAACACCTACCCGCCGGATGTCCTGCACAGCGCGCTGGGCGAGCGGTCCCGCGGCTTCCGCGGCGGCAGTCCCGGATACATCCAGTGGCCGGACATCGTGCCGATGTGGTTCCACTACCGCAACCCGGTGAGCGGGCGGGTGCCGCCGCACTTCTGGTACGACTGCGCGCCCTGCGAGGTGCGGCCGGACTGGAGCATGACGCGGTACGGCTACCAGCTGCCGCCGACCGGACCGCAGATCGACGGGCTGGAGGTGGGCTGATCCGTCAGTGACGGCGGCCCGGCCGTCGCGACCGTCCCGAGGCGCCTCTTCCCGCATCCGGCGGGGAGGGGCGCCTCCGCGCGCCTGCCGCACTCCGGTGTCCCCAGCCGGTGGCGAGATGGTGCGGGTTGGGCAAAGTTCATCTGGCGTAATAGCTCTTGCGCCCTGCGAACATGTCCCGTACGTTTCCGGCAACTGCCTCCGGTCGTGACCTCCACGGCCGCCCGCCGACCACGGGGATTCCACATACGCCAGCAACGGACAGGGATGTGAAGATGAGACGTCTGACAAGACGGCTGACCGCGACAGCCTCCGCACTGCTGCTGGTCGCCGCCGGCATGGTCGCCCTCCAGGCGCCCCCGGCCGCGGCCACCACCCCGACGATCACCCTGAACTCCCTCGCCCGGGACCTGGTCCGCGTCGAGTCGCTGCGCGAGGTCAAGGACGTGCAGCGCACGTACGCGCACCTGGCGCAGTACGGCAGATGGTCGGACATGGCGGCGCTGTTCAGCGCCGACGCGACCTTCCGCTGGGGCGACGAGACGGTCACCGGCCGCGCCGCGATCCGCGACTGGCTGGAGGCCGACGCCGGCGCGATGAACGGCATCAACCCGGGATCCCTGCACACCGTGATCGTCGACCAGCCGCTGGTGAACCTCTCCGTCGACGGCCTGTCCGCGAAGGCGCGCTGGAACGGCTTCCGCTTCCTCGGTGACGGCGCGGGCGCGGCCCGGATCGAGGGCGGCATCTACGAGAACGAGTACGTGTTCGAGAACGGCCGCTGGCGGATCTCCCTGCTGCACTACTACCCGCAGTACGAGGGGGACTACGCCACCGGCTGGCGCAACAAGGACCTCGAGCTGCTGCCGATCGTCCCGTACCACTTCACTCCGGACGAGGCGGGCGTGCCGATCCCGGAGCCGGTCGGTCCGGCGCCGCCGGCCGGCACGACCGTCAACAAGGTGGCGGCCCGCATCGACAAGCTCAACAGCGAGGACTCGGTCCGCAACCTCCAGCACGCCTACGGCTACTACGTCGACCGGCGGATGTGGTCCGACGTGGTCGACCTGTTCGCCAACGGCGCCACGGTGACCATCGACAACGTGGGCACGTTCCGGGGCGCCGCCGGCGTCCGCCAGGCCATGGAGCGCATGGGCCCGGAGAACCTCAGCCAGGGCATCCTCAACGAGCGTATCCAGTTCGACACGATCGTCGACGTGCACACCAGCGGCACGCAGGCGACCGCCCGGGGCATCGAGTTCGCCATGGTCGGCGACGCCAACACCCGCGAGGCGTCGTGGGAGATCTCCGTGTTCCACAACCACTTCGTCAAGCAGGGCGGGCTGTGGAAGCTCAAGGACATGAACATCACGCCGCTGGTGATAGCCCCGTACTCCACCGGCTGGGGTGACGGCGGCATCGCGCCGGCGCCGACCCGGGTGCCGGCCTTCCTCGACGTGCAGGCGCGCAGCCAGAAGAACGCCGGCGGCGCGGCGTCGTCGAACCGGAACCTGGCCGACCTCGACCGCCGGCTGGCCCGGTCGCTGGCGTTCGACGGGGCGGAGAACGTCTCGATGGCGTACACCGCCTACCTGGACGACCTCCGGATCTACGACATGGCGCAGATCCACGCCGAGTTCGGCCACAAGCTGTCGCCGTTCGCCGGCTACTTCCAGGGCCCGGAGCGGATCCGGCAGGCCGGGGTGACGGTCTACGGAACCAACCCGTCGACGATGCGCGCCAGCATCTCGTACCACTGGCGGCCGCAACCGGTGATCCTCGTGTCCGAGGACGGACGGTCGGCGACGATGCGCGCCCGCCTGCTCCAGCCGCGGACGTCGAGGACCAACGCCGGCGCGTTCAACGGCGCGATGTACAACGACGAGTTCGTGCTCGAGAACGGCATCTGGCGCATCTGGAGCCTGACCATCGACGAGTTCTACTGGCAGTCGACGAACTGGGCCGGCGGCTGGGCCGCGGCGAACCCGCGCAACCCGGAGCTGCCGGACCCGGCACCCAGCACGCTGGTGACCCGGTACCCGCCGGACGTGCTGCTCAGCAGCATGGGTGAGCGCTCGCGCGGGTTCCAGGGCGGTTCCCCCGGTTACATCGCGTGGCCCGGGATCGTGCCGATGTGGTTCCACTACAAGAACCCGGTCAGCGGGCGCGAGCCGCAGTTCTACTGGCCGCAGTGCGCGCCGTGCGAGGTGCGGCCGGACTGGCGGATGACCGAGCACGGCTGGCAGCAGCCGCCGCTCGGCCCGCAGGTCGACGGAGTGGACCTGGGCTGACCCGGGCGACACCGCGCCGTCAGTGGGGGAGCGCCTCTTCCGACTCCGGTCGGGAGGGGCGCTCCGCCGTCACGACGCCTGTGGACACACGAGACCGCGCTCCGTAATATGAACTTCGGTTGCGCTATCCGAACATTTGCTGCTCACCGGCAGCCGTCGAGAAGAGGGATAGAGAAGCCATGCCGGACCCGCAGAACCGCCCCCTCCCGTTGGCGGGCAAGGTCGTCCTCGTCGTCGGCGCCAGCGCGGGCATCGGCGCCGACGCCGCCCGGGTGTTCGCCGCCGACGGCGCCTCGCTGATGCTCGTCGCCCGCTCCGAGGGGCCACTGGAGAAGATCGCCCTGGAACTCGCCTCGGCCGGGCACGACGTCGACCACGTCACCGGCGACATCTCCGTCGCCCGCGACGTCGCCCGCGTCGTGGACCGGACCGTCGAGCGGTTCGGCCGGCTCGACGGCGCCTTCAACAACGCCGCGATGACACAGGGCGGCCGCCTGGACCAGGTCCCCGAGGAGGACTTCGACCGGATCATGGCGGTGAACGTCAAGGGCACCTGGTTGTGCGTCCGCGAGCAGGTGCGGGTCATGCTCGGCCGGGGCGCCGGCTCGATCGTCAACGTGAGCAGCATCGGCGGACTGCGCGGCAGCTCCGGCCTGGGCGCGTACCAGGCGACCAAGCACGCGGTCATCGGGCTGACCCGCACCGCCGCGCACGACTTCGGCCCGCTCGGGATCCGGGTGAACGTGATCGCGCCCGGCCCCACCGAGACGCCGATGCTGGCCCAGACCCGGCTGGCGATTCCCGGCGGGGTCGAGGCCCGGATCGCGGCGACCCCACTGCGCAAGGCGGGCACCGGGACGGAGGTCGGCGCGACGGCGTCGTTCCTGCTGAGCGACCGGGCCAGCCACATCAGCGGGGCGGTGCTCCCGGTGGACGGTGGCTTCAGTGCCTGACGAGACCGCGGTGACCGCGCCGACCGGCGACGGCGACGACCTCCGCTCCGCCGCCGTCGGCACGCTCCGCCTTCCGCCACGGATCCACTTCGGGTACGGCGCCCGCCGGCACCTGCCGGAGGTCGTCCGGGTGCACGGCCGGCGCGTACTCGCCGTGGTCGACCCGTTCCTGGTGCGGACGCCGATCTTCCGCGAGACGGTGGACGCCCTGACCGGGGCCGGGCTGGACGTGCTGGTCCACTCCGACATCACGCCGGAACTCCCGGTCGACACCCTCGACGCCGCGGTCGCGACCGCCCGCGACTACCGCGCGGAGGTGGTCCTGGCGATCGGCGGCGGCAGCGCGCTCGACGCCGCCAAACTGATCGCGCTGCTGTCGGCCTACGGCGGGCCGGCGCACCGCTACTACGGCGAGAACCTCGTGCCCGGGCCGATCGTGCCGCTGGTGGCGGTGCCGACGACCGCGGGCACCGGGTCGGAGGTGACACCCGTCGCGGTCGTGTCCGACCCCGACCGCGAGCTCAAGGTGGGCATCTCCAGCCCTTTTCTGGTGCCGTCGGCCGCCGTGGTCGACCCGGAGTTCACGCTCGGGACACCCGCGACGGTGACCGCCTGGTCCGGCATCGACGCGCTGGTGCACGCGGTCGAGTCGTTCACGGCCCGGCCGGTCGACCTCGACTGGTCGGGCGTGCTCCCGGTGTTCACCGGACGCAACGTGCTGAGTGAGTCGGTCGCGTTGCAGGCGGCGGCGCGTCTGGGCCCCTGGCTGCCGGTCGCGGTCCACCGGCCCGGCGACCGGCGGGCACGCCACGAGGTGGCGCTGGGCTCGCTGCTCGGCGGGATGGCGTTCGGCGCGACCGGCACCCACCTGTGCCACGCCCTGCAGTACCCGATCGGCGCGCTAACCAAGACTCCGCACGGGCTCGGCACCGGGCTGATGCTCCCGTACGTCATCGACACGCTGACGGCGCAGCCGGCGGTCGCCGAGCGGCTCGCGGCGCTCGGCGCGGCGCTCGAAGCGGTCCCGGCCGCGGACGCCTCCGCGACGCGGACGCTCGCCCGGGTGGTCGAGATCAACCAGGAGATCGGCGTGCCGCGCACGCTCGCCGAGATCGGGCTGACGCGCAGCCAGCTTCCGCAGATCGCCGAGCTGGGGCTCAGGTCCACCCGGCTGATCGCGGCCGCGCCGGTGGACCCGTCCCGCGAGCTGCTGCTCGACATCCTGGAACGCGCCCACGACGGCGCCCTGGCGAATGGGAGTCTCAGGTGAACCTGCTCGCGGACCTCTTCATCGACGGGCAGTGGCGGCCCGGCTCCGACGGCCGCCGGTTCGGCGTGACCGACCCCGCCGACCTCTCCACCATCGCCCGGTTCGCCGTCGCGACGGAGCAGGACTGCATGGCGGCCGTGGACGCCGCGGCGGCGGCCCAGCCCGCCTGGGCCGCGACCGCGCCGCGCGAGCGCAGTGAGCTGCTGCGCCGGGCGTACGAGATCCTCACCGACGAGGTGGAGGTCTTCGCCGAGCTGATGGTGCGGGAGAACGGCAAGTCGTGGGCGGACGCGATCGGCGAGGCCAACTACGCCAAGGAGTTCTTCCGCTGGTTCGCCGAGGAGGCCGTCCGGGTGCCGGGCGACTACCGCCTCTCCCCGGCGGGGGACAAGCGGATCGTCGTGGACCGGCAGCCCGTCGGCGTGTCCCTGCTGGTCACGCCGTGGAACTTCCCGGCCGCGATGGCCACGCGCAAGCTCGGCCCGGCGCTGGCGGCCGGGTGCACGACCATCCTCAAGCCCGCGCGGGAGACGCCGCTGACCGCCGCCTACGTCGTGGAGGTCCTGCGCCGTGCCGGCGTGCCGCGTGGCGTGGTCAACCTGGTCACTCCGGTGCCGACCGGCCCGCTGGTGAAGCGGATGATCGACCGTCCCGAGGTCCGCAAGCTCTCCTTCACCGGCTCCACCGAGGTCGGCCGTGAGCTGCTGCACGCCTGCGCGGACAGCGTGGTCAGCACGTCGATGGAGCTCGGTGGCAACGCCCCGCTCATCGTGCTGCCGAGCGCGGACCTGGACACCGCCGTGGAGGGCGCTCTGCTGGCCAAGATGCGCAACGGCGGGTCCGCCTGCACCGCGGCCAACCGCTTCTACGTCCATTCCTCGGTGCACGACGAGTTCGTCGCCCGGATGGACGCCGCCCTCGCCGCGGTGTCGGTCGGGCCGGGGCTCGACCGGGCGAACGACCTGGGCGCGCTCGTCTCGGTTGTCGAGCGGGACAAGGTGGCGGACCTGGTCCGGACCGCCGTCGCGCAGGGGGCCACCGTGGTGCGCGGCGGACGGTCCGCGGGCCACGGCGCGTTCTACGACGCGACGCTGCTGACCGGTGTGGTGCACGGCTCCACCATTACCACGACAGAGATCTTCGGGCCGGTCACCGCGGTGATCCGCTTCGACCACGTCGACGACGCGGTCCGGATGGCGAACGACACCGTCTACGGTCTGATGGCGTACGTCTTCGGTGAGGAGCGGGAGGCGATGGCCGTCGCCCGGCGTCTGGAAGCCGGGATGGTGGCCGTGAACCGGGGCGTCGTCAGCGACCCGGCCGCCCCGTTCGGCGGGGTCAAGCAGAGCGGCCTCGGCCGGGAGGGCGGCTCCGAGGGCATCCTGGAGTTCCTGGAGGAGAAGTACATCGCGCTCACCGCGTGAAGGTCGAACCTCTCGACGAAGCGCCCGGCTCCGGCCGGGCGCTTGTCGTGTCCGGTGTGACCCGCGCCGGTCCACTGTGCACCATGCCGCATTTGTCTTCCATAAGGGTCTTCTCGCGCTATGGCGGATTCGCGCCGGACGGGCACCCTCGATCGGTTTGCTAGAGCTATAACGACGAAATTCGTCGCTTCAAAGCTGTCTACCGACGAGTTGCTGAGATTTCATGGACAACAACTGGCGTGGCTCGTAGAGTCTCGGCATCTTCCGATGATCTGGAGATGACGTGAAGACTGCCGCCACCGCCCAACCCGTTCGTTCCGCCGCCGACCTGCACGCCGCCGCAACAGTGGTGGACGGAAGCACGGTCATCGAGCTGAGCGACGCCCACCTCGACCGGATCCGGCGAGGAGGCGTCACCGCGGTCAACCACACGGTCACCCGGCCGTACGCGGACACCGTCACCGCCCTGCGCGAGGTCAACCGCTGCCGCAGGTGGATCGACGCACACCCGGACGAGGTGCTGCTCGCCCTGACCGTGGACGACATCCACCGGGCCAAGGCCGAGGGCAAGGAGGCCGTCATCCTCGGCCCGCAGGACACCGAGATGATCGGGGGTGACCTCGACCTGCTCGGCACGTTCCACGACCTGGGCGTCCGCATCCTTCAGCTGACCTACCAGCGGCAGAACCTGCTCGGCGCGGGCTGCGGCGAGGACACCGACTCGGGGCTGACGCACCGGGGCCGTGCCTTCGTCAAGGCGATGAACGAGCTGGGCGTGCTGGTCGACGTCTCGCACAGCGGCGAGCGCACCGGCCTGGACGCGATGGACGCCTCGGACAAGCCGGTCGTCGTCACGCACGCCTTCTGCGACGCGCTGTCGCCGCACATCCGCGCCAAGTCGGACGGATACCTGCGGCGCCTCGCCGAGCAGGGCGGCGTCATGGGCATCACCACCCTGTCGGGGTTCCTGTACCACCCGGAGGACCCGTCCCGTCGTCCGGACCTGACCCGCTTCGTGGAGCACGTCTGCCGAGTGGTGGAGGTGGCCGGCGTCGACCACGTCGCCGTCGCCACCGACTACGACGAGACGTGGACCGAGGAGATGCGGATCGCGCAGCTCAAGAGCATCGCGCAGGCGAACTCGAAGGAGCACCAGAACCTGCTCGGTGACTTCGGATGGGAGGAGCGCCGGGCGATCGGCATGGACGACGCCGCGGACTTCCCCAACATCACCGAGGCGCTTCTGGCCGGCGGATTCTCGCCGGAGGACGTGATCAAGATCCTCGGCGGCAACTGGCTTCGGGTCTATGGGGAGGCATGGAAGCCGGCCGCGCGATGAAGCGCTAATCGTGACACTGCCAAGGAGACTGATGCGTACCCGAATTCTGATGAGAGCGCTGGCGGTGGGCGTCGTGACGACGCTCGCGGCCGGCTGCGGAGGCGGCGAGCCGCCGTCGGGCAAGTCCGGTGGCAACGCCAGCGACGGCCTCACCAGCAACGTCAAGCTCGAGGACGAGACGCAGGCCGCCGGCACGCCGAAGTCCGGTGGCCGCCTGCGGATCATGATCCGGCTGGACGCCAACGAACTCGACCCGCACCGGATGTCGGAGACCTCGGCCTTCGTCATCAACGAGCAGATCTACGAGTCGCTCGTGCAGTCGTACCGGGGCGAGATCAAGCCGGCGATCGCCGAGTCGTGGGAGCTGAGCGCGGACGGCCAGACCGTGACGTTCAAGCTGCGCGACAACGCGTACTTCCACAGCGGCCGCAAGGTGACCGCCGCCGACGTGAAGTACTCGATCGAGCGGATCAAGGACCCGGCCACCCGGGCGCCGCGCGCCCGCAGCTACGAGGGCATCACCTCGGTCGAGGCGCCCGACGAGCGTACCGTCGTGATGAAGCTGGCCAAGCCCAACGCCGCCATCCTGACCCTGCTGTCCACCGCCGCGTCGTCGATCGTCGACCGGACCGTGGTCGAGAAGCAGGGCGACCTCAACGGCAGCGTCGACGGCGGCAGCGGGCCGTTCAAGCTCGCGGCCCGGACCACCGGCCAGGCCATCAAGCTGGACAAGCACGACAAGTACTGGGAGTCCGGGGTTCCGTACCTGGACGGGCTGGACTTCACGTTCAACCCGGACGACAACGCCCGCGCCGCCGCCGTGCGCAGCGGCACCGTCGACTTCCTGTGGCGGCCCGCGCCCGAGTTCATCGACGCGCTCAAGCGCGACGAGAAGCTCAAGTGGTACGGCGGCTCCGGCTCGCTGTCGCTGCACCTGCGGCTGAACACCTCGAAGGCGCCGTACGACAACGTCAAGGTCCGGCAGGCCATCTACCTGGCGCTGGATCGGCAGGAGATCCTGAACGTCGCCAACTCCGGCTTCGGCACCGCGCTCAACGCCGGCTACCTGCCGCCGGACCGCTTCGGCGCGCTGAAGGAGCCGGTGTACGGCAAGCCCGACATCGAGAAGGCCAAGGCGCTGCTGGCCGAGGCGGGTTACCCGAACGGCTTCGACGCCAAGCTCATGGTGATCGCCACCTCGGCGTTCCAGGTGCGCTCGGCGGAGGTGGAGCAGCAGCAGCTCGCCAAGATCGGCATCAAGGTGACGCTGGAGTCGGTGGAGTCCACCATCGCCGACACCAAGACGAAGTCCGGCGACTTCGACATGTACCAGTCCGGCTTCGGCCTGACCTACGACCCGGACGAGCGGTTCACCGCCAGCTTCCTCAAGGGCGGCGGCCTGAACTACGGCAACTGGTCCGACCCGGAGTACGAGGACCTGATCGTCAAGGCCCGCTCCGAGCTGGACAAGGACAAGCGCGCCCAGCTCTACCAGCAGGCCGAGAAGATCCTGGCCGAGCGGGGCCCGGTGGCCATGACCTTCCTGAACGCCGACTTCGACGTCGTGCAGAAGGACGTCATGGGTTACCGGGGTGACCCCACGCCGACCTACCGCTTCTACCGGCACCTCTGGCTCGACCGCTGACGAGTCGCGGAGGGGACGCCGGCCCACGGCGTCCCCTCCGCCGCACCGCGACGAAAGGCAATCCATGACGGCCGTACCCCTGACCCATCGCTACGTCATCGCCGCCCGGCTGAAGGGCTACCTCGGCAAGCACGAGGAGTCCGTGGCGCTGCTCACCGAGGCACTCGAACTGGAACCGGACAGCCCGCGCCTGCTGCGTTTCCGCGGCCACCGGCGGATCTCCATCAGTGACTACGCCGGCGCGATCGCGGACCTGCGCGCCGCCGCCGACCAGCTCGCCGGCGTCGAGGACGAGTACGAGATGTACCAGCCGGAGGTGGAGAAGGACGTCGTCAGCCTGATCCTCGGCCGGCCCGAGGACGTGCGCCCGCAGCACCTCAGCGACACCGACGCCGCCGCGAACCCGGAGATCCTCGGCCGCTACAACACCACGCTGCACGCCTCCGTCTGGTACCACCTGGGCGTCGCCCAGTACCTCGCCGGTGACCTGGAGGGCTGCCTGCCCAGCTTCGCCGAGTCGGAGAAGGCGTCCCGGCACCAGGAGGGCCTGGTCGCGTCGCAGGACTGGCAGTACATGGCGCTGCGGCGCCTCGGCCGGACCGCCGAGGCCGAGGAGGTGCTCGACCGGTTCCGCACTGTCGACCTGGTCGACGAGCCGCACCTGGTCGGCTACGAGGGCCGGATGAAGCTCTACACCGGCGAGATCGGCCCGGACGAGCTGTGGGCGATGTGCGACGGCAACAGCCTCAAGACCGTCACCCAGGGGTACGGCCTCGGTAACTGGCACTACTACAACGGTGACGTCGACAAGGCGCGTGAGGTGTTCGACGGGGTGCTGAAGACCCGCGTCACGCACGCCTTCGCGTACCTCGCAGTCAAGGCCGAGTACGAGCGCAACCCGGACTTCGCGACCACGAGCAAGGAGAACTGAGATGGCAATCATCCGTGCCGAGATCGGCAAGCGGGACCAGGCCACCAAGGAAGCGATGATCGCCGACCTGACCGACGTGCTGGTCAAGTACGGCTCGCCGCGCGAGAACACCCACGTCCTGCTCTACGAGGTGTCGTACGACAACTGGGCCAAGGGCGGCGTGACGTACAACAACCGGAAGCGTGCGCAGGAGTCCTCGTGACCGGCGCCGTCGCGGGACCGCACATCCTGCTCACGCCCAACCTGTCGGACCTGCTCCCGCAGCTGCGGGAGCGGTTCCCGCAGTGCCGGTTCAGCCCGGTACCGGACGGTGAGCCGGTACGCGACGAGTGGCTCGACGCCGAGGTGATCCTGCGCAGCGCGATGAACGAGGACACCTTCGACGAGCTGCTGGCCAAGTGCGACCGGCTGCGGTGGGTGCAGATCACCGCGGCCGGGTTCGACTGGGTGGGCGGCGAGCTGATGCAGCGCCGCCTCGCCGAGGGGCTGCTCTACACCCGGTCGCCCAACTCCTACAACGTGCCGATCGCCGAGTACGCCATCGGCGCGGTGCTGATGCGCTTCCGCGCGTTCCCGGAGCACCGGGAGGCGCAGGAGCGCCGGGAGTGGGTGCGGATCACCGGCCGGGACTTCATCGGCAGCACGATGCTCGTCTTCGGCACCGGCGGCATCGGCGGCGAGGTGGCCTGGCGGGCCCGCGCGCTCGGCGTCGACGTGATCGGGGTGAACCGCTCCGGCACTCCGGCCGAGGGCTTCGACCGGGTGATCCCGTACGCCGAGCACATGGCCGTGCTGCCGGAGGCCGACTCGGTGGTCCTGGCCATGCCGCTGACCACCGAGAACCGCTACTTCTTCGACGCCGAGCACTTCGCGGCGATGAAGGAGTCGGCGGTGCTGGTGAACGTCGGGCGGGGCGCTCTCGTGGTGGAGGACGCCCTGGTCGACGCGATGCGGTCCGGCCGGATCGCCGGCGCGGTGCTGGACGTGTTCGAGGAGGAGCCGCTGCCGGCCGACCACCGGCTGTGGGACCTGCCGAACACCACCATCACCCCGCACACGTCGTTCCGCGGCACCGGCAACCTCCAGCGGCTCTACGCCGACTTCTGCGTCAACCTGGAGCGTTACCTGGCCGGCGAGCAGCTGGCCGGCCTGAAGCGGCAGCCCGACCTGGGGTACTGAGCGGCCGAACGAGAGGCGGCCCACCGGATCGATCCGGTGGGCCGCCTTCGTCGTGCCGTACGTCAGTCGAGCAGCGCGCGGGCCGCAGTCAGCACGTCGTGCTCACCGAGCAGGACGTGGTCGGCCGCCGGGCCCAGCGGGACGTAGCTGTCGACGCTGTTGACGCGGGAGATCCGCCCCGGGTAACCGGCGTCAACCAGGGCGGCCACCACCGCCTCGGAGACGCCGCCGCCGGCGCGGGTCTCGTCCACCACCAGCACCCGGGGTACGCCGTCGAGCGCGGCGAGCATACTCGCGGCCGGCAGCGGCGCGAGCCACTGCAGGTCCACGACGCGGGTGCCGGCGCCCCGCTCGGCGGCCAGCGTCTCGGCCACCCGCAGGCTCATCGGCACGCCGTTGCCGAACGTGACGAGCGCCAGGTCGTCGCCGTCGCGTACGGTCCGGACCTGTCCGAGCGGCGCCTCGGTGGCCGCCCACTCGTCCGGCGGGGCGTACCGGGCCAGCCAGCCGCCGTCGCCGTCGCTGTGCAGGTCACGGGTGTGGTAGAGCGCGATCGGCTCCAGGAACACGCAGACCCGCTGCTCCTGCTCGGCCAGCGCGAGGCACTGCCGCAGCAGCGCCGGCGCGGTGGCCGGGTGGGAGGCGACGGCCAGCGCCAGGCCGGGGATGTCCCGCAGCACCGCCACCGAGTTGTCGTTGTGGAAGTGCCCGCCGAACCCCTTCTGGTACGCCAGCCCGGCGATCCGGACCACCATGCCGTTGCCGTACTGCCCGTCGGAGAAGAACCGCAGCGAGGCGGCCTCGCCGCGCAGCTGGTCCTCGGCGTTGTGCAGGTAGGCGAGGTACTGGATCTCCGGGATCGGCAGCGTGCCGGCCAGCGCGCCGCCGAGCGCCACCCCGAGGATGGTCTGCTCGTCCAGCAGCGTGTCGAACACGCGGTTCGCGCCGAACGCCTTGCGCAGCCCGCGGGTGGCGCCGTAGACGCCGCCCTTGCGGGCCACGTCCTCGCCGAAGACCTGCGCCTGCGGCCAGGTGAGCAGCGCGTCGTGCAGCGCGGCGTTGACCGACTGGGCGAGCGTGAGCGGTCCGCGCGACTCGGGGAGCCTGCCGCCGAACACCTTGTCCCGTCCGTCGCCGGCCCGTCCGGCGGCCGCGCCGACCCGGTCGGTCCGGCGTTCGGTCAGCGGAGCGGTCACCGCAGCCGCGTCGGGCAGCCGCTCGACCCGCCCGAGCATCGCCTCGGCCTGGTCCATGACCAGCTTGCGGGCCTGCTCGTAGCGGGCCAGGCTCTCGGCCGGGGCGAGGATGCCGCGCCGGGCCAGCACCGCCGCCGTGGCCAGCAGCGGATCGCGGGCGTAGTCCGCGAGGATCTCCGACCGGGACCGGTACGCCAGCTCGGCGTCGGAACCGGCGTGGCCCATGAACCGGACCGTGCGCAGGTGCAGCACGGCAGGGCGGCGTCCGGCGCGTACCCGATCGGCCACCTCGCCCGCGACGGCGAGCAGCCGCGCGGGATCGGCGCCGTCGACGGCGGTGTAGTCCAGGGCTGGTAGCGCGGACAGCATCCGGTCCACCCAGCCGTGCGGGGACCGGGTGCTGATGCCGATGCCATTGTCCTCGCAGACGAACAGCACCGGCATCCCGAGCCCCTGGTGGGCGGCCCACCCGACGGCGTTCAGCGCGCCCGCCGCGGTGGAGTGGTTGGCCGAGGCGTCGCCGAAGCTGCACACCACCACCGCGTCGGCCGGGTAACCGGTGTCGCCGACGCCCCGCTCCAGCGCGAACGCCATGCCCATCGCGCGGGGCAGGTGCGAGGCGATCGTCGAGGTCTGCGGGATGACGTTCAGCGTCCGGTGCCCGAACACCTTGTGCCGGCCGCCGGAGATCGGGTCCCGCCGGGACGCGGCGGCGGAGTGCAGCACGTCGGTGATCGGGGTGGAGCCGGGGACCTGCCCGGCCCGGGCGGCGTAGAAGCCGCCGGACCGGTAGTGCAGCAGCGCCGGATCGGTCGGTCGCAGCGCCAGCGCGACGGCGGCGTTGCTCTCGTGGCCGCTGGATCCGATCGTGTAGAAACCCTCCCGTTTCGACTGCAGCCAGCGCAACGCGAGGTCGAGGTGGCGGCTCTGGATCTGGGCGTCGAAGTAGTCGAGCAGCAGGCCGGCGTCGATCTCGACGTCCGGCGACGGGTCGGCGGGCGCCCCGGCGCCCGCCGACCATTCCGACAGTTGACGAACCAGGTGTTCGTCGATGGTTTCCACGTTGCTCCTTGCCGGGGGTGCGAGGGGTCAGCGGCTGGAACGGCCGCGCAGTCGCGGGTCGAGCACGTCGCGGAGGGTGTCGCCCAGCAGGTTGAAGCCCAGCACCGCGATCATGATGCAGACGCCGGGGACGACCGACGGCCAGATCGACATCTCCATGAACGCCTTGCCGCTGGAGAGCATCGACCCCCAGGACGGCTGGGGCGGCTGCACGCCGAGCCCGAGGTAGCCCAGGGACGCCTCGACCAGGATGGCGGTGGCCAGGCTCGTGGTGAACTGCACCGCGATCGGGGCGACCGAGTTGGGCAGGATGTACTTGAAGATCAGCCGGGCGTTGGTGAGCCCGACCGCCTGGCCGGACTCCACGTACGGCTCGCGGCGCACCGACATCGCCGTGCCGCGTACGACCCGGGCGAAGCTCGGGATGAACACGAGGATCAGGGCCAGGATCAGGTTCTCGGTGCCGGGGCCCCGGGCGGCGACGACCGCCAGCGCGAGCAGCAGCGTGGGGAAGGCGAACATGATGTCGGTGGCCGGGGTGATGATCGCGTCGAGGAAGCCCCGGTAGAAGCCGGCGAGCAGTCCGAGCAGGACGCCGATCGCGCCCGCGCAGGTCACCACGATCAGGCTGACCGTCAGCGAGGTGCGTGCGCCGTACAGGGCGCGGCTGAGCAGGTCGCGGCCGGCCTCGTCGGCGCCGAGCAGGAAGTCGCCGCCGGGCGCGGCGAGCCGCTGGTTGGACATGGCGGTCGGGTCGTACGGGGCGATGAGCGGGGCCAGCGCCGCCGCGCCGACCATCAGCACCACGATGACCAGGCCGATGGCGCCCACCCGGTCGCGCCAGATCAGGCGTAGCAACTCCAGGCTGCGGGGGGTCCGGCGAGTGGACGCCGCCTCGGCGGGGCGGCGGTCGGGGGCGGTGTCAGTGACCACTGCGCAACCTCGGATCCAGGTAGGTGTAGATGAGGTCTACGAGGAAGTTGACGACGACGTAGAAGAAGGCCAGGAAGAGCAGGGTGCCCTGGACGACCGGGTAGTCGCGCTGGGAGATGCCGCGGATGACCATCGTCCCCAGGCCCGGCCAGGCGAACACCTGCTCGACGATGACCGTGCCGCCCAGCAGCGCGCCGGCCTGGATGCCCAGCACCGTCACGACCGGGATCAGCGAGTTGCGCAGCGCGTGCCGGGTCATGACCACGCGCTCGCCGAGGCCCTTGGACCGGGCGGTGCGTACGTAGTCCTGGTTGAGCACCTCCAGCATGCTGGAGCGGGTCATCCGCATGCTGATCGCGGCGAGGCTGGAGCCGAGCGTCACGGCGGGGAGGATGAGGTGCTTCAGGGTGCCCCAGAAGCCCTCACCCTCACCCGCGCCCTGGGACGGCAGCCAGCCCAGCGACACCGAGAAGACGTACACCAGCAGGATGCCGAGCCAGAAGTTCGGCAGCGACAGCCCGACCAGCGAGCCGACCCGGGTGGTGGCGTCCAGCAGTCCGTTGCGCTTGGTGGCGCTGAGCACGCCGAGCGGGATGGAGATGAGGATCGAGACCAGCAGCGCCGACACGGCCAGCAGCAGCGTGGACGGAAGGCGCTGCATGATCTCTTCGAGCACCGGCTGGCCGGTGCGCATCGAGGTGCCGAAGTCGCCCTGGACCAGGGCGCCGAGCCACCTCAGGAACTGCTCGTACACGGGCATGTCGAGCCCGAAGTAGCGGCGCATCTCCGCCTCGATCGCGGGGTCGCCGAAGTCCTGACCCATGATCGAGCTGATCACGTCGCCGGGGATCATGCGGATGACCAGGAATGAGATCACCGAGATCCCGAAAAGGACTGGAATAACCGATAAGAGACGGGTCAACGTGATGCGCAGCATTGCGGGTTTCTCCGGTCGGTCAGGTGTCAGCGCCGGGTGTGCCGGGGTCGGCTTCCGCGTCCCAGCCGGCTTCCTCGTCCCCCGTGACGGCGATGTCGCGCGCCCATTCGTGCGCGCGCTTGGCGACCCGTAGCACCATCACCGACCGGCTCTCCATCACCCCGTCGAGGTTGCCCAGCCGCTCCGTCCAGAACCGCCGCATGGCGTTGCTGGAGGCGAAGTAGCCGACGGCGATGATGTCGAACTGGCCGGTCACGTGGTAGACGTACGCGATCTCCGGCATCCCGGCGAGCTTGTCGATGAGCCTTTCTGTGGCACCCGGAGCGCTCTGGATCTCGAACAGCGTGTGCACCGGCCGCCCCATGAAGGCGGCGCTGGGAATCGCGGCGAACTGCAGCTGACCCTCGGTGACAAGCCGTTCCACCCGGCGTCGTACGGATCCCTCGGAGAGGCCGACCTTCGCCGCCAGCGCGACGTTCGTCTGCCGTGGATCCTGAACGAGCTCCCGGATGATGCTGCGATCTTTCTCGATCGAGCTCTTGGATGCCATCTCGCTCCAACTCTTAGTGACGGAATTCGTCGCTGCCGGGAGCCTAGACGACGAACATCGTCTGTGCAACACTCCCGGATGACGAATGGTGGCGTTCGGGAGTCTAACTCAGGGGGATCGATGGCCTTGTTGGAGGTCCGGGACCTGCGCACCGAATTCCGCGGCGCGCGGGGCTCGGTGACGGCGGTGGACGGGGTGTCGTTCACTGTCGACGCAGGGGAGATGGTCGCCCTCGTCGGCGAGTCCGGCTGCGGAAAGTCGGCGACCGCTCAGTCCATCATGGGGCTGATCGTGCCGCCGGCCGGCCAGGTGACCGGTGGCCAGGTGCTCTTCGAGGGGCGGGACCTGCTGAAACTGTCCGCACGGGACCTGCGCGCGGTGCGCGGCAAGGGCATCTCGATGATCTTCCAGGATCCGATGACCTCGCTGAACCCGGTGCTGACCGTGGGCCGGCAGATGACCGAGGCGCTGGAACTGCACCTCGGGATGAGCCGCCGGGCCGCGCGCAAGCGGGCGGTCGAGCTGCTGGACATGGTGCGGATCCCGGCGGCGGAGACCCGGCTCAGCTCGTACCCGCACCAGCTCTCCGGCGGCATGCGCCAGCGCGTCATGATCGCCATGGCGCTCTCCTGCCGGCCGCGGCTGATCCTCGCCGACGAGATCACCACCGCGCTCGACGTCACCATCCAGGCGCAGGTGCTGGACCTGCTGCGGGAACTGGCCCTGGAGACGCGCACCGCGGTCCTGTTCATCACGCACGACCTCGGCGTGGTCGCCGGCATGGCCGAACGCGTCAACGTCATGTACGCCGGCCAGATCGTCGAGCGCGCCGGGACCGTCGACCTGTTCCACCAGCCGCAGATGCCGTACACCTGGGGTCTGCTCGGCTCGGTGCCCCGCCTCGACCAGGCCCGCGGCGGCAAGCTGCGCCCGATCGCCGGCCGCCCGCCGGAGCTGTCGGAGATCCCACCCGGCTGCCGCTTCGCGCCGCGCTGTGTCCACGCCCGCGACGTCTGCCAGGACCAGGCGCCCGGCCTGACCACCGTCCCGGCCCGCGACCAGCTCACCCGCTGCTGGGGCATGCGCCCGGCGGACCAGGGCGGCTGGCTGACCACCGAGGACCGCTTCGCCGACCAGAGCGCGGAGGTGCGCTGATGACGACCCCTGCCCCCGACACCGCCCCCGACCCGCTGCTGCGCGTGCGTGACCTGGCCGTCGACTTCAAGGTGCCGGTACGCGGCTCGATGCTGCCGGCCCGGCTGCGCGCGGTCTCCGGCGTGGACCTCGACGTCCGGCGCGGCGAGATCATCGGCGTGGTCGGTGAATCCGGCTGCGGCAAGTCCACCACCGGCCGCGCCATTCTCCAGCTGCTCAAGCCCAGCCAGGGCACCGTCACGTTCGACGGCACCGAACTGACCACGCTGGACCGGCGGCGGATGCGGGCCATGCGCCGGCAGATGCAGATGATCTTCCAGGACCCGTTCGCCTCGCTGAACCCCCGGATGACCGTCGGCGAGCTGATCGAGGAGCCGCTGCTCGTGCACTCCGACCTGCCGGCGGCCGGGCGGCGGGCCAAGGCGCTGCAGACCATGCAGATGGTCGGGCTCAGCGAGAAGTGGCACGACAGGTACCCGCACGAGTTCTCCGGTGGCCAGCGCCAGCGCGTGGGCATCGCGCGCGCCCTGGTCAGCAACCCGCAGTTCATCGTCGCCGACGAGCCGGTCTCCGCGCTCGACGTCTCGGTGCAGGCGCAGATCGTCAACCTCCTGGAGGAACTCCAGGAGGAACTGGGCCTGACCATGATGTTCATCGCCCACGACCTGGCCGTCGTCCGGCACCTCTGCGACCGCATCGCGGTGATGTACCTCGGCTCGGTCGTCGAGGTGGGGGAGTGCGAGGACATGTACGACCGGCCGCGCCACCCGTACACCCAGGCCCTGCTCTCGGCGGTGCCGATCCCCGACCCCCTGGTCGAGACCGAGCGCCGGCGGGTGATCCTCAGCGGTGACGTGCCCAGCCCGCTGAACCCGCCGTCCGGCTGCCGCTTCCGGACCCGCTGCTGGAAGGCGCAGGACATCTGCGCGACCGAGACGCCGAAGCTCACCGGCGCCGGGCACCAGGTCGCCTGCCACTTCCCGGAGAACACCGACCCGCGGGGCGAGCCGCTCGCCGCCGCCGGCGCGGGGCGGTAGACGTGTCCGTTCCGTACCACCGCAACCTGGTCGACGGCGAGTGGGTCGACGGCGAACGCCGGCCGAACCTCAACCCGGCCCGCCCCGGCGAGGTCGTCAGCGAGTACGCGGTCGCCGACCGGGACACCGCCCGCGCGGCGGTCGAAGCGGCCCGCCGGGCCGGTCCCGGATGGGCGAAGCTGCCCGTCGGCGACCGGATGCGGATGCTGGACCGGATCGGCGCCACCATCCTGGACCGCGCCGACGACCTCGCCACGCTGCTCGCCCGCGAGGAGGGCAAGCTGCTCGTCGAGGCCCGCGGCGAGGTCGTCCGCGCCGGCCAGACGTTCCGCTACTACGCCCACCAGCTGCTCCAGCCCACCGGTGAGGTCTACGCCTCCACCCGCCCGAACGTGCACGCCGAGGTCCGCCGCCGTCCACTGGGCGCGGTCGGGATCATCACGCCGTGGAACTACCCGCTGGCGATTCCGGCGTGGAAGGTCGCGCCGGCGCTCGCGTACGGCAACACCGTCGTGCTCAAACCCGCCGAGCTGGTACCCGCCAGCGCCGGGGAGCTCGCCCGGATCATCGCCGACGCCGGTGTCCCGCCCGGCGTGTTCAACCTGGTCGTCGGCGCCGGCTCGGTGGTCGGGGAGGAACTGCTCACCAGCGACGGACTCCAGGGCATCTCGTTCACCGGCGGCACCCGCACCGGCGCGCACGTCGCCCAGCGCTGCATCGCCCACGGCAACAAGCGGTTCCAGCTGGAGATGGGCGGCAAGAACCCGCTCGTAATCTGCGACGACGCCGACCTGGACGTGGCGGTGCGCTGCGCGCTGGACGGCAGCTTCTTCAGCACCGGCCAGCGCTGCACCGCGTCCAGCCGGCTGATCGTGACGGCCGGCATCCACGACCGGTTCGTCGCGGCGCTGGCCGAGGCGACGCAGGCGCTGCGGGTCGGCGACCCGCTAGACCCGGACAGCCAGCTCGGCCCGGTGGTCAGCGCCGGCCAGCTCGACCAGAACCTCGACTACGTCCGGATCGGACGCGACGAGGGCGCGGCGGTGGCGGCCGGCGGTACGCACGACGGGCAGTTCATGCGGCCCACCCTGCTCGTCGGCGCGCACAACGACATGCGGGTGGCCCGGGAGGAGATCTTCGGCCCGGTGTCCTGCGTGATCCGCGCCGAGAACCTCGACGAGGCGATCGAGCTGGCCAACGACACCGACTACGGGCTGTCCGCCGGGATCGTCACCACCTCCCTGTCTGCTGCCGAACGGTTCAAGCGCGACGCCCGCGCCGGCATCGTCACCGTCAACCTGCCCACCGCCGGCACCGAACTGCACCTGCCGTTCGGCGGCACCGGGGCGTCCAACCACGGCCCCCGCGAGCAGGGCGGCTACGCCCGCGACTTCTACAGCGTGCCGGTGACCTGCTACACCGGCTGGTAAGGACGGCAATGTCCCCTCAGATCCTGCTCACCGAGCCCATCGCCGAGGCCGGGATGCGGCTGCTGCACGCCGCCGGTGAGGTACGCGTCGCCCACCTCACCGACCCCGCCGCGCTCGCCGCCGGGCCGCTCGCCACCGCCGACGCGCTCGTGGTGCGCTCCTCACCGGTGACCGCCGCGATGCTGGAGGCCGCGCCCCGGCTCAAGGTCGTCGGCCGGCACGGCGCCGGGCTGGACGGCATCGACCTGGCCGCCGCGCAACGGCTCGGCGTCCCCGTCGTCGGCACGCCCGGCGCCAACGCCGAGTCGGTGGCCGAGTTCGTCGTGCTGGCCGCGCTCGCGCTCGCCCGGCAGCTCACCCCCGCCGTGACCACGCTTGCCGCCGGCGGCTTCCCGCCCGGCCGGTCACTGCCCGGCTCGGTCGTTGCCGCCGGACTGACCGGCACCATGCTCACCGGCCGCACGCTGGGACTCGTCGGCCTCGGCGCGATCGGCCGGGGCGTCGCCGCCCGCGCCCGCGGGATGGGCATGACGGTCCTCGGGTACGACGTGGCGGTCACCGAGCCGCCGGACGGCGTACACCTGGTGGACCTGGACCGGCTGCTCGCCGAATCGGACGTGGTCAGCCTGCACGTGCCCCAGACGCCGCAGACCACCGGCCTGATCGGCGCCGCCGCGCTGGCCCGGATGCGGCCGCACGCGCTGCTCGTCAACACCGCGCGGGCCGGCGTGGTCGACGGCGCTGCGGTGCTCGCCGCGCTCGACGCCGGCCGGCTGCGCGGCTACGCGGTCGACGTGTTCGCGCCCGAACCGCCCGCCGCCGACGACCCGATGCTGCACCACCCCCGCGTCCTCGCCACCCCGCACATGGCGGCGATGACCACCGACGCGCTCGACGCGATGGCCGTCGCCGTGGCGCGCGGCGTCCTCGCCCACCTGGAAGGAACCCGTACGTGACACTGACCGTCCCCGCGTCCGCCCTCGACTACTTCGGTGTGGACACGCTCGTCGACGACGACACCCGGGAACTCCAGGCCGCCGTGCGCGGCTTCGTGGACCGGCGGATCCGGCCGGAGATCGCCGGCTGGTACGAGGCGGGCCGGCTGCCGGTACGGGAACTGGCCCGGGACCTCGGTGAACTCGGCGTGCTCGGGATGCACCTGGAGGGCTACGGCTGCGCCGGCACCTCGGCCGTCGCGTACGGCCTGGCCTGTTTCGAACTGGAGGCGGGCGACTCGGGCCTGCGGTCCCTGGTCTCGGTGCAGGGCTCGCTGGCCATGTACGCGATCTGGCGGTTCGGCTCCGAGGAGCAGAAGCGCGAGTGGCTGCCCCGGATGGCCGCCGGCGAGGCGATCGGCTGCTTCGGGCTGACCGAACCGGACTTCGGCTCGGACCCGGCCGGCATGCTCACCCGGGCCCGCCGCGACGGCGGCGACTGGGTGCTCAACGGCACCAAGATGTGGATCACCAACGGTTCGGTCGCGGACGTCGCCGTGGTGTGGGCGCGTACCGACGAGGGCATCCGCGGCTTCGTCGTACCGGCCGGCACGCCCGGGTTCACCGCGCCGGAGATCACCCGCAAACTCTCCCTGCGCGCGTCGGTGACCTCAGAGCTGGTCCTCGACGACGTCCGGCTGCCCGCCGACGCGATGCTGCCCGGCGCGGCCGGCCTGTCGGGGCCGCTGACCTGCCTCAACGAGGCCCGCTTCGGCATCGTCTTCGGCGCGCTCGGCGCCGCGCACGACTGCCTGCAGACCACTGTCGCGTACGCCCGCAGCCGGCAGATCTTCGACAAGCCGCTCGCCGCGTACCAGGCCACCCAGCTCAAGCTCGCCGACATGGCGCTGGAACTGGGCAAGGGGATGCTGCTGGCGATGCAGATCGGCACGCTGAAGGACGCCGGCACGCTGGACCACCGGCAGATCAGCCTGGGCAAGCTCAACAGCGTGCGGGAGGCCATCGCCATCGCCCGCGAGTGCCGGACGATCCTCGGCGCGGCCGGCATCACGCTCGACTACCCGGTGCTGCGGCACGCGAACAACCTGGAGTCGGTGCTCACCTACGAGGGCACCTCCGAGGTGCACCAGCTCATCATCGGGCAGACGCTCACCGGTCACGCGGCCTTCCGCTGACCGGCGAGCGTGGTCCCGGCCCGGATCGGCGATCCGGGCCGGGTCCGGCACCTGCGCCTGGCCACCTGACCCCCGCGCCCGGCGGACCGGATCGAATCGCCGGGCGTGGCAGGATCGGCCGGGTGCAGATCGGGTTGCTCGGGCCGTTCCAGGTCACCACGGACGCCGGTGTCCCGGCCGACGTGCCGGGCGCGCGGCTGCGCGGGCTGCTGGCCGCCCTCGCGCTCCAGCCCGGCCGGGTGGTCCCGAAGGCGACGCTCGTCGACTGGATCTGGGGCGAGCAGCCGCCCGCCGACGCCGCCAACGCGCTGCAACGCCTCGTCTCCCGGCTGCGCAAGGCGCTGCCGGCGGGCGTCGTCGACGGGTTGCCCGACGGCTACCGGCTCGCCGTCGAGCCCGATGCCGTCGACGCCGTACGGTTCGAACGCCTGCTGCTGCGGGCCCGCGACGGCGACGGGCCGCAGCGGGTACTGCTGCTGCGCGAGGCGCTCGGGCTGTGGCGCGGCGACGCGCTGCGCGACATCGGCCTGCCCGACAGCCCGGCGCTCGACGCGGCGGCCACCCGGCTGGAACGGCTGCGCCTGACCGCAACCGAGGACCGGTACGACGCGGAGACCGGGCCCGACCTGATCCCGGAGCTGACCGACCTGGTGGCCGCCCATCCGGTGCGCGAGCGGCTCGCCATGGCGCTGATGCGCGCGCTCGTCGCGGCCGGCCGGGACACCGAGGCGCTGCTCGTCTACCGGCGCACCGCCGACGCGCTCGCCGACGCCTTGGGCGCCGACCCGTCACCGGAACTGTCGGCGCTGCACGTCGCGCTGCTGCGCGGCGAGACGGTACGCCGGGAGGACACCCGCCGGACCAACCTGCGCGCCGAGCTGACCAGCTTCGTCGGCCGGGACGCCGACCTCGCCGCGGTCGGTGCGCTGGTGGCCGAGCACCGGCTCACCACGCTCACCGGCCCGGGCGGCTCCGGGAAGACCAGGCTGGCCACCGAGACCGGGCGCCGGTTGACCGGCGACCTGCCGGACGGCGTGTGGCTGGTGGAGTTCGCGGCCGTCAGCGCCGACGGGGACGTGGTGCAGGCGACGATCTCCGGGCTCGGCCTGCGGGACGCGCTGCTCGGCGACGCGGGCAGCGCGGAACCGCTCGACCGGCTGGTGGCGGCGATCCGGGACCGGGAGATGCTGCTGATCCTGGACAACTGCGAACACGTCGTCGAGGCGGCGGCGACGCTGGCGTACCGGCTGCTCGGCGAGTGCCGGCGGCTGCAGATCCTGGCCACCAGCCGGGAGCCGCTGGGCATCACCGGGGAGGCGTTGTGGCCGGTCGCGCCGCTGGGCCTGCCCCGCGGCGACGCCACTGCCACCGAGGTCGAGTCGTCGCCCGCCGTGCGCCTGCTGCGGGACCGGGCCGCCGCCGTCCGCCGCGACCTGGCGTACGACGGCCACACGTCGGCGACCATGGCGCGGATCTGCCGCGCGCTCGACGGCATGCCGCTGGCCATCGAGCTGGCCGCGGCACGGTTGCGCGCCATGTCCGTCGACCAGCTCGCCACCCGGCTCGACGACCGGTTCCGGCTGCTCACCGGCGGCAGCCGGACCGCCCTGCCCCGGCACCGGACGTTGCGCGCGATGGTCGACTGGAGCTGGGAACTGCTCAGCGACGCCGAACGCGCGGTGCTCCGCCGGCTGTCGGTGTTCTCCGGCGGGGCGGGCCTGGACGCGGCCGAGCGGGTCTGCGCCGGCGGTGCCGTCGCGCCGGGCGACGTGCTCGACCTGCTCACCGCGCTGACCGAGAAGTCGCTGCTGGTCGCCGCCGGCGACGTCGCGCCGCGCTACCGGATGCTCGGCACGATCAAGGAGTACGCCGCGCAGCGGCTCGCCGAGGCGGGGGAGGCGGACACCGCGCGCCGCGCGCACCTGGCGTACTTCACCGCGCTGGCCGAGACCGCCGAGCCGCGGCTGCGCCGCGCCGACCAGCTCACCTGGCTCGCCCGGCTGGACGCCGAACACGACAACATCACCGCCGCGATGCGTGGCGCGCTCGCCGCGGGTGAGGGACCCGAGGCGATGCGGCTCGCCGCCGGCGCCGGCTGGTACTGGTGGCTCGGCGGACACCGCACCGAGGGCATGGAGCTGATCATCGCGGCCACCGAGGCGCCCGGCGACGTGCCCGACGACACCCGGGCCGTGGTGTACGGACTGGTGGTGCTGTTCCTCAGTTCCGGGCCGGGCGACGCGCAGCACGCGGCCGAGTGGATCCACAAGGCGTACCGGCTGAGCGGGGAGGGTCGCGGCGGCCACCCGGAGCTGGCCCTGGTCGTGCCGATGGAGCGGATGCTGCGGGAGCCGGACGCGCTGCTGCCCGCCTGGGAGTCGCTGCTCGACCACGAGGATCCGTGGGTACGCGCGCTGGCCCGGCTGCACCTGGGCAAGCTGCGGGTCATCCTCGGCATGGAGGCGGCGCAGGCGGAGGCGTGCCTGCGGCAGGCGCTCGCCGAGTTCCGGGCGGTGGGCGAACGCTTCGGGATCTCATTCGCGCTCAGCGAGCTGGCCGAGCTGATCGCCGTGCGCGGTGACGTCGCCGCCGCCTGCGACTACTACGAGCAGGCGGTCACGGCGGTCACCGAGGTCGGCGCCGTCGAGGACGTGATCCGGATGCGGGCACGGCTGTCCTGGCTGTACCGGCTGGGCGGCGACGAGGCGGCGAGCGCCGACGCGCTGGCCGAGGCGCACCGGCTCGCCGCCGGGGTCGCCTGGCCGGGGGCGCTGGCCGAACTGGCGCTGGTCCGGGCGTACCTGGCCCGCCACGACGGTGACGCGGACGAGGCGTACGCGCAGCTGCGGTCCGTGTCGGCGCTGCTCGGCGACGAGGCGGACCTGGCCAGTGTCCGGGCGGGCACCCAGGATCTGCTGGGTTACCTGGCCGAGGACGTCGAGCTGTCGCGTACCCATCGGGCGGCGGCGTGCCGCGCGGCGCGCGAGGGGGGCTACGCGCCGCTGACCGCGCAGGTGCTCGTCGGTGTCGCGGACCTGGCGGTGCGGCTGGACCGGCCGGACCAGGCGGCGCGGCTGCTCGGCGCCGCCACCGCGGTACGCGGCCAGCCCGACCGCACCCACCCCGACGTGCCCCGGATCGAGGCGGCGGCGCGCGACCGCCTCGGCGACGCGGGGTTCGCCGAGGCGGTCGCGCAGGGCCGGGAGACCGGCTGGGAGCGACTGGTCGAGGTCACGCTCGCTTCGTGAACGTGGACCGCGCCCACAGGTAGCCGACCACAGCGATGCCGGCGCACCAGGCGAGCGCGGGGATCACGTCGCCGGCCGACGGCGCGCCCTCGAGCAGGCCGCGCAGCGTCTCGATGATCGGCGTGAACGGCTGGTACTCGGCGAACTGCCGCAGGCCCGGCCCCATCTTGTCGGCGGGCACGATCGCGCTGCTGAAGAATGGCAGCAGGACCAGCGGCACGGAGGCCATGCCCGCCGACTCCGGCGACTTGGCGAACAGGCCCAGCGCGACGGTGAACCAGCTGACCGCGACGCTGAGCAGCACCACCACGCCGGCCGCGCCGAGCCAGTGCAGCGGCTCGGCGGCCGGGCGGAAGCCGAGCAGGAACGCCACCCCGACCAGGGCCGCTACCGCGAGGACGTTCGTCAGCACGGTGGCGACGACGTGGCCGGTCAGCACCGCGCCCCGAGAGACGTGCATGACCTTGAACCGGTTGATGATGCCCTTCGTCATGTCGGAGTTCACCGACGTCGCGGTGCCGCCGAGGCCGTAGCAGACCGCCAGCAGCATCAGGCCCGGCGTCGCGTAGTCGACGTAGTCGACGCCGACGGAGAACGCGTCGCCGAGCATGTACACGAACATCAGCATCACGATGATCGGCATCAGCACGGCGTTGAACACCGAGGTCGGGTTGCGGCGCAGGTGCGTCAGGTTGCGGCGCAGCATGACGACCGAATGGTTGCGGCTCATTTGGCGGCCACCTCCGGGGTACGGCCCGTCAGGGCCAGGAAGACGTCGTCGAGGTCGGGGGTCTGGACGGACAGGTCGTCGGCGCTGATCGCGTGCGCGTCGAGCCGGTCGAGCAGGGCGCGCAGCGAGGCGGTTCCGCCGTCGGTGGGCACGCGCAGGGCCAGCGCCTCCTCGTCGCGTACCGCCTCGGGCAGCGCCAGCGCCGCCGCGTCGAGTTCGGCGCCGATGCCGAACCGCAACCGCACGTGCGTGCCGGGGATCCGGCGCTTCAGCTCCTCCGGCGTGCCCTGGGCGACCAGCCGGCCCTGGTCGAGCACCGCGATCCGGTCGGCGAGGCGGTCGGCCTCGTCGAGGTACTGGGTGGTGAGGAAGACTGTCACGCCGCCGGCGACCAGCTCCCTGATGATCGACCACATGGTCCGGCGGCTGCGCGGGTCCAGCCCGGTCGTCGGCTCGTCCAGGAAGATGATCCGCGGCTCGCCGACCAGCGTCATCGCGAGGTCCAGTTTGCGGCGCATGCCCCCGGAGTACGTCGACACCAGCTTGTCGGCGGCCTCGACCAGGTCGAACCGTTCCAGCAGTTCGGCGACGACCCGCTTGCCGGTCACCCGGTTGCGCGGCCCGAGGTCGACCATCAGTTGCAGGTTCTCCCGCCCGGTGAGCAGTTCGTCCACCGCCGCGAACTGCCCGGTCACGCCGATCGCCGCGCGTACCGCCGTGGCCTCGGTGACCACGTCGTGCCCGGCGACCCGCACCGATCCGGCGTCGGCGCGGATCAGCGTGGTCAGGATGTTGATGGCAGTCGTCTTGCCGGCCCCGTTCGGGCCGAGGAGGGAGAAGATCGTGCCGGCGGGGACGTCCAGGTCGATGCCGTCGAGCACCACCCGGTCCTTGTACGCCTTGCGCAGCCCGGAGACCGCTATCGCTGAACTCGTCATGCGACCACCATGGGCGGCCGTACCGCCACCGCCCTGACACGGCGCTGACACGGCCGCTGACAGCTTGTCGGTGGGGCGGCGTACGGTCCCGCCGTGGATCGGGAGACGTTCCGGGAGGCGCTCGACGCCGCCGACCGCGCTGCTCCCGTCCCGGCGTCGCCGAATCGGCTGGCCCCGGCGCGCCAGGTCGGCGAGCATGTCGGCATGGCCGGTTCGACGGGTGCGAGGCTGCCGCTTCAGGGCGGGCTGCCACCCGGCGAGGCGCTGACCGGCGCGGTGCGGGAGATCGCCTGCGACGAGTCCGGCTTCTCCGGCACCAACCTGCTCGACCCGGCCACCCCGGTGATCGTCCACGCCAGCGTCGACCTGGGCCGCGACGAAGCCGCCGAGCTGATCCGTACGCTGCGGTCCGGGTTCCGGTTCTCGCCCGACGAGGTCAAGTCCCGGCAGTTCCTGCGCCGCCGCGAAGCCGCCGAGGCGGTGCAGTGGTTCCTGGCGGCGCTACGCGGCCGGGCCCACGTGCACCTGGTCGACAAGGAGTTCTTCCTCGCCACCCGGGTCGTCGACCTGCTGCTGGCCGAGCCGTCCTACGCGGCGGGCACCCGCCTCGCCGGTGACCGGCGTCCGGCCGCGGCGGCGCTGCACCGGGCCGGGCGGGCGGCCGGGCCCGACTGGGCGGCCTTCCTCGCCGCAGTGGTCGAGATGCTGCGCACCAAGCGGCGGGACCGCGCGGACGACCGTAGCGTCGAGCGGTTCTTCGCCGCGCGCGACGTGCTGCGGCGCCACGTCGACGACACGCGGGCCGGCGCGGTCCTCGACGCGCTCGACCCGGCCCGGGTGGCAGCGGTGCAGGCCCGGTTGTACGCGGGCGACCGGACGATCCCGCCGCCGCTGGAGCCGCTGCTGCCGGCGCTGGCCGAGACCGTCCTGCACTGGAGCGCCGGCCGGCGGCGGGTGCTGGTGATCCACGACGAGCAGAGCGCGCTCACCGAGGACCGGCTCCGCCGCCTCCAGGCGGCGCTGGCCGCGGGCGACCCGGCCGGCCCGTCGCCGCTGGCCGGGCTGGTGATGACCGACTCGCGCGACGACCCGCGCGTCCAGGCCGCCGACCTGCTCGCCGGGGTGGCCCGCCGGATGCCCGGCGTCCCCGGCGACGGGCCGTTGCGCCCGCTGCTGTCCCCGCCCGCCCCGAACGCCGCAGCCGAGCCGGCGGAACAGGAGGCGACGTGATCCTCGACGACGTGACGCCGCGCCCCGGACTGCACTGCGAGACCACCACGCTCGGCGTGCTGACCCGGCACGCGGGCCTGGACCTCTCCGAGCCGATGCTGTTCGGCCTCGGCGAGGGGCTCGGCTTCGTCTACTGGGACGCCAAGAGCATGGACGTGCCGTTCCTCGGCGGGCGCACCAAGCCGCTGTGCGTGACCCGCGCCGCCGCCCACCGCCTCGGCCTGAACCTTCGGGTACGGGAGACGACGTCGGCGGCGAAGGCGTGGCGCGACGTCACCGACGCGCTGGACGCCGGGCAGCCGGTCGGCCTGCAACTGGACTCGTACCACCTGGACTACTTCACCACCCGGGTCCACTTCGGTGGGCACACCGTCGCGATGTACGGCTACGACGACACCCACGCCCACCTGGTCGACACCGCCCAGCAGGGCGGCGCGGTGACCACCACGCTGGACAGCCTGGCCCGGGCCCGTGCCGCGCGGGGGCCGATGACCGCGCGCCACCTGTCGTACACGCTCACCGCGCCCGGCGGTCCGCCGGACCTGGGCACGGCGATCCGCGCGGCGGTTCGCGCCAACGCCGGGGCGTTCCTCGACCCGCCGATCGCCAACCTCGGCCACCGGGGGATCGCCACCGCCGCCGCCCGGGTGACCCGCTGGCTGGACCGCGCCGCCGACCCGGCACGTGACCTGCCGCTCGCCGCGACGCTGATGGAACGCGGCGGCACCGGCGGCGCGCTGTTCCGCGCCATGTACCGGGACTTCCTCGCCGAGGCCGCCACCGTCACCGGCGACGCCCACCTGCGCCGGGCGCAGCTGATGTACGCCGACATCGCGCCGCTGTGGACCGCCGTCGCCGACCACATCGCCACCGCCGGGCGGACCGGCGACGCCGGCCACCTGGCCCGCGCGTCGGCGGTCCTGGCCGACCTGGCCGTACGCGAACGCGAGGCGATGACAGTGCTGGCCGCGGTCGACGCGCGGTAGGCGTCAGCTCAGCTGCTCGGCCAGCGCCACGATGACGCCCGCCGGGCCGCGCAGGTAGCACAGCCGGTAGACGTCCCCGTAGTCCGCCACCTCACCGATCAGCTCACCGCCGTGGGCCCGCAGCCGGGCCACCGTGTCGTCGACGTCGTCGACGGCGAACATGACTGACCGCAGGCCGAGCGTGTTCGGCGGCGCGGCCGGCGGTTCGGCGGCGACGAGTGCCGGCGCCCGGAACCGCGTCAGTTCGAGCTTGCCGTGGCCGTCCGGGGTGCGCATCATCGCGATGTCGACACGCACGCCGTCCATGCCGTTGACCCGGTCCACCCAGGCCCCCTCGACCGGCATCTCGCCCTCCACCTCCATGCCGAGTTCGGTGAAGAAGGCGATCGCGGCCGGCAGGTCGTCCACCACGACGCTGACGTGGTCCATCCGCTGAAGCGTCACGCCCCGAGCATAGGGCGACGTCCGGCCTGGTCAGCTCATGTCGAGCGTGTACGCCGCCTCCCGCACGTCCGCGTCCGGATGGCGGCGCAACCCGATCAGCAGGTCCCGCCACGGCGTCCTCCAGCCGAACTCCGACCCGTGCGCCACGAGCGTCACCGCGAACAGCCCGCCCGGCCAGGTCGCCGCGCCCGGCGAGGACCGCCGGGTCGGGCCGCCGTCGCGATGAGCAGACGATGGCGGACGTGTTGCGCGCCGCGACCTGACCCTCGCCCTTATTCCGCAATTCCTAGAGAAATTGTAGATTTTCAGCGTTCTCCCAGGTGGCCGGGATTGACATTAATCGGACCGTCGGGGATATTCCTAGCGGCGCGTCGGGGCGCGGGGCGGAGCAGGCGAGGTCTGCGGATTTCACCTGCGTGACGTGCGGAAAGGTGTTCGTGCTGCCCCTGCTCCGCGGGGTCCGGATGAGGTTGGGAAATGATTAATCGGGCCGTTGAATTCGCCAAGCACAATTCGCCGAATTCTCTGCGCGTCAAGGCCCGGCGGGCGCAGATGGAAGCGCGCAACGCCCGTATGCGACTCACCGTTCCGGTGGCGGCCCGCAGCGAGTTCGACAACATCTTCCACTGCACCGTCCGCAAGACCGGCAGCCAGTGGATCAAGGCGTTGTTCAGTGACCCGGCTGTCTACCGCCACTGCGGGCTGCTGCCCTACGACCCGCGCTTCTACTCCGGCGGCGCGACCGCGCCGGTGCCCGCCGGCCGCATCGGCCTGGCCATCTTCCTCTCCCACAAGCGGTTCGAGGCGGTGCCCAAGGCCGGCAGCTACCGCGCGTTCTTCGTGATCCGCGACCCGCGCGACGTGGTCGTGTCCAGCTACTTCTCGCTGCGCAACTCGCACGCCCCGATGGGCGACATCCCCCAGGCGCGCAAGGCCCTCCAGGAACTGCCGAAGAAGGAGGGAATGCTCTACGTCATCGACCGGCTGCGCGACAAGAAGCAGTTCGGGCAGATGCGGTCCTGGGCGGTCGCGCCGAGCGACGAGACGTTCCGGCTGTTCCGCTACGAGGACCTGACCGGCGAGCGGCAGACCGAAGAGGTCGACCAGCTTCTGCGGCACTGTGGGATCACGCTGCCGCCGACCGAGCTGGAGGCCCTGCTGGCCCGCTACAGCTTCACCAAGATGAAGAAGTCGAAGGAGACCCCCGGGCGGATCTCCCACTACCGCAAGGGCGCGTCCGGCGACTGGCGTAACCACTTCGACGACGACATCTACGCCGCGTACACGGCCGCCGCCGGTGACCTCGCCGAGATCCTCGGCTACCCCGCCCGGGACGAGACCCCGGCCCGCTGACCGTCGCCGTATGCTCCTGCCGTGGAGCTGCGGTTCACCACGCGCGCGTCCGACTCGGCCTGGATCGACACCGTGTGGACCTGCGTCAGCGACCGGGTCGACGAGATGACCTCGGTGGCGACGCCGTGCTGGGGGCTCGTGTTCTGGCAGCGCGACGGGCGCTCCTACGCGGCCGTCTCCGGCCCCGAGACCGCCACCGGCGCCGCGCCGGTTCCCGAGGGTGCGAGCTTCGTCGGTATCGAGTTCGCGGTCGGCACCTCGCTGCGGCTCGTACCCACGCCTGAGCTTGTGGACAGCGGCGCCGAGCTGCCCGACGTGAGCCGCCGGACGTTCCGCCTCGACGGCGGTTGGTGGGAGACACCCGGCCCGGACGACGCCGAGGCCCTGGTCGAGCGGCTGGTCCGGGCCGGCGTGGTGGTCCGCGACCCGCTCGTCACCGAGACCCTGCGCGGCGGCCGTCCACCGGCGTCACCGCGTACCCTCGAACGCCGCTTCCGGGCGGCGACCGGGCTGACCCGGGGCGCGGTGCGGCAGATCGACCGAGCGCGCCGGGCCGCCGTGCTGCTGGCCGCGGGCGGCCCGCCCGCCGACGCGGTCACCACCTTCGGGTACGTGGACGAGCCGCACCTGGCCCGCGCGCTGCGCCGGTACGTCGGACGGACGGCCGGTGAGCTGCGCGCGGGCGCCGGTGGCGCGATCGCGCTGGACCCGGCTCAGCGGGTCACGTCGTAGATCAGCTTGACGACGCCGTTGGGGTAGGCGGCGCTGTCGCGCAGCCGCAGCGTCTGCCGGTCCCGGTCCGCCCGGGTGAACAGGCCCTTGCCGGCGCCGAGCAGCACCGGGAAGACGAGCAGGTGGTACCGCTCGATCAGGTCCGCCTCGGCGAGACGGCGGGCGAGTTCCGCGCTGCCGTGGATGAAGATGTCGCCGCCGTCGCCCTGCTTGAGCGCGGCCACGTCGGCGGTGGAGCGCAGGATCGTCGTCGGTCCCCAGCCGTCGACCAGCGCGTCGTCGGGCAGGCTGGACGACACCACGTACTTCGGCAGGTCCCGGTAGGCGGCGTGGTCCTCGGAGTCGCGCCAGGTCGGCGCGAACGCCTCGTAGCTGCGCCGGCCGAACATCAGCGCCGTGGTCTGCGCCAGTTCCTCGCCCTTGAGGGAGAACGCCTCGGGCAGGAACTCGACGTCCTTGACGACCCAGCCGCCGCTGCGGTGGTCCTCGCCCGGGCCGCCGCCGGGGGAGTCCACCACGCCGTCGAGCGACATGAATCCGGTGTAGACAAGATCACGCATGCGGCAATGCTAGGAACGCCCGCCACCCGGTGTCTTGTACGGAACCGACACGCCCTCAGCAGCCGCACGACGCCCCGGCCGGCGCGGTGAGGTCGTCGGCGGGCCGGCGGACGAGCCCCGCGTCGGTGCGTACCGGGAAGCCCTCCCGCACCCAGTACTCGTATCCGCCGATCATCTCCTTGACCGGCCGGCCGAGCCGGGCGAACTCCAGCGCCGCACGGGTGGCGCCGTCGCAGCCCGGTCCCCAGCAGTAGGTGACCACTGTGGCGTCCGCCGGGATCAGCTCGGCGGCCCGGTCGGCGATCTGCGCGGTGGGCAGGTGGACGGCGCCGGGGATGTGCCCCTGCCGCCACGCCGCGAGGCTGCGCGAGTCGACCACGACCAGGCCGGTCACGCCCGCTTCCAGATCGGCGTGCACGTCGCTGACGTCGGCCTGGAAGGAGAGCCGGGCCGCGTAGTGGGCGACGGCGTCGGCGGGGCGGGCGGCGGGAATGCGCAGGACGTTCGACATGGCACCCATCGTGCCGACCGCCGTCCGGCCGCCCCAGTGGCGTGAGCGCCGCCCTTCGCTAACATCCCGCCATGAACCGTGCCACTGTGGCGGTGCTGGCGTACGAGGGCATGTCGGTGTTCGAGACCGGGATCGTCACCGAGGTCTTCGGCCTGCCCCGCCCGGAGTTCGACGTGCCCTGGTACGAGCTGACCGTCTGCGCGGAGGCACCCGGCGCGGTGCGGCTGGTCGGCGGCGCCACGCTGCACACCGACCACGGCCTCGACGTGTTCGCCGGCGCCGGCACGCTGATCGTGCCCGGCGTCGCCGACGTGCACGCCGACCCGTCGCCCCGGCTGACTGCCGCGTTGCGTGCCGCGCACCGGCGCGGCGCCCGGATCGTGTCGATCTGCTCGGGCGCGTTCGCCCTGGCCGGCGCGGGCCTGCTCGACGGCCGCCGGGCCACCACCCACTGGCGGTACGCCGACCTGCTCGCCCGGCGGCACCCGGCGGTACGCGTCGACCCGGACGTGCTGTACGTGGACCACGGGGACGTCCTCACCGGCGCCGGCAGCGCGGCCGGTCTCGACCTCTGCGTCCACCTGGTACGCCGCGACCACGGCCCGACGATCGCCAACGCGGTCGCCCGCCGGCTGGTCGTACCGCCGCACCGCGACGGCGGCCAGGCGCAGTTCGTCGAGGCGCCGGTCCCGGCCGACCCCAGCGACGACCGGCTTGCCGCGAGCATGTCGTGGGCGCTGGCGAACCTGACCGCCGAGATCACCGTGGCCCGGCTGGCCGGGCAGGCGCACATGTCGCCCCGCACGTACCTGCGGCACTTCGCGCGGGCCACCGGCACCACGCCGATCCGCTGGCTGATCGACCGGCGCGTCCAGGCCAGCCTGCCGCTGCTGGAGACGACGAGCGCGCCGATCGAGGAGGTCGCCGCCACTGTGGGGTTCGAGACGGCGGTGACGTTCCGGCACCACTTCACCGCCGCGATGCGGACCTCGCCGTCGGCGTACCGGCGGGCCTTCACCGGGGCGTCAGGCGGCGCTCACGCCCCGGGCAGCGGGACGACGTAGGAGTCGACGCGGGCGATGAGCCCGTCCCGGAACGTGAACAGGTCGTTGAAGGCGAAGCGGAACGGCCCGTGCGCCACGGTGGCGCCCCGGCCCTCGCCGGTGACCACGACGACCGGCCCGTCCTCGATCACGCGCTCGACGTCGAGCCGTGGACTGCCGGTGAACGCGGGGTTCTCGATCTCGCCGTCGAACTCGGCCCGGCCGCGGGTGGTGCGGTGGCCGTGGATGACCCACTCCACGTCGTCGGTGAGGGTGGCGAGGATGCGCTCGTGGTCGCTCGCCCGGAAGCCGGCGAAGTATTCCGCGACCAGGTCACGCTGGGTTGCTCGGGGCACTGTCGTCTCCATCGTCGTGGTGTCGGAGGTGGGCGGCGAGCGCGTCGAGGATCGAGGCGAGCCCGTCCGCGGCCTGGTCGGTACGCAACTCGGGCGGAAGCTTGCGCTGGTGCACCGTCAGGTCGGTGCCGTCGCGCGCGGGCCGGAGCGTGACGGTCGTACGCAGGCCGGAGACCGGCTCGTCGAAGACCAGCTCGCGCGGCGGGTCCACGCTGACGTAGACGAACCGGAGCCGCCCGGTCCGGCCGTCCGGCGCGCGTGTGTCGAGGGCGAACTCCCCGCCCGGCCGCAGGTCGACGGTGACCGAGTCCGGCGGCACGCTGGCGTGCGACCCGCCCCAGAACGCGGCGATGCTCGCCGGCGAGGTGAAGGCCGCCCAGACCCGGTCCGGCGCGGCGGGCAGGTGCCGCCGGGCGATCAGCTCGTCGCCGTGCCGTTCGACGCGCGTCCTCACCGGGTCGCCTCCGGGTCGGAGAGGTGCGTCTCCAGCGCGTCGAGACGGTCGTCCCAGGCGCGGCGTTGCTCGTCGATCCACGAGCCGAGCCGGGTGAGCTGGTCGACGCGCAGCCGGCAGGGTCGCCGGGTGCCCTCCCGCCGCTGCTCGACCAGGCCGCACCGGCGCAGCACGCCGACGTGGTGGGAGATCGCCTGCGGCGTCAGGTCGAACGGCTCACCCAGCTCGCCCACGGTGGCCTCCCCGCGCGCGAGGCGGGTCACCAGGGCGCGGCGGACCGGGTCGCCGAGCGCGGCGAAGGCGAGATCGAGGTCCGGATCGGAGCGCATGCCCTCACGTTAGCGCAAATACACGTTTGCGCAAACAACCCTTTGTTTATGCTGGCGCCGGGTCAGAGCGCGCCGCTGCGGACGGCCTCGTAGATGGTGCTGATCGTCGGTGTGAAGCCGAGGCTGCGGGCGAGGCTGACGTCCATCTGCCCCCGCCACGGCTGACGGAGCGGTTCGGCGGAGGAGCCGTAGGGGTAGCCGACGAGCTGGGACATCTCGTAGATGCTCAGGGGCGACTCGTCGGCGATGTTGACGGTGCGGTTGTCGAACGCGCCCGTGAGGGCCAGTGCGAACGCCGTGGCGATGTCGGCGTGGTGGCAGACGCTCAGCCTCTGTGCCGGGTGCCACCCCATGCCGGCCGCGAGTTCGGGCAACGATTCGAGGTGCCCGTCCCGGTCGCCGTAGATGAAGGGAAGGCGCAGGATGCCCCAGGTGAGCCCGCTGGCGCGAAGCAGCTGCTCGGCTTCGATCTTGCTGGCGGGGTAGGCCAGCGTCGGCGCGACGGGGTCGTCCTCACGCCCGGGGTGCGTGCTGTCGGCGCCGTAGACGTGGGAGGTGCTGGCCAGCAGGAACCGGGCCTGCGGCGCGTGCTTCTCGACGGCGGCGATCAGGTTGCGGGTGCCGTCACGGTTGACGGCCCAGATCTGCTCGTCGTCGCGGGTGCGGAAGACGGCGGCCAGGTGGATGACCGCGGTGACGGCTTCCACGGCTGCCGGCAGGGATTCGGGGCTGAGGACGTCACCCTCGACGCGCCGTACGCCGTCGGGCACTGCTTTTCCGGGACGGACGAGGGTGCGGCACTCGACACCCGCCGCGGTGAGTCGCCCGAGCAGGCGGGGGCCGACCAGGCCCGTTCCGCCGGTCACGAGAACGGTCATGACCCGTGCTCCTTCCGGTAGTCGATCAGTCGTCTGGTCGCGCCGCTGAGGACGCGATTCATGGTCTCGATGTCCGCGGGGTCGACCCCGCCGAAGGCGACCTCCGCGATCAACGCCATCGGATCGGGGAGCGAGTTCCACAGGTTCACGCCGGCCGGCGTGATGTGCAGCTGTTTCTGACGCTGGTCGTCCGGGTCGGGCACCTGTTCGATCAGGCCTTTGCGGACGAGCGCCGCGATCACCGCGCTGAGGGTCGCCCGTTCGACCTCCAGTTCGCGGGTGAGGGTGCGCTGGCCGACCGGCCGGCCCTCACTCAGCCGGTACAACACGTACCACTGGGTGTTCCCGAGATCGTAGGGGCGCAGCACGGACTCCATCAGGGCCCGGCTGGCGAGGAAGTATTTCTTCGCCCAGACGCCCGGAGCGGCCAGCTCGTAGGCGTTCATGTCGTTAGGCACCTGACAACATTGTCAGGTGCCTAACGACATGTCAAGAGGTGGCTGCGCGCCGGAACGCCACGGGGCGCCCGGCAGTTGGGGGAGCAGGGGACTGACGCCGTTTCGGGCGGCGTGGCATCGGGAACGTCGTCGGGACGGGCACGGGACGGAGGTCGACATGAGGACACCGAGTCGCCGTAGGCGGATGCTTGGCGTACCCCTGCTCGTCACCGCGCTGCTGGCCAGCGCGTGCGGCGACGGCGGTGGGGACGACGGCGGCGCCGCGGACCCGAGCGCGACCTCGGCCACCGCCCCCGCGACGCCGGAGACGTCGCAGTCGTCCGGCGGGCGCGTGACGATCCCGACGTCCGCTTTCGCCGACCTGCCGCCGGAGCTGCGCAAGACCGAGGCGCAGCCGATGGAGGTCACCGACGCGCTGCCCGAGTTGTGCGACCAGGAGTTCCGCAGCGGCGGACGGTCGGTCACCGCGAGCGCCGCCATGACGAGCGCCTACAAGAAGCCGACGGACCCGCCGGAGAACGTCCCCTTCGGCACGCTGCACCAGACCGTCTTCGCGTTCGAGGGCACCGGCGCCGCCGACTACCTGCGCCGGGTCCGCGGGGCGATGGAGTCCTGCCGGTCGTTCCAGGAGTCGGGCGGCACCGTCACCGTCCGGTCCGAGCCGATGGCCCGGACCGGCGACGAAGCCCTGCTGGTGACGGTGACGCGACCGGCTACCGGCCTCGACGGCAGCCCGGCCGAAGGGCAGGCCACCAGCCAGATCATCGTGATCCGGGTCGCCGACGCGGTCACCGTCGTGCACGACCAGGGCTGGGAGGGCACCAGCAACGACCCCGGCCTGTCCGACGACATCGCCGCCGCCGCGGTCCGCGGCCTCGACTCCTGGCAGCGCTGAGCGACTGACGGCGGCCGGACGGGACAAACGGGAGCGGGATCGCCGGGCAGAATGGGCGGGCGACCGCAGCCGCGACGCGATGGGGGCCCGCCATGACCGCACATCCGGACGTCGTCGTCCTCGGAGCCGGCGTGAGCGGGCTCAGCACCGGCATCCGGCTGGCCGAGAGCGGCGCCCGGGTGCTCGTCCGCACGGCGGCGCCGCCCGTCCGCACCACCTCGGCGCTGGCGTCGGCGCTCGTCGGCCCGAACCTGTCGCCACCCGGCGACCCGCAACGCGCCTGGACCGACGAGACGCTGCGGGTGCTCGGCGCCGAGCCCATGCCGGGCGTGGTGTGGCGCGACGGCACGCTCGCCGCCCGGCCGGCCGGGGCGACGCCCCCGTACGCCGAGCAGACGCCGGGCTTCCGGCAGCTCGGCGACGACGAGCGGCCGGCCGGCTTCGGCACCGCGTTCACCGTCCGCCTGCCGCTGGTCGACATGCCGGTCTACCTCGCGTACCTCCTGGAGCGACTCCGCGACGGCGGCGGCGAGGTGCGCCAGGAGCCGGTCGGCTCGCTGGACGAGGCGGCGACGCTGGCCCCGGTGGTGGTCAACTGCGCCGGGTTGGCGGCGCGGGCCCTGACCGGCGACACCGGCCTGTACCCGGTGCGCGGCCCCCGGATCGTGGTGCGCAACCCCGGCCTGGAACGGTTCTTCATGGAGGCGCCGATGGCGCCGGCCTGGGCGTCGATCTTCCCGCACGGCGACCACGTGGTGCTCGGCGGCGGCCAGCGACGCAGCGACGACACCACCCCCGATCCGGCCGAGGAGGCCGACGTCCTCGCCCGGTGCGTCGCGATCGAACCCGCCCTGGCCGCCGCCGAGGTCCTCGAACACACAGTCGGGCTGCGTCCCGGCCGGGCGGCGCCGCGCGTGGCGGCGCAGCGGCGCGGCGACGCGCTCGTCGTGCACAACTACGGCCACGCGGGCAACGGCGTGATGCTGTCCTGGGGCTGCGCCCGCGACGCCGCCGCGCTCGCCCTCGGCGCCGCGCCGTCCGCCTGACGGCACGGTCAGGACACGGCGGTACGCACCAGCTCGGCGAGCTTCTTCTCCACCTCCGGGCTCCACCGCACCAGCGCGAACGACGCCGGCCACATGTCGCCGTCGTCGAGGTTCGCCGCCTCCTGGAAGCCCACCGTCGAGTAGCGGTACTTGAACTTCCCCGCGTCCTGGAAGAACACGACGATCTTGCCGGCGGCGTTGGCGTACGCGGGCATGCCGTACCAGGTCTTCGGCGCCAGCTCCGGCGCGGCGGACATGATCGTCATGTGCACGCGCTCGGCCAGCTCGCGGTCCTCCGGCGCCATCTGCGCGATCCGGTCGAGCACCGCCTGCAGGTCGTCGGCCTTCTTCGCGCCCTTCCTGCCCTCGGCGCGCAGCTCGGCCGCGCGCTCCTTCATCGCGGCGCGTTCCTCGGCAGTGAACCCGTCGGACATCTCGATCCCCCCTCGTGACTCGCGGTCCGCGTGGTGCCGACCGCCTGGCAGCAACGCTATGGCCCGGCGGTGGGCGCCCGCTTCTCGATTCCTGACCACCTGCCGGGACCACGGCGACCCGGCGCGGCACCTACCATCGCCGCCATGGCAACCCGGCTCGTACAGATCAACATGAAGGCACACGACGAGGTCGCGCTCGGTGATTTCTGGGCGAAGGTGCTCGGCTGGGAGATCTCCAGCGAGGAACCCGGCGTGACGAACCTCGAACCCGCGGGCCTCACCTACCCGGACCCCCGCGCCCTCTACGTCGACCTCGTCGTCTCCACCGAGCCCAAGACGGCGAAGAACCGCGTCCACGTCGACCTCGCGACCACCTCGCCCGCGCACCACACGGAGCTGGTCGCGCGCCTGACCGCGCTCGGCGCCACCCCCGCAGACGTGGGCCAGGGCGACGTGCCGTGGACGGTCCTGGCGGACCCGGAGGGCAACGAGTTCTGCGTACGCGAGCCGGACCCGCGGCGCGCGGACACCGGGCCGATCGCCGAGGTGGTGGTCGACTGCGCCGACCCGCGCGCCATGGCCGGCTTCTGGGGCCGGGCCACCGACTGGACCGTGCACGAGGTGACCGACCAGCAGGCGGTGTTGCGCTCCGCTCAGGGCGTCGGGCCCTACCTGCGGTTCGCCCGCAGCGCCGACGCGAAGACCGGATGGAACCGCGTCCACCTCGACGTCCGCCCGTACCCGTCGGACGACCTGGACGCCGAGACCGCCCGCCTGCGGACGCTCGGCGCCACCGACGCGGACCTGGGCGGGGCCGACATCCCGTGGCGGGTGCTGGTCGACCCGGAGGGCAACGAGTTCTGCGTCCTCACCCCGGGCTGACCCGCGGACCGCGGCGCCGGGCGGGTACGACCGCCCGCCCGGCGTCGGTCAGGCCGGCCGGTTCTCCGCCCGGAACTCGTGGACCACCTCGATCGGCCCGACGATGTGCCGGTTGAACTCGTCGAGCTCCTCGGCCGGCACCCACAGCTCCAGGATGTCCCGGCCACCCACCTGCCGGACCGGGTAGCGGGCGGCGAACGCGCGCTCGACGTGGAAGCGCGTCACGTAGCCGGCGCCGGACGCCGGCACGTTCCAGTCCCGGGCGATCATGACGGCGTACTGCTCGTTGAGCACCGGGTAGAAGATCGGCTGGTCCGGCAGCCGCGGCGGCCAGGCCCGCCAGCCGGAGGCGCGGACGAGGTCGAGCTCCCGTGGGCCGGTCGGGCGCCACAGCGTCGTCGTCTCCGTCACCACGCACCCCTTCTGCCACGGTCATGGCACCGTACCGGCGGCGCGCCGCGACCGGCCATCGGGTTTCGGCAGCAGAATCGACAGCGGGTGCGATGAGTTCGCGAAGCCTCGGCGGTCCACCCTTCGACATCCCAGACAGACAGGTAGGGAGCACCGCGATGGCCAAAGTCATCTCCACGCTGTTCATCTCGGCCGACGGTGTCGCCGAGATCGACCCCGACTGGCACTTCCCGTACTTCGACGACAACATGGGCCGCGCCGTCACCGAGGACTACAACACCTCCGACGTGCTGCTGATCGGCCGGGAGACGTACGACAGCTTCGCCGGCGCCTGGCCGGACCGGGAGGCGGCCGGCGGTGAGGACGCGCCGTTCGCCAAGCAGCTCGGCGACATGCGCAAGGTCGTCGTGTCCCGCCAGCCGCTGGAGTTCTCCTGGCGCAACTCGGAGCTGATCCAGGGCGACCTGACCGACGCCGTGCGCGCGCTCAAGGCCGACGCCGGCATCAAGGGCATCCTCATTCCCGGCTCGATCTCGGTGGTGCAGCAACTGCTCGCCGCGGGCCTGGTGGACGAGCTGCGGCTGCTGGTGCACCCGGTCGCCGCCCGCAAGGGCCGCCGGCTGTTCGACGAGGGCGACGCGCCGTACCACCTGCGGGTGGCCGCGACGGAGGCGTACCCGACCGGCGTGATCCGGGTGATCTACACCCCGGCGCCGGCGCCGGGCGCGGCCGGGTACGACGACATCAAGGACCAGGTGCCGGCCGGCAGCTGACGATCACGGGGCGGTGGCGGCCCGGTGTGCCGTGAAAGGATCCGCCGGTGCGTCGTGCTCCGCTGCTGCTGATCCCTGCGGCCGTGGCCGCCGTCGCCCACGTCGTCGGCGTCCTGGTGGCCGCACCGCTCTGGCGCGGCGCGGAGGTGCTGAGCCTGGCGCTGCTGCTGGCGTACGCCGTCGCCGCCGGACTGCCCGCCCCGCGCTGGGCGGTGCCGGCGGCGCTCGCACCGCTGATCGTGGACGCGGTCCGCACCATGCCGGCCGGGCCGGGCACCGGGGACTTCGGCTGGACGGTGTACGGCAGCGGCGACAGCGCCGTCGACCGGACGGCCGGCTTCGACGCGGCGCTCGCCGGGAGCTGGGCGGCGCTTGTCGCGGTGGCGGTGCTGCTGGTCGCGTACCGGGGCCGTGGACGGCGCCGGCACCTGATCGCCGCCGCGGTCGCCGCCGCACCCGTCGTCGGGTACGCGGCAGTCCGGGTCACCGACATCGGCGTCGCCGTCGCCGCCGTCACCCCGGGCCTGGAGATCCGCACCGAGACCACGCTGACCCGGGTGGACGGTTCGGGGTACGACCAGGCCGACGTCGTGCCCGCGCTCGTCCTCGCGGTGCTGCCGCCGCTGGCGCTCGCACTCGCCGCGCTGGCGCTCGCCGTGCTGCTGGCCGGGCGGGGCCGACGGCTCGCCGCGACCGGCGCGGCACTGCTGGCGGTGCTCGCGTTGCCGCTGCTCGACGCGGGCATCGAGGCCGTGCACCTGCCGGTCTCGGCTGACGGCACCGCCCTGTTCGCCTGGTACGCCATCCCGCCCACCTTGGCGATGCCGCAACCGGTGGCGGCGTTGACGGTGGCGGTGGAGTTGGCCGCGTACCTGCTGCTCGTCGCCGGGCTGACCGGCGCGGACCGGGCCGCACCGGCGGCCGGTTGACCTCAGGCGGTCGACTCCAGCTCGTCGAAGGCCATGTTCCACCACGACTCCGGCTCGGCGAACGCGACCGGGTCGACCGGACGCAGGTCGTCGCGGATCGCCGCCGCCCGCGCGGCCCGCTCCCGCCCGCCGGGGTCGGTGGCGATGAGCTGGCCGAGCCGGTAGAGGAACTCCACGAACGCGGCGAACGTGCTGTTCACCGTCTCCAGGTTCGGTGTCTCCAGGTCGAGCAGGATCACCGCGCCGGTGCCCGCGTCCAGGCAGAACAGCAGCGCCGGGTCCTCCGGCGCGGAGCCGAGCACGACGTACGGGCGGGGGCCCTGGTCGCCCAGCTCGATCGACAGCGTGGAGAACAGCTCGACGTCGGGGACCGAGACGTCCACTGTGAACAGGATCGGCACCTCGACCGGAAGCGCGCCGTCGGGCGGGAACACCTCCGGCCCGAGCGGCCCGAGGATCGCGTCGAAACGCTGGTCGGGGAAGTAGATGACGCCCCGCTCACCCCACAGCGCGGTGAGCTGCTCGCGGGTGACTGTCACGGCTGCGCCTCGTCCTCGTCCTCGGCTTCGGCCTCGTCGAGCAGGCCCTGCCGGTCGAGGAACGCGTACCACCCGTCGTCGTCGGTGACCAGCTCGGCGTAGCCGGGGCCGAGCACGTAGTAGTGCACGAACGAGTCGAGGTCGGGCGCCAGTTCCTCGAAACTGTCGCCCATGAACCACTCGGTGCCGGTCGGCGGGAAGTACCAGACCGCCCCGGTGGCGCGCTCCAGGAAGATCGGCTCGTCGCTGCGTGTGCCGACGACCAGCCAGCCGCCCTTGTCCTGGCCGATGGGGGAGAAGTCGGGCGCGTAGTCGAGGAAGTACTGGACACCGGGCAGCCGGCCGGTCGAGGCCAGCTCGAACGCGCCGGCCCGCAGCCCGTCGGCCACGAGCAGGAACTCGCGGACGCCGTCCGGCAGCTCCGCCGGCACGTCGCCCTCGTCGGCCGGGTCGCCGATCTGCCCGTACGCGAGACTGGCCGGCTCGTCCGCGGCCAGGTCGGCGCGGAGTTCGGCGAGAAGCTGCGCGAGATCGGAAGTCAATCCACTACCTCTATTCGGATCGGGGTTCCGTCCGGCAGATTCTGGATCTGCCCCCAGATCTGGGAGCCGATGTCCGTGTTGGTTCTACCATGCAGCAGCTTGAGGTTGTCGACGGTATCCGGCCCGCCGAGCTGCAGTTCCCACACGTGGTCGGGGTGGTAGTCGCTGAGCCGTTGACTGAGCCGGTTGGCGAGGTCCTTGTCGTGCGGCCAGTACTTGTCCCAGATCTTCTGGCGGATCCGGTCCTTGTACCCGTCGGTGAGGTTCTTGTCGCGGGCCACCGGGTTGGTGGCCTTGTAGAGCTTGCCGTCGTCGCTGAGCTTCTTCAGCGCGGCCATCTTGCGCCGGAACTGGGCGGTGGCGTGGAAGTCCCGGCGCTGTACCCGGATGACCTTGGTGGGCAGGCTCCGGTTGGGCCCGGTGACCCGGACGATCGGCTTCTCCAGCTTCTCGACCGCCTTGCGGACGATCTTGCCGGCCGCCGGTTTCGCGGCGGCGCCCCGGCCGCGCCTCGGGCTAGGCATCGAGCAGTCTTCCGATGACCTGGTCGATGAGCGCGCCGACGATCTCCCGGGTGATGATCTGGAAGATCGGGATCTCGGCCAGCGAGGCGCCGAACGTGACCACGGCGGTGGCGATCGCCTGGGCGACCTCGAACGCGAGGATGGCGAGCTGCACGATCACCGCGATCTTCAGCGCCAGGACGATCGCCGCGCAGATGATCAGCCCGGCGCCGAGCAGCATCGCCGCGGGCATGCTGTCGTGCAGCACGACCGGCCCGTTCTGCTCGCCGCCCCACCACTTCTGGAACGCCGCGATCGCCGGACCGACGTTCTGCGTCCACACCTGCGCGGCAGCCGCGTCCGCCGCGCCGGCCGCCGCCCCGATCCGGCCGCCGAACTCCAGCCACGCCTGGCCCATCTCGAAGAGCTTCTCCTCGTCGGCGGCCGGCCAGGTGTAGCCGATCCAGCCGAGCGCGGTGACCAGCTCACCCGGTAGTTGCAGTCCCACGGCTCAGCCCAGCCCGCCGGCCAGCGAACGCATGGCGCCCGCGCCGTCCTCGTCGACCCGCTCGTACGAGTCGGCCATCCCGGCGATGTCGGCGCCGGCTGCGGTGAACTCGTCGGCGGCCATGCCGACGCAGTCGAAGATGTAGTTCGCCACCTCGGTGTAGGCGATGCCGATGAGCGACCCGATGTCGTCGGCGCCCCACGGCTCGCCGTAGCCCTGCATCCGTGCCTCGAACGCCTCCAGCTCGCCGGTGAACCGCTTGGCCGCGTCGGTGACGCCCCGCCCGGCGGCCCGGATCAGCGGCGGGTGCACCTCGAAGCCGCCGCCGCTCATCGCTGCCCGCCGCGTGCCATCCGCTCCTGCGCCTCGGTCAGCGCATCGAGGAACGACCCGAGCCGGGGAACGGCGGTGTCCCGTACCTCCTGCAACTGCTCCCGCAACTGCGACATGTCCGCGACCTGCGGATTTTCGCCGGTACGCAGCCCGTCGATCGCCGCGTTCACCGCGCTGACGATGTGCGCGGTCAGCTCCTCGGAGCCGAGCCGCATCAGCCGCGGCTCGACGTGCAGCGCGTGGAGCTTGCCGTCGCGTCCCATCTCGGCGCGGACCTGCCCGTCGGCGGCCTCGCCGACCGCCGGTGTCTCCGGCTCGTCCGCCGGCGGCGGACCCACCGTCCGAAGTGCCGCCATCGTCGCGTCGAGCATGCGGGTGAAGTCGCCGCTCATCGAAGGATCCGCACTCATGAGACCTCCCCAAGGCCAAACGCCACGAGCGTAACCGAGACGGACAAAGCGATTTGTCCCGTGCGCCGCCCGATCCGTCTTGGACACCGGGCGTCCGGGCGGCCACCATCGGCAGGAACACACGGGTACGGGTGACGGGAGCGGAACATGACCGAGGCGGACGTGGTGGTGGTCGGCGGCGGCGTCGTCGGGCTGACGACAGCGCTCACGCTCCAGGGGCTGGGTGCCCGGGTCACCGTGCTGACCGCCCACGACCCGGCCGACACGGTGTCCACCGTGGCCGCCGCCGTCTGGTACCCGAGCCACACCGACGAGGACCCACGGGTGCTGCGCTGGGCCCGGGACACCCACGCCGAGCTGCGCCGCCAGGCGGCCGACGGCGTGCCGGGGGTGGTCGACCGGCCCACCCGGATGTGGTTGCGCCACCGCTACGCCGGGCCGCCCTGGTGGGCCGACGCCTGCGGCGACCTGACGGCCGAGCCGGCGGAGCCGCCGTACACCGCGCTGCTGCGGTTCACCGCCCCGTCGGTGGAGATGACCCCGTACCTCACCTGGCTGCGGGAGCGCCTGGAGTCGGGCGGCGGCCGGGTCGTCCGCCGTGCGCTGGGCACGCTCGCCGAGGCGTACGAGGTCGCGCCGGTCGTGGTCAACGCGACCGGTCTGGCCGCCGGGCGGCTCGCCGCCGACCCGGCCGTGTACCCGGCGCGCGGGCACGTCCTGCTGGTGGCGAACCCCGGCCTGACCGTCTCGGTACGCGACGAGGGCGACCCGGCCGGCATCACGTACGTGCATCCGCGCCGCCACGACGTGGTGCTCGGCGGCACCTACGAGGCGGGGGTGTGGCACACCCGTCCCGACCCGGAGGAGGCGGCGGCGATCCGCCGCCGGTGCGTGGCGCTGGTGCCGCAACTCGCGGACGCGCCGGTGCTGGGGGAGCGGATCGGGCTGCGGCCGGCCCGGCACGGCGGCCCCCGGGTCGAGATCGACCCGGCGGACGGGCGGCTGGTGCACGCGTACGGCCACGGCGGCGCCGGGGTGACGCTGTCCTGGGGCTGCGCGGCCGAGGTCGCCGATCTCGCCCTGAGTGTCTGACCGCGCGGTGCGGGCGGCCCCCCGCCGGAGCGCGCGGGCGGTAGCCTCGGCCCGGTGTCCGCCCGCCGCGCCGCACTGTCCGCCCTCGTCGCCCTGATCGCCGTCCACATCGGCTGCACGCTGGTCGCGCTCGCGGCCTACCGCCACCGGATCGGCGTGGTGACCCACGACGGCGCCAGTTTCCCGGTGGAGCTGCTCGACGCCGTGGTGCCCCTCCGCGACCTGCTGCCCGCCGTGCTCTGGCTGCTGCCGGTCACGCTGCTCGTCACGTTCGCGGCCCTCGGCTGCTGGGCCGCCCGGAGGACCGTCCGTCCCGGCGACGAGCGGCTACCGAGGGCGGCCTGGACCGCCGGCATCGCCGCGGTGCTGCTCAACCCGCTCGCGGCCGTGCGCTACGCGTCGGCCACCGCGAACGGCGGCGAGTACATGCGTACGGTGCAGGTGGAGACCACCCTCCTGGTGCTCGCCGCTGCCGCGGCCACCACGATGAGCGCGCTCGCCGTCGCCGGGTTCGTGCGGCGCTCCGACGCCGCCTGAGCGCTCTGGTCACCGCTCCAGAACGGTGAGCCATTCGGCTGCGCGAGGCCGGTATCCGTGCAGCTCGAAGAGCCCGCGCACGATCGCCGGCACGTGCCCGGCGCCGTACACGACCGCCACGTCGATGCGCTCGGAGGACCGGGTACGGATCAGCTCGGACAACGCGGCGAGCAGCCGCTCGTCGCGTTCGCCGCCGAACGCGCGCTCGGCGTGCTCGGTGAACTCGTGGTCGGCGTACCGCTCGTCGGCGGCCGACGGCAGGTCGTTCACCTCGATCTCCGGTGAGAGCAGACGCCGGGTGCCGCCGAAGAACTGCATCACCGTCACGAACGGGATCACCAGCCACATCTGGAGGCGGTACCGCAGCGGCATCGCCCGCCAGCCCTCGGCGAACTCCGCCGCCGACACGTCCGGGTTGAGCACCTCGACACCGAGGGACGCGTACGGAATGGGGTCCGTCACCAGGCCGGAGCGCCGGTTGGCCGGCATGGCCCGGTAGGTGAGTGTCAACGCCGAGCCGACCATCGACCGGCCGCTGACGCCCTCGACGACGAGCAGGTCGCATTCCCGGAGCCGCTTCGTGACCGCTGCGTAGAACCCCGGGCTCGCCACGTGGAGCATCGGGAACACCAGGAACTCCAACCGGCTGCCGGGCCGGCGTAGCCGGAGCACGGCCGAGCGGGTGCCGATGACGCTGTGTTCGATGATCTGCATGCCTGCCCCCCGTGGCTCGGCTGCTCTTGTCGGCAGGGTAGGGCGGCCGGGCAAAGGTCCCGTGCGCACGGCGGCGCGGACCGGTCAGGAATCGAGAAGCCCTGGGCGGGCGCCCCGACCTAGCGTTTCCGGCACGGGCCTCCCCGCCGGGGAGGCCACCGCCGGGAGGTAGGCATCAATGGATACGCGCATCCGCCAACTGCACCGCTGGCTCTCCATCGCCTTCACCGTGACCGTCGTGATCACCTTCGTGGCGCTGGCGCAGAAGGACCCGATCGTGTGGGTCTCCTACGTGCCGCTGCTCCCGCTCGCCCTGCTCCTGATCAGCGGCCTCTACCTGTTCGCGCTGCCGTACCTGCGGCGCCGCCGCGCCGCCGCGCGCCCGCGCTGACCTGGGGGATTACCGGGGCCGGTCAGCGGGCAACACTGGCGGATGGACCAGAAGGTGATGGTGTTCGCCCCGGCCCCGCTGTTGACGGTGACGATCGAGCAGCAGGGCGAAGCGACCGAGCTGCATCTGCACCCGGGCGGGCAGGGCGTGTGGCAGAGCCGGATGATCGCCGCGCTCGGCGTGCCGGTGACCATGTGCGTGGGCCTCGGCGGCGAGGTCGGCGACGCGGTCCGCAAGCTGCTCGACGACGAGGACGTCACGGTACGGATGGTGCGGCGCGAGTCCGGCACCGGCTGGTACGTGCACGACCGGCGGGACGGCGAGCGGACCGAGATCGCCGAGAACCCGGGCGTGCCGATGGTGCGGCACGACATCGACGAGCTGTACACGGTGACGCTCACCGAAGGGCTGCGTGCCCCGGTGAGCGTGCTCAGCGGACCGGCCGACCCGGGTGTGGTGGACCCGGACATCTACCGGCGGCTCGCCGCCGACCTGAGCGCCAACGGCGGAACCGTGGTGGCCGACCTGTCCGGGCCGTACCTGGAGGCGGTGCTCGACGGCGGGGTGAGCGTGCTGAAGGTCAGCCACGAGGAACTGCTCGACGACGGCCTGGCCAAGGACGACAGCGTGGAGGCGCTGCGCGACGCCGGCCGGCGCTGCCAGGATCGGGGCGCGCGGACGGTGCTGATCAGCCGGGCCGGGGAGCCCGCGCTGGCGCTGCCGGAGGACGGCGAGGCGCTGCTGGTGCACGCCCCGCCGCTGGAGCTGGCCGACCACCGGGGCGCCGGTGACTCGATGACCGCCGGGGTGGCGGCGGTGCTGGCCCGGGGCGGCGACATGCGGGAGGCGCTGCACGTCGGGGCCGCCGCGGGCGCGCTGAACGTGACCCGGCACGGGCTGGGCACCGGCCGGGCCGAGGCGGTACGGGAACTGGCCGGCCGGGTGCGGCTGACCCCGCTGGACGGTGGCGACGATGACGGCTGACCGGCCACCCCGGGTGCTGGTGACGAACGACGACGGCGTGCACGCCCCCGGCATCCGCGCGCTGGCCCGGGCCGCGTACGAACGTGGGTTGAACGTGGTGGTCGCCGCGCCGCAGCACGAGGCGAGCGGGATGAGCGCGGCGCTGTCCGCGGTGACCGAGGACGGGCGGCTGGTGTTCGGCGAGACCGAGCTGGACGACCTGCCCGACGTGCCCGCGTACGCGGTGGCGGCCTCACCGGCGTACATCGCGGTGCTGGCCGGGCTCGGCGTGTTCGGGCCGGTGCCGGACCTGCTGCTGTCCGGCATCAACCGGGGCGCCAACGCCGGCCACGCGGTCCTGCACTCCGGCACCGTCGGCGCGGCGCTGACCGCCGGCAACAACGGCATCCGCGCGCTGGCCGTGTCGCTCGACGTGCTCACCCCGGCGGCGGCGAGCGCGGGCAGCGGTGGCGCGGCGATAGCGGTGCTGGACAGCGTGGACGACGAGTCCCGCCACTGGGCGACCGCCGCCGAGCTGGCCGCGACGCTGCTGCCCTGGCTGGCCGAGGCGGACCCGGGCACGGTGCTCAACCTCAACGTGCCCGACCTGCCGGCCGATCAGGTGGCCGGGCTGCGGCAGGCGACACTCGCGCCGTTCGGTCAGGTGCAGGTGTCCGTCGCCGAGCGTGGCGAGGGGTTCGTGCGTACGGCGGTGGAGGAGAACGCGGTCCGCGCGGTCCCCGGCACCGACATCGCCTGGCTGGCCGACGGGTACGCCGCCGTCACCGCGATCCGGGCGCTCGGGCACCTGCCCGACGTCGAACTGCCGGTCGACCGGTGAGGGACGGCTCCGCCCCGCCACCTCGTGCGGGCGGCGGGGCGGAGAGCGTCACTCGCCAGCGGCGCGCCGCCGGTCGGCCTCGGCGTCGGCGGCGCCCACCGGGGTGCCGTCGCTGTCGCGGTCGGCCCCGGACAGGTCCACGTCGGCGCCGGCCCGGGCGGCGTCGGCAGCTGCGTCGTCGGCGCCGACGACCTCACCGCCGCCGGTCTGTCCGTCGTCGGGGACCAGTTGCCCGGCGGTGGCCAGCCCGATCGGTGCGTACCTGGGGTCGGTCATCTCGTCCTCCTCACCGGTGTTCCTCCGGAAGCGGTACCCCGGTACGGGACGCGGCACACGCGCGGGTCAGCGGTCCCGGTCGAGGAAGTCCAGGGTGACCGCGGCGAACAGCGGCGACTGGTCGATGTCGTAGTGGGTCAGGCCGGGCAGGATCGCCAGCGCGTGCCCGCCCGCCGGGCGGCCCTCGCCGGTCCAGCCGCCGTCGCGCCGGCCGCCGTCGAGCAGCTCGAACACCTCCACGAAGTGGCTCGGCGGGGCCATGTCGGCGTCGGCGGCGACCACGAGCGTCGGCACCCGCAGGGCACGCACCTGGTCGGCGAGGTCGAAGTCCTTCCGCATCGCCTCGCCGATCTTGTCGAGCAGCCGGGGGAAGTCCTCCGGACGCGGCGCGACCCGCTGGTACAGCTCGTACATCGGGGTGTCCTTCAGGTACTCGGCCGCCGCGGCGTTGACCTGACCCTGCTGCGCCAGCATGTCCGGGTAGACGGCGTCGCGGCGGATGTGCGCGGACGCGGCGACCAGCCGGCCGATCTTCTCCGGGTGCCGGAAACCGACGTGCAGGGCGACGCCGCCGCCGAGGGAGAAGCCGACCACGTCCGGCCGGTCCAGCCCGAGGTGGTCGATCAGCGCGGCGACGTCGTCGGCCATCAACGCCATGTCGAGCGGCCGGTCCACGTCGGCGGTGCGGCCGTGCCCCTGCAGGTCCACCACGACGACCTGGTGTTTCGCGGTGAGCACGGGCAGGATCGGCGCGAACATCTCGCCCGAGGTGAGGCCGCCGTGCAGCAGGATCATCGGCCGTCCGCTGCCGTGTGTCTCGTGGTAGAGGCGTACGCCGTTGACGTCGGCGTACCGCCCGGGGGCGTGGGTCTCGTCGCGCTGCGTGGTGGTCATCGGTGCTCCTCGGGTGTGCTGACCTGACCACCGGTGGACCGGGCGAACGGGGCGTACTCATCGCCGCGCGCCCGGGGTACTCGCGTTCATGCAGCATGTGGGCTAGTTTCAGCCGGGTGAGCGAGGTGGCGAGCGTTCCCGTCGAGGCACAACTAGAGGCGTACCGGTCGGAGCTGACCGGCTACTGCTACCGGATGCTGGGTTCGGCCTTCGAAGCCGAGGACGCGGTGCAGGACACCTTCGTCCGGGCCTGGCGCAACTTCGACAAGTTCGAGGGGCGGTCCGCGCTGCGGACCTGGCTCTACCGGATCGCCACGAACGTCTGCCTCAGCATGGCCACCAGCGCGCAGCGCCGGGTCCGGCCGATGGACCTCGGCCCGGCGGGCGTCGGCACGGCCACCCATCCCGGCGAGCCGCGCCCGGAGCAGATCTGGGTCGGCCCGGCGCCCGACGACCGGGTGCTGCCCGAGGTCGCCGACCCGGCCGAGGTGGTCGCCGGCCGCGAGTCGGTGCGGCTGGCGTTCGTCGCGGCGTTGCAGCACCTGCCGCCCAAGCAGCGCGCCGTGCTGATCCTGCGCGAGGTGCTCGCCTGGTCCGCCCAGGAGGTCGCCGATCTGCTGGACACGTCGGTGGCGAGCGTCAACAGCGCGCTGCAGCGGGCGCGGGCCACGATCGCCTCGGCCGACACCGAGGCCGACGCGCGCCGTCCGCTCGACGAGGAGCAGCAGGCGCTGCTCGCCCGCTACGTGCGCGCGTTCGAGGCGTACGACCTGACGGCGCTGACCGCGCTGCTGCACGAGGACGCGACGTTGTCGATGCCGCCGCTGCCGCTGTGGCTGCGCGGCCCCGCGCACATCGCGGACTGGATGGCCGGCACCGGCAGCGGCTGCCGCGGGTCCCGGCTGGTGCCGACGGCCGCCAACGGAATGCCCGCGTTCGGGCACTACCGGCGTGACCCCGACGGCTCAGGACATGTGCCGTGGGCGCTGATCGTCATCGGCGTCTCCGGCGGCCGGATCACGTCGCTCAACAACTTCCTCGACGTCGACCGCCTGTTCCCGCTGTTCGGGCTGCCCGACCGGCTGGAGGAGGGCGCCGGCCAGCCCGAGCAGGCCGGCCAGCTCGCGTAGGTCGTCGCCCGCCCCGCGTACCTCCAGCCCCCAGCCGAAGCGGCGCGCGGTCAGGCGCAGCCGCGCCAGCACCTCGACCGTGACCAGGTCGGGCGCGGCGACAGCGGACACGTCGCACACCACCACGCCCCGGTCTCGGCCGCGCAGCGCCTCGGCCAGTTCGGCGCAGCGGGCGGCGATGTCCGCGCGGGTCGGCGTCCCGCCGGCCAGGGAGAGCATGTGCGTGATCACATGCATTGGACCGGCGTACGTCCCGGCTCTCATCGGTACGCGCGTGCCGAACCGCGTGCAGTTACATCGACGTTAACTGCTATACCAATCATCGGTGCTCGGCTATATGATCCCGGTAGTTCACCCCGAAGCCTCACGAAACCGCAGCTCCCCGCACCCCTCGGGTCGAACTCCGCAAGCCAGGTGCCCCGCATCGTCGTGCCTGGCGACCGCCCGGCGTTGCGGTTCAACCTGCCGGAAAGGTGGGAACGGATGACAGGGATGCCGTCCTTGGTCATCGGCGTCGCGTCCTCGTCGGCCGAGCGACGGCAGCTCGCCCAGCTGCTCGGCGGCACCGAGGCGTTCCTGATCGTCTCCAGCGTCCACCAGGCCCGCCGCTTCCTCGACCTGGTCCGTCGTCCGTCCGGCCTGCCGCCGTCCCGGCCGCAACCCGCCGGTGAGCCGCCCGCTCCGTCGTCCGGCGCGTCCTCCGTCCCGTCGTCCGGGCTGGAGCTGGGTGTCGACTCCGATCGGCGGGTGCTGCGCTGGCGGGAGCGCGAGGTCGGCTTGACGCCGCTGGAGCACGACCTGCTGGTCTGCCTGGCCGGCACGCCCGGTCAGGTGTGGACGTACGCCCGGCTGCACCGCGCGGTCTGGGGCAACGACCACCTGGGGCGGGGCTCGGACATGCACTCGGTGGTACGCCGCATCCGGCGCAAGCTCGCCCGCCTCAACGTCCCCGCCACCATCCACGCCGTCCGAGGCGTCGGCTTCCGCCTGACCCCACCCTGACCCCGCCCTCCCTCGCCCTGCCCGCGCCCCGCCCGCGCCCCGCGCCGCTGATCTTGCACTTGCGGCCTCTCGGGTGGGGCTTTTGTGCGCCTTGCCGGGGCGGTAAGTGCAAGATCGCGGGGGAGAGGGGGTGGCGTGGGGCGGCCCCGCCCCGGGGGGGGCCCCCGGCGGGCCGACTCATGTGTGTTTCGGGTCAGCAGCGGGTGGGGGAGAGGGTGAAGTCCTCCACCGTGGGCGTGCTGCTGTTGATCTTCGTTTGGCGCGTCTGGGGCTTCCAGCCGTCCTTCGCGACGATCAACGTGAGCGGGTTGTTGCGCCGGTCCATCCAGTAGGCGTACCGGCCCTCGGCGTCGGTCGTGAAGGTGTAGGAGTTCGCCCAGGAGTCGACCTGCACGGTCACGCCCGCCAGCGGCGCCGTCGCGCCCTGGCAGCTCTTGCCCGAGACCGTGCCGGACAGCTTGCCCCAGGTGGTCGGCGGCTGCGCGATCATGGTGACCGCCACCGGCTCCACCGTGTACGGGGTGTCCTCCTTGATCGCCACCGACGCCGAGTACGTGCCCGGCTGGTCGACGTTCGCCGTCATCGTGAGGGTGACGGTGACCTTCTCACCGGGCGCCAGCGTGACCTTCGACTTGTCGACGGTCAGCCAGCTCACGTCGGCGGCGGCCTCCGAGCACTCGGAGAAGCCGGGCAGGACCTCGCTGTCCTTGGTGGCCGTGAAGCTGCCCGACGAGCCGCCGATCTTGTAGAACCCGCAGGCCGCGCCGCCCCGGTAACGGGGGGTGTTGGCGTTGGGCAGGTTCGCCCACGAGTTGGTCGCCGGGTCGAAGGCGAAGCCGGCGTTGGTGATGGCGCCGCCCTGCGACCCGCCGACGACCAGCAGCTTGCCGTTCGCCACCGCGTACGAGGAGGCCCAGCTGTCGGCCGGCGCGTCCGGGATGGCGGTCCAGGCGTTCGCGGACGGGTCGAAGGCGTACCCGGCCTTCTGCGACGTGGTGCCGTCGTTGCCGCCGGTGCAGTAGACGATGCCGTCGATCCCGCCGCAGGACAGGAACGCCACCGACTTCGGGTACGCGGGCAGCGTCTCCCAGGTGTCCGCGCCCGGGTCGTAGCGGACCACCGAGTTGGACATCGGCGTGCAGCTCGCGGTGGTGCAGCCGCCGATCGCGTACAACTTGCCGCCCGCGACCGCCTGGCCGGCCGCCGAGCGCGGCGCCGGGTTGTCGGCCTTGCGGGTCCAGGTGTTCGCCGCCGGGTCGTACGAGAAGGTGGCGGCGTCCGGTCCGGCGGCACCCCAGCCACCGGTGGCGACGATCTTCCCGTCGAGCACGCCGACCGTCATGGCGTTACGCGCGCCGGGCAGGTCGGCGATGCCGGTCCACGCCTGGGCGATCGGGTCGTACCGGTAGTTCTTGGCGCTCGACGTGGTGCCGTCGCCACCGGCGATGGAGTAGATCTTGCCGTCGACGCTGACGACCCGGTTGTCCATCACGTTCGACGGGTAGCCCGGGATGGTGGTCCACGGGTCCGCCTGCGGGGCCGCCGCCGCGCCGATGCCGGTGGACGACTTGCCGGACGAGCGGGCCGCGAACGACGTCGCGGCGGTCAGCCGCTGGACCGGCGCGCCGGTCGAGCCGAGCAGCGCCTGCTGGGACAACTGGGAACCGTCGGCCCGTTGCAGCACGAACCCGCCGTCGCGTTCGCTGAACTCGGCGTTGACCGGCGCCCCGCCGGTGTTGGTCACGGTGAACGTCTTGCTGACCTTCCCGCTGGGCATCCGGACCGTGCCGGTGATCGAGGCCGGCTTCACCGACAGCCGGCCGGCGGCGAGCTGGAAGTTGGCCGCGGTGGCCCAGTCCTCCTCGACCGTGACCTGCTTGGTCTGGCTCACGTAGTTGCCCGCGCCGGCGGTGAACGGGTGCTTGCCGGTGAGCGACGAGAACATCCAGTAGAAGCCGTCGGGCAGTTCGGTGTCGTCAGGCGTGGCCACCGTGGTGGTCTTCTCCGCCGGGCGGTCCTTGCTGGTCACCGTGGCGCCGTTGACGTAGCTGTTGTCGTTCTTGTCGCGGACGTGGCCGAGCACCAGGCCGCCGTTCACCGGCTTGCAGACGAGCGTGCTGCCGATGAGGACGTTGTCGACCTGCCACCACCATTCCCAGCTGGCCTCGTAGTAGTGGAAGCGCACCCGCACCTGCGACTGGCCGGCCGCCTGCGGGATCGGCACCTCGGTCACCCGCGGGCCGCGCACGTCGGCGGCCTGCCGGAGCACGTTGCTCCACGTGGTGCCGCCGTCGAGGCTCAGGTCGACGTCCGCGCGGTCGCTGTTGAGCCAGTTGTAGTCCTGGTTGAACCGGATCACCGGCGTGGTCACGCCGGTGAGGTCGACGACCGGGCTGACCAGCGAGGTGTCCTGCTGCCCGCCGCTGCCGTAGTTGTCGCTGTCGATGATGGCGAAGTTGCCGCTGCCGCCGGTCAGGTTGCCGCGTTCACCGGCGTCGGTGAACTCCCAGACCTGGCCGGTGCCGGCGTTGTCCACCACGGTCCAGCCGTCCGGCACGCCGGTGCCGTCGAACGTCTCGTACTCGCCGTCGGAGCTGACGGTGTAGCCGGGGGCGGTGGTGCACGCCTCGGGGTTCGCCTGCACCGCGATGTTGGCGACAGCGTTGCCCGAGCCGACGGTGACCTCCTTGGTGGTGGTCAGGTAGCCGGCGTACTGCGGCTCGACAGTGAGCCGGTAGGTCGCCCCGGACGGCAGCGACAGGCTGTAGCGGCCGGTGGTGGGCGTGGTGTAGTCGGAGATCGGCGTGCCCTCGACGCTCACCTTCGCGTACAGCGGCCAGCCGTGCCCGGACCCGTCGGTGACCTGCCCGCTGACCGTCACGCTCGGCACCGCGGTGAGCGCGACGTCCAGCGTGGTGGTCGTGTTCGCGGTGACGGTCGCGGACAGCGTGCGCGTGGCGTACCCGAAGGTGGAGACGACGACCTGGTAGTCGCCGGCCGGCAGCAGCGAGGAGTACGTGCCGTCGGCGCCGGTGGTCAGCGTGCGGTCCGCCGCGCCGGACAGCGTGACGGTGGCGCCGGCGATGCCCGCGCCGGTGGCGGCGTCGGTGACCTTGCCGGCCAGCGTGCCGTTGTCCCCGATCGGGGCGGCGGCGAGCAGTGCGAGCGCGTCCAGCCGGCCCTCGCCGTAGACGTTGTTGTCGTCGGTGGTGCCGCCGCACTGGGTGTCACCCTTGTCGATCGCCGCGTCGTCGAGCAGCGCGCGGGTCGCCGGGACGTCGCCGACCAGGGTGGGCGCCGCCGACCAGAGCAGCGCGATCGCGCCGGCCAGGTGCGGCGCCGCCATCGAGGTGCCGCTGATGCTGGCGTACGAGTTGGTCGGCACGCTGGAGCGCACGTTGACGCCGGGCGCCGAGATGTTCGGCTTGATCTCGCCGTTCTGCCCGGTGCCCCGGGACGAGAAGCTGGCGATGTTGTTGTTGACGTCGTACGCGCCGGCCGAGTAGTTGCTGGCCAGGCTGCCCGGCGAGCCGCTGGTCTGGCAGGACGGGCCGTTGTTGCCGTTGGACCAGACGCCGAAGATGCCGGACGCGGTCCAGGCGTTCGTGACGTCCTCCATGAACGGCTCGTTCGACGGCGTCCTGGTGCCCCACGAGTTGTTGATGATGTTCGGCCGCTTGCTGGCGTCCGGGTTCTGCCCGTTGAGATCGGTGGGCTCCAGCATCCACTGGCCGGAGGAGACCAGCGCGGCGTCGGACGGGCAGCACCCGTTCGCGGCGATCCACTTGACCTCGGGGGCGACACCGATCTGGTTGGCCCCGTCGGCGCCGGCCATGGTGCCCATGGTGTGCGTGCCGTGGCCGTCGGAGTCGCACGGCGCGGTGGCGCACTCGTCGGCCGCGTCGAACCAGTTGTAGTCGTGGTCGAAGGTGCCGTCACCGTTGTTGCCGCGGTACGAGTTCACCAGCGCCGGGTGGTCGAACTGGACACCGCTGTCGATGCTGGCCACCGTGATGCCGGCGCCCTTGACGCCGTACTGGGCCCAGACGTCGTCGGCGTTGATGTTGGCGATGCCCCACTCCAGCGCGTTCGCCGACTTCTCGTCGGTGCCCGGGATGGTCTCGGGGAGCTTGTACTCGATCGGCGCGTACAGGCCGTCCACCTCGGAGTGGGCGGCGAAGTTCTGCGCCATGGTCAGCGAGCCGTCGGTGACCTTGATGGCGTTGGTGGCCCAGAAGCTCTGGTACTTCGTGCCCGAGCGGTCCAGCTCGGCGCGGATCTTGGCCTGGCTCTCCGCGGCGGTCTTCTTCAGCGCCGCCGCGACGGCGGCGCCGCGCTCGTTCCAGTCCTTGATCGCGGCGGCCTTGCCCAGGTCCGCCTTGCCCGAGAAGTGGATCCAGAAGTCGCCCTCGCTCTTGCCCTCCAGCTGCCGGGTGAGTTCGGGGCGGATCTTGTCGCCGGCCGACGCGCCGGTAGCCGTGCCGGCCTGTGCTCCAGTGCCGGTGGCGGCCAGCGCGGTCGCGGCGAGCACCAGGGCGGCGCCCGCGCTCACCAGCCGCCGGGCCGGGCCCCATCTGTGTGGACGTCTCAGCATCGGTGCTGCCTCCTGTTCCGATGACCCGCTGATGATCGAGCCATGGCAGAAGGGCCAGGAGACGCGCTCTCCCGACTGGTCGCACCGGTATTACCAGAACCCCCCAGGCCCCCTAGGTGTCCGTGCGGGTCTACGCCGGTCACCTGAATGGACACTATGATCGACATGAGGGAACGATCAATGACCGTACGTGAGCAACATGTCACCAACAGGCCCCCGGACCGGATGGCTTGTTGACAGTTTTTGTCACGGTGGGGCGCGGTGACGACTGACGGCACGAACGCGGCGAACTCCGGCACCGAGCCGCCGGAGCGGCCCTTCTCGCTCGTCATCGGCGTGACGTCGTCCCCGGCCGAACGGCTGCGGCTGACCGAGCTGCTCGACGGCGTCGCGCCACTGTTGATGGTCGCCGATCTGGACGAGCTGCGCGAGTTGATCACAGCGGACGCGCCGGACCCGGCCGGCGCGCCGGGTCCGCCCGTACCCGAGCCGAAGCCCGCGCCGGACGGCGCGCTGGTGATCGACGCAGCGCGCTCCACCGCCCGGTGGGGCGACCGCGAGACCGCCCTGACCCGGCTGGAGCGCGACCTGCTGACCTGCCTGACCGCCGAGCCGGTACGGGTGTGGAGCTACGCCGAGCTGCACCGGGCGGTCTGGCGCGACGCGCCGACGCACGGCCGGGCCGACGTGCAGTCCCTGGTGAAGCGGTTGCGACGCAAGCTCGACGAGCTGGGCACCGGCGTCACCATCGCGGCGGTACGCGGTGTCGGCCTGCGGCTCACCGACCACCGCCACCCCCGGGTGCGGGGCGACTGAACGCCGCGGCGGCCGGACGGCGGCACGGGTGACCCGATCGGAGGAGCGGGCCTGCCGGTGTGGCCGGAATTGATGGCGACCGGTCGATTACCGGTGCGGCACGTATCGCGAAATGTCTTTGCCTCCTACGGTGGCGTCCGGCACGCGGACGGAGGGACCCGGGAATCACCCGAGGGGGGCCGTCCCGGCGGACAGGGAGAGTCATCTCGATGCGAGTTTGGAGTCGCGCGGTGGCGGTCATCGCCGCCGGCGCGGTCGTGGTGGTGGGCGTACCGGCGCTCGCCGGCACCGTCGTCGTGCGGGACGCCGGCGCGGCCGGCCGGACCGGCGCCCAGGCGACCGGGAGCAGCGCCGCGCTCGGCGCCGCGCGTACCACCGCCACCCGGGCGCTGGTCACCCCCGGGGACACCCGGCTGATGCCGACCACGCCCCGCACCGATACGCCGCGGATCACCAACGGCGAGATCACCGACATCGAGGTGATCGGCAACCGGGTCTTCATCGCCGGCACGTTCACCTCGATCGCGAACGTCGGCGGGTCCGCGATCGCGCAGAAGTCCCTGGCGTCGTACAACCTGGACACCGGCAAGGTGGACACCGCGTTCAAGCCGGTCATCGACGGGGCGGTCACCGCGGTGGAGGCGTCACCGGACGGCTCGTCGCTCTACATCGCCGGCACGTTCAACACGATCAACGGCGTCACGAAGCGCAAGATCGCCCGGCTGAACCCGACCACCGGCGCGCCGATCGCCGCGTTCACCGCCACCGCCAACGCGCGGGCCACCGCGCTCGCGGTGAGCGGCAACGCGGTCTACGTCGGCGGTCAGTTCGCGACCGTCAACGGGGTCAGCCGCAGCGGCCTGGCCGCCCTCAACCCCACCACGGGCGCCGTCGACACCGGCTTCAACCTGCCGCTCACCGGCGGCATCGGCGTCGGCGGCATGCTCACCGTGCAGCAGCTCAAGCTCACCCACGACCGCAGCAAGCTTCTCGTCGTGCACACCGGCCGCCAGATCGCCGGCCAGGACCGCTACGGCGTGGCCCTGATCGGTACGGCCAGCAAGGCGCTGCTGCCCTGGCGTACCCGGCTGTGGGAGGACAACCTCTCCTTCGTCGGCGGCATCCAGCGCGTCTTCGCCGGTGACATCGCGCCGGACGACTCGTACTTCGTGGTCACCAGCGGCTCCGGCGGCGACCGGCCGCCGATCAACGACACCGCCATCGCGTACCCGCTGACCGGGAACGACCACGTCGAGCCGCTCTGGATCTCCCGGCACTTCGACAGCATCTACTCGGTCGCGATCACCGACACCGCCGTCTACGTCGGCGGGCACTTCAGCTGGCAGGAGTCGCCCACGTCGAACGTGCCGTGGCCCGGCCTGGACAACGTCGGCTACGGCACCGGCCAGGGGCTCAGCGGCTACGGCCTCGGCGACCAGGTGGTCCGCCGCGACCACCTCGGCGCGCTGGACCCGCTCACCGGCACCGCGCTGGAGTGGAACCCCGGCTCCAACTCGTACGAGGGCGAGAAGGCGATGATCGCCACCTCGCGCGGCCTGCTCGTCGGCGGTGACGGCAACGTCAAGGGCGGCAAGACCACCGGCCGGGTGGCCTTCTTCGACCTCTCCAAGGAGCCCGCGCCCGCGCCGCTGGACACCACAGTCACCACGCCGATCGAGGGCGCGGTGAAGCCGGCCGGCGAGGAGTTCACCATCAGCGGCCAGGCGCTCGCCCCGGCCGGAGTGGCCCGCGTCCAGCTGGAGATCCAGGACCGCAACAGTGGCAAGTACCTCCAGGCCGACATGACCACCTGGGGCGCGTTCAAGGCGATCAACACGACGCTCGCCGCGCCGAACGCCACCTCCACCACGTGGAGCCTGCCGGTGACGCTGCCGGCCGGCGTCTACCAGTTGCAGGCCAAGACGTTCGACCGCAACGGTGCCGGCGACACCACAAAGGCGGTCAAGAAGATCGAGACGTTCCGCTTCGACGACCTGCCGCCGTCGACCCGGATCAGCTCACCGTCGGCCGGCCTGCTCGCCACGCAGACGTTCGTGGCCTCCGGCACCGCCACCGACGACAAGGGTGTCAACTCGCTGATCTACTCGTTCCGCACGCCGGACAACAGGTACCTGCAGGACGATGGCACCGTCGCCGCCGTCTACAACACGTTCCGCGGCGAGCCGGACGTGATCGGCGCGACGTCCACCACCTGGCAGTACGAGGTCACGCTGCCCACCGAGGGGCAGTGGAAGATGACCGCCACCGCCGTCGACACCACCGGGCAGAGCGACCTGCGCGGCGACACCCGCGACTGGACCGTCTCCGCCAACGGCGTACCGCCGACCGTGGCGATCACCTCGCCGGTGGCGATGACCCCGCCGGGCAACCCGGCGCCGCTCACCGTCGCGCCCGGCGGCACGATCACGTTCGCCGGTACGGCGAACGACGACGACGCGCTCAAGTCGGTGGAGATCTACCTGCGCAACAACACCACCCGCGAGGCGCTGGCCAGCGACGGCACGTGGGGCGCCGACTCGGTCGCCGGCTACCATCGGATCTCCCCGGCCAACCTCGACGCCGCGACGTTCGACTGGTCGTTCACCACCGTGCCGCTGACCCCGGGCGTCTACGACTTCCGGGTACGCGCCACCGACAAGCTCGGCCTGACCACCTCCAGCAACAACATGGGCCGGCTCACCGTCACCGCTCAGGTGCCCGGCGACGCCTTCCCCAACGGGTTGCTCAGCTTCACCGGCACCAACCAGGACATCGACCAGCTGCACCTGGACCTGGCCGGCACCGCCACCGACGACAAGGGGGTACGGGCGGTCCGGATCGCGCTGCGCGACCTGGACACCGGCCGGTACGTGCAGCCAAACGGCACCATGGCCGCCGCGTTCGCCACTGTCGACGCGACGCTCGCCTCGCCCGGCGCGACCAGCACCGCGTTCACGCTCTCGATCGACCTGCCCACCCGGGGCACGTACAGCGTCGAGGCGTGGGCCGTGGACACCGCCGGCCAGCAGGACAACTCGACAAGCGGCGCGACCGCCCGCTACCTGGTCTACCCGGGTGACACCGACCCGACGCTGGAGCCGAGCATCACGCCGGTCGAGGGACAGGCGTACACCGGCGGCCGGATCGTGATCACCGGCCGGGCCGTGGACGACGGCGGGATGCAGAAGGTCGAGGTGCAGATCGGCAACAGCGCCGGGCAGGGCATGAACTCGGCCGGCACGTTCGGCCGGGCGGGCGCGCCGAGCAGTTGGCCGTGGATCGCCACGTTCCTCACCAGCCCGGGCTCGCCGGGGTCGAACTTCGCGTACACGTCGCCGGTGATCCCGGCCGGCACGTACACGGTGACGATCCGCGGCATGGACAACCGGGGGCAGTACCAGCAGCCGCCTCGTACCGTCACGGTGACCGTCACCGACTGACCGGACGGCCTCGCGGGCCGGTCCGCGCCGGGTCTCCCGGCGCCGGGCCGGCCCGTGCCCGTTCTCAGGGCTGGATCAGGCACATCCCGGCGACGGCCGGCCGGTCCATGGTGGCCAGCGCGTCCGGCGCGGCGTCCAGGTCGATGGTGCGGGTGACCAGGTCGGCCGGGCGCAGCACCCCGGCGGTGACCAGCCGCAGCATCTCCGGGTACGCGTGGGCCGGCATGCCGTGGCTGCCGAGCAGCTCCAGCTCGTACGCGATCACCAGGTCCATCGGCAGCGCCGGGCGGCCCTGCGCGGCGGGCAGCAGCCCGACCTGCACGTGCCGGCCGCGCCGGCGCAGTCCCTCGATCGACGCCACGCAGGTGGCGTGAGCGCCCAGCGCGTCCAGCGACAGGTGCGCGCCCCCGCCGGTGGCGTCCCGGATCGCGGCGGCCACCTCGGCGGGACCGCCCAGCGTGCTCGCGTCCACGCAGACAGCGGCGCCGCTGCGGCGGGCCAGTTCCAGCGCGCCGGGCGACACGTCCACCGCCACCACCCGCGCCCCGCTCGCCGCCGCGATCATCACGGCGGACAGGCCGACGCCGCCGCAGCCGTGCACCGCCACCCACTCACCGGCGGCCACCCGGCCCTGCGCGATCACGGCCCGGAACGCGGTGGCGAACCGGCAGCCGAGCGCGGCGGCGGCCGCCTCGTCCAGCTCGTCCGGCAACCGGACCAGGTTCACGTCGGCGTGCCGTACCGCGACCAGCTCGGCGAACGAGCCCCAGCCGGTGAAGCCCGGCTGCGTCTGCCGCTCGCAGACCTGCTGGTCGCCCGCGAGACACGACGGGCACCGCCCGCACGCGCAGACGAACGGCGCGGTGACCCGGTCGCCGGGCCGCCAGCCGCGTACGTCCGCGCCGGCCGCCACGACGACGCCGGCGAACTCGTGCCCCGGCACGTGCGGCAGACGGATGTCCGGGTCGTGGCCCTGCCAGCCGTGCCAGTCGCTGCGGCACAACCCGGTAGCGCCGACCCGGACGACCACCCCGTCAGGCGCGGGCGCCGGATCATCCACCCGGCAAACCTCTGGCCGCACCCCGAACCGCTCGAACACCACAGCACGCATGCCCCCGATCCTCACACCCCCACCCCGCGCCCCCTCCCGCCCCCTCCCCGCTCCCGCGATCTTGCACTTGCGGGCCGGTGGATGTCCTGAATGCCCCATCTGACCGGGCGGAAAGTGCAAGATCGCCGACGAGGGCCGGTGCCAGCCTCGCCTGCCCGTCCCAGGCGCGTCGGGTCTCCCATGGCCCGAGATCCGTGGTCCGTATCCCGGGAGCAGTCGTAGATCTTGGTACGAGAGCGCCCCCATGGGGGCCGTTTCGTACCAAGATCTACGGGTGGCTCGGGGCGCCGAGGCGAGGGAGGGCGCGCGGGGCGGCTCGAGTCGGCGAACCAGGGAGCTCGGGGCGGGATGGGCTCTCACGCCCGGCCCCTCCCTTCCCGGTGATCAAGGAGTTTGTGTCCTTGTCGGGGCGGTGCCAGTCCGCAAACTCCTTGATCAACGCGCAAGACGCGGGGGAGGGAGCGGGCGGGTGGGTTACAGGCGGTGGCCCTGGGGGTCTCGGGCGGTGATGCCGTCCAGGCGGGTTCCCGGAGTCAGGGTCTTCGGGTCGAACCAGAAGATCACCACCTGGGGGTCCTCGCTCCACCTGGCCAGCTTCGCCTCGACCTGCCGGCCGTCGACTGTCCCGACGATGCGGGCCGCCGGCCCGACGAAGTAGCCGAACGTCGGTATCGACGTGTCGGTGGGCGCCCGCTGCTGGTCGTACCCGATCTCGTGGAACCCGGCCCGGCGGTCGCTGCCGGACACGTCGTTGAGCAGGAAGTCGGAGGTCAGGTGGCCGTCCGGCGCGCGGCGTCCGGCGACCAGGCCGATCGTCACACGCGGCAGTTCCGGCACGTCGATCGGGACCATGAAGAACACGCGCGCCTCGGCGCCGTACCGGATGCCGCTGTCCACGACGGTCCCGAGCGGTTGTAGCGGCGACTGGGTCGGGGCCGGCGCGGCCGTCGGCGTGGGCGCTGGAGGGCCGGCGGACGCGGTGGCGGCCGGCTCCCCGCCCGGGAGGTTCGGCGGGCCGGGCCGCGTCGCCACGGCCTCGACGCCGAACGCCACGGCGAGCACCGCCGTCATCGCCGCCACGGCTGCGCCGGCCCGCCGTCGCCGGCGCAGCCGCCGCCCCCGGCGCATGATGTCGTCGAGGTCCAGACCACCGGCCCGCTCGGTCGCCCGCATGGCCCGGCGCAGCTCGTCCATCTCGGTCACCGGCACGTCTCCTGCGGTCGGGGCGCGGACAGGCCGGCGGTACGCAGCTTCTCCAGCGCCCGGGACGAGGTGCTCTTGACGGTGCCGACGGACACGTCGAGTTCGCGGGCCACCTGGGCCTCCGGCAGGTCGAAGTAGTGACGCAGGACGACGACGGCGCGTTCCCGCGCGGTGAGCGTGCCGAGCGCGGTGACCAGCCACCGCCGCGTCGCCACCTCCTCGGCCAGGTCGCCGCCGCTTCGCTCCGGGAGGTCGTCGCTCGGGTACTCGCGGATCGGCCGCCGCCAGGTGTCGACGAGGTGGTTCACCAGCACCGACCGGGCGTAGCCGTACGGGTCGCCGTTGCGGATCCGGGACCACGACGCGTACGTGCGCACGAGCGCGGTCTGCGCGGCATCCTCGGCGTGGTGGTGGTTGCCGGTCATGAGGAAGGCGGCGTGCGTCAGCCGCCCGGAGCACGCCCGCGCGAACTCGACGAACTCCGCGTCACCCCGGGCCATGCCGGTCCTCTGCACCTCTCACCCCGGTAGGGACGTGCGGGCAGCGGAAAAGGTTGAGTCCCCGCCGCACCAACTTTCGCGACGGGCCACCCGTCCTCATCCCCGTGCCCCCGACCGGGCGCCGAGGGGAGACGAGATGACCAGGACCGTGGACCGGACACGCGGTGGCGCGGCGGTGATCGCGCTGGCGGTGGCGCTGGCCGGCTGCACACCGGCAGTGGCCGACCAGCCCGCAGCCACGCCGTCCGAGCCGGTCGGGCCGTCCGCTGCCGCGCCTGCAGCGTCGGCGGCGGCGCCCGTCCGGCCCCGGCCGGCGCGGATCGGCTATCCCGCCGAGGGCGGCAACCGGTGGCGGTTCGCCGCCGCCGAGCTGGCCACCACAGGGGGTACGGGCCGGCTGCTGCGCTACCGGGTGGCGGTGGAGCGCGACATCACGGGTCTGCCAGCGGCCGAGTTCGGGGCGCAGGTCACCGGCATCCTCGCCGGACCGGGTGGCTGGACGACGGACGGGCGGATCGCCCTGCGTCGCGTCGGTGCCGACGGGCCCGCCGACTTCACCGTCTACCTCGCCACCCCCGGTACGCGCGACGACCTGTGCGGGGACGGGCTGGACCGGTACACGTCCTGCCGCAACGGGAACCGGGTGGTGGTGAACGTGGCCCGCTGGGTACTCGGCGCGCCCGCGTACGGCAGCGACCTCGCCGCGTACCGCCGGTACGTGGTCAACCACGAGGTCGGCCACCGCCTGGGTCACGGGCACGAGCGCTGCCCGGGGCGGGGCCGCCCGGCGCCGGTGATGCAGCAGCAGACGCTCGGCCTGCACGGCTGCACCCCGAACCCGCTGCCGTTCCTGCGTGGCGAGCGGTACGCGGGCCGCTCCGGCGCGTACGACGATCGCCTGCCCCCGCCCGAGGGCGGCCGGCCGGGCTGAGGTCCGGGTCAGCGCGGCCGGGCACGCGCAGCCCGGCCGCGCAGGCGGACCCACGCCGGCGCTCAGAACAGCGTGGCCGGGCCGACCGGCTCCGGTTCCGGCAGCGGCGCGAGCCCGGGCACCCGCTCGCGGACCTGGTCGTGGAAGCGGCGGGCCAGCTCGGGCGCGTCGGCGTTGTCCGGCGTGTGCACGAACACCGTCGGCGAGCGGCCCTCCCGCAGCCAGCCGGTGACCACGTCCAGCCACGGCTGCCAGCCCTCGACCGTGCGGGCCGGGTCGTCGCGGCCCAGGTAGCGCACGAGCGGCCGGTCGGTCAGCGCCCGGGTACGCAGCGGCAGGCGCGGTTTGCGCGTCCACGCCTCCCGCTCCGCCTCGCTGGTGGGCGGCGTACGGAAGAACGCGGTGGTGTCGAACGGCACCCACTCCGCGCCGTGCCGGTGCAGCGTGGCCTCCAGCGCGCGTACCGCGCCGGGCTCGGTGAAGAAGGCGGGGTGGCGGACCTCGACGGCGTACCTGTGGGTGTCGGGCAGCGTGCGCAGGAACCGGTCCAGGTCGGGCACGTCGCCGGGGCCGAACGAGCCGGGCAGCTGGACCCAGAGCGCGTCCGCCCGGGGCCCGAGCGGCTCCATCGCGTGCAGGAACGCGCGCAGCGCCGCCTCGCCGCCGGTGAGCCGGTGCTCGTGCGTCACCGCCTTCGGCAGCTTCGGCAGGAAACGGAAACCCGGGCCGGTCTGCTCGGCCCAGGACGCCACCGTCTCCCGGGCCGGGGTCGCGTAGAACGTGGTGTTGCCCTCGACGGCGTCGCACCACCCGGCGTACGCGCGCAGCCGCTCGTGTGCGGGCAGCGGGTGCGGCAGGAAGCGGCCGGACCAGGACTTGTGCGCCCACATCGCACAGCCCACGTGCAGGCGCAGCCCGGTCACCGGTAGGGCCAGCTCGTCGAGCCGCCGCGCAGCGCCGCCTCCCGGTTCCACTTCCGGGTGAAGTACAGCGCGAGGCAGCCGAGCCCGGCGAACACCGGGGCGAGCAGCATGAGCAGCAGTCCGGCGCCGAGCCGGAACCTGTCGCTCTGGATGCCCTCGGCGGTGGTCAGCGCGAACGCCTCCGCACCGGCGCCGGTGCAGCTCACGAAGTCGGTGCCCATCCAGCCGATGCCGTCGGTGGCCAGCACCGGAGTGAACTGCCGCGGGTCGCCGCGGTCGCGCATCACCGCCGCGGTCCCCTCGGGCCGGGCCCCGGTCAGCTCGCTGGTCCGCTGCTCGCCGGTGGAGTAGACCCGGCTCTTCGCGGTGCACCGCACGGTGGCGGGGTCGACTGTGGCCGGGGTGGCGAGGATCAGGATGTTGCCGGGGCGTACGCCGGTGTCCCGCACCTTGATCTCGGCGCCGGGGGCGAACTCGGCGGCGGCGGAGAAGGTCGACGCGGCCGCGAACGGACCCGTCTGGGTCAGCAGTGCCAGGCCGAGGAACCCGGCCAGCAGGAACCCGCCCGCGCCGACGAAGATCCACATGGCGACCACGGCGCGGAAGCGCTGCACGAGCGGGCTCACCGGACGCGGTCCGTGTCGCAGGCGCCGTCGGTGACCTGCCCGGGGTCGGAGGAGTACACGCTGCGCTTGGCACCGCAAGAGGCGAGTGAGAGGGCCCCTGTCGCCAGCGCCGCCGTCAGACCGGTCCTTCTCCGTCGCATCCGTCCTCCTCGCGCTCGCGCCGCGGCGGGCCGGGGCCGCCCGGTCGCCGCGACCACGGTAGCCGGGCCGGTCAGCGACGTCGGATCGGGCCGCGTCAGGGCCGCTCCACCCGTACCGGGTCGCCGCGCACGAGGTCGTCGTGGATCCGCCAGCGGGCGTCGACGCCCGCGCGCCGGGCCGCGTCGTCGTCGGCGGCGATCCGCTGCCGCAGCAGCTCGACCGCGATCCGGCGGTTGAGGTGCAGGTGCCGTTCGGTGTCCACCACCACGGTCCGGCCGGACGGGCGGTGCGTGGCCCGGACGGCGGTGCTGGCCTTATTGCGGTGCTGGCCGCCCGGCCCGCCGGTGCGGCACGGCACGAACTGGACGTCCGCCTCGTGGAACGGCGTGACCACAACGTCGGTCCGGCACGGGCGCGCGGTGACGTACCAGTTCTTGCGCCCGTGGCCGGTCCGGTACGGGCTGGGCGCCTGCCAGCAGAGCGTGCCGGTCCACCCGGCCGCGAACGCCTCGGCCCCGGCGCCGGTGATCCGGACCAGCACCGACCGGTAGGTGCCGGCCCGGTCGCCGGTCACCGTCTCGACCCGCGCGGTACGCAGGCCCCGCCGGGCCGCCTCGGCCTCCAGGCGGGACAGCAGCCGGGCGAGCGCCCACGCGCACTCGGCGGGTCCGCGTCCGGCGGACAGCAGCAGCTCGGTCACCGGCGGCCCTTGCGGCCCACGTCCGGCGTCTTGTAGGTGACGAGCGGAACCGTGGTGGTGACCGGGGTGGCGAGGTCGTGCGTCACCAGGTCGCCGACGACCTGCTCGATGCGCTTGTACGCGGTGGGCGCCTCCTCGAACAGCAACTGCCGGTCGCCGCACACCACTATCGAGCCGACCGGCGTACGCCGCAGTTCCTCGACGGTGTGCTTGGCCCGGCCCCGGCGCAGCGCGTCGGCGCGCGACATCTTGCGCCCGGCGCCGTGCGCCACCGAGTAGCCGGCGTCCGGCCCGGCGTGCGCGGCCACCAGATAGGAGGGCGTGCCACGGGTGCCGGCGATCAGCACGTCCCGCCCGTCGCCCGGCGCCGCGCCCTTGCGGTGCAGGTAGCGCCCGTCGCGGATCTCGACCAGGTTGTGGCACTGGTCGACGACCGGCTCGGTGGGTTCGGCGCCGAGCGCGTACGCGACCCGCGCGGCCAGCAGCCGCCGGTTGAGCGACCCCCAGCGCACCGCCGCGTCGTGCCGGGCCAGGTAGGCGTCCGGGGCGGGCGCGGGACCGGCGCCGTGCGTCTCGGTGTGCTCGCGCAGGATCCGTTCGCCCAGCCCACGTGATCCGGAGTGCACCACGAGCACCAGGTCACCGGCGTCCAGCCCGAGCCGCGTGGCGTGCTCCGCCGCGAGGATCGGCCCGACGCGGGCCAGTTCGACGAAGTGGTTGCCGCGCCCGACGGTGCCGAGCCCGTCGAGGTGCCCGGCCGGGATGTCGCCGTCCAGCACCGACCACGCCGGGTCGTCGTCGTCCGGGTCGAGCGCCCGGTCCAGGTCGGGGAACCGGGCCGCGAGCCGTTCCGGTACGACCCGGCGCAGCGCTATCGGGAACACCGCGATGCCGCACCCGATGTCGGAGCCGACCAGGAACGGATACAGCACCGTGGAGGACATCGCCGCGCCGATCGGCGCGCCCTTGCCGGGGTGCAGGTCGGGCATGGCGGCGACGTGCGCCATGCCGTCCAGGGCGGCGACCTGACGGCACTGGTCGAGCGCGGCGGACTCGATCCAGCTGCCGGGGGAGGAGAAGACGGAGACGGTGGCGGGCACGACGGCCCGCCCGGAGGGGTACGCGGACACAGACGCTCGTTTCTGCGGAAAGAGAGAGGCCGGGGAACGGCAGGCGGCGAGGAGGGGCCTGCGGGCGGGGTGTGATCCGTCAGAACGTCATGCCGCTCAGCCTCGCGGAGGTGGCGCGGGCGGGCAACCGACTTTCCCGGCGACCCGTGAGGCGTGCGCGTCGACATCACCCCACCCGATCCATAGACTCCGGTCGTTCTGGTACCACGAGTCCAGGGAGGACCACCGTGTCGAGCGAAACCCGAACGCACGCCGCATTACCCCTGCTGGCCCGCCTCGCCGGGGTGAGCGTGGCCGCCGCGACGATCGTCGCCGCCGCAGGTGTCGCCGCGACCGCGGCGCCCGCCGCCGACCCGGCGCCGACGAAGGGGCCGTGCGCGTACACGCCCACGCCGGACGAGCCGGCCGCCCGTCCGGTGCCGCTGCCGCCGGACCCGCGCCGCACGCCGGACCGGGGCACCGTGCGGGTCACGCTGCGCACCAACCAGGGGCCGATCGGGTTGACGCTGGACCGCGAGCAGGCGCCGTGCACGGTGCAGAGCTTCCTGCACCTGGTCCGTAAGCGCTTCTACGACCGGACGCCCTGCCACCGGCTCACCGCGTACCCGACGCTGACCGTGCTGCAGTGCGGCGACCCGTCCGGCACCGGCGAGGGCGGCCCGGGCTACCGCTACCGCGACGAGCTGCCCACCGACCTGCCGCCCGCGCCGACCGACCCGACCGGCGTACGCCGCCTGTACGCGCGCGGCACGCTGGCCATGGCCAACGCCGGCCCGGACACCAACGGCAGCCAGTTCTTCCTGGTCCAGGCCGACTCGGCGCTGCGCCCGAACTACACGGTGTTCGGTCAGGTCGACGCGGCCGGGCTGGCCACGCTGGACCGCATCTCGGCCGGCGGCATCGCGCCCACCCCGGAGGACCCGGCGCCGGTCGACGGCGCCCCGGCGGTGCCGGTGGAGATCTGCCGCGCCAAGCAGGGCCGCTGACGTGACTGCCCGGCGGGACGGCTGACGAGGCCGCCCGCCGGGCCCGCGTCGCCGCCGGTAGCCTGCGGCGATGACGCATGAGCGGGAGATCACCGAGCCGGTCGACCTGTGCCGGCCGGCCGGGCGGCTGAACCCGGACGCGGTCGGCTGGAGCCGCCGGCCGCTGCACCGGGCGAACCTGCGCGGCTGGGGCCGGGCCAAGCGGTGGGAGCACTGGGGCGTGGTCACGCCGACGCACATCCTCGGCCTGGTCGCGTCGTCGCTCGACTACGCCGGGGTGCAGAGCCTCTACCTGCTCGACCGGAGCACCGGCCGGGAGACCACGGCGGAGGCGGTGGTGCCGTTCGCCCGGGGCACCGTGCTGCCGCCGGTCAGCGGCGCCGGCCCGGTCCGGGCCCGCGGCGGGAACCTCACCATCGCCGTGGACCAGGGCCCCGACGGCAGTACGCTGCGCGCCAGCGCGCCCGGCGTCGAGGTGGACCTGACCGTGCCGTTGCCGCCCGGCCACGAGTCGCTCGGCGTGGTGGTGCCGTGGAGCACCCGCCGGTTCCAGTACACGGTCAAGGACATCGGCCGTCCGGTGCACGGCACGATCACCGTGGACGGCACGGCGTACCCGGTGGGGGAGGGGTCGTACGCGGCGCTCGACCACGGCCGGGGCAAGTGGCGGTACGCGGTGCGGTGGAACTGGGCGGCCGGCAGCGGTCCGGGCCGGTCGATCCAGCTAGGCGGCAAGTGGACCGACGGCACCGGCTCGACCGAGAACGCGGTCTTCGTCGACGGGCGGCTGCACAAGATCGGCGCGGACCTGACCTGGGAGTACGACCGCGCCGACTGGCTGCGGCCGTGGCGGATCACCGGCGACCGGGTGGACGTCACGTTCCACCCGTTCCACGAGCGGGTGGCGCGCACCAACCTGCTCGTGCTGGCCGGGGAGACCCACCAGTGCTTCGGGCACTTCACCGGCTGGGCCGCTACCGACGACGGCGGGCGCGTGGACCTGGACGGCCTGGTCGGCTGGGCCGAGGAGGCCCGCAACCGCTGGTGAGGCCGGTCCCCGCCGGACCGGGCCGTACGCACAGCGTGGGGCGGCCCCGTCCGGGACCGCCCCACGCGCGACTCGGGATCAGGCGACCGAGGCCGGGAACCTCTCCCAGACCCGGTGCGCCGCCATCAGCCGCTGCACCTCGGCGAGCACCTCGGCGCCGGAGCCACCGGTGACCACGCCCGGCGTGCCGGTGACACCGGCCTGGTTCAGCACCTCGGCGCCCGCGCCCCAGGCGCCGATCACCTTGGCGTGCCGCCACGCCTCCTCGACCAGCAGCAGCACCCGCGGGTCGACGGTGGCCGAGCCCGCCGCGCCGGCCTTGGCGTCGCGGGCCGGCAGCGCGTCCGGCGCCGGGGCCGGAGCGCCGGCCAGCAGCACCGCGTCGAACTCGACCGAGCGGCCGGTGGCGAACGTGCGCTGCACCGGCAGCCCGTCGACGGTGCCGCCGTGCGCGGCGATCAGCAGCGGCACCATGCCGGCGGCGAACACCTCCCGGCGTACCTCGTGCACGTCGCCCAGGTCGGCCCGGGCGTCAACCACGATGCCGACCATCCGGCCGTCGGCCGGCCACTCCCGGCCCACCTGGGACAGCGCCGGGCTGGGCTGCACCTCGGCGAGCGGCACGGTGGGCTGCGGCACCGGCAGGCCCAGACCGGTCGCGACCTGCTCGCACAGCACCGGGTCGACGTTGGCCAGGCACTGGAGCTGCCGCTCCTTGATCGCCTGGTGGTAGCACTTGCCCAGCTCGAACGTGTACGCCCGGATGATGTGCTCCTTCTCCACCGGCGACATGCTCTGCCAGAACAGGCGTACCTGGCTGTAGTGGTCGTCGAAGGAGGCCGGCGCGGCCCGCACCTTCGGCGCCTCGGCCACCGTCACCGGCGTGTCCACGAACGCGTGCTCCCGGTCGCCGGCCGGGAACGGGTTGCCGCCGTCGAGCGAGTTCGGCCGGTACGGCGCCACGCCCGCGTGCACCGCGTGCTGGTGGAAGCCGTCCCGCAGCATGTCGTTGACGTCGGCGTGCGGCCGGTTGATCGGGATCTGGGTGAAGTTCGGCCCGCCCAGGCGGGTGAGCTGCGTGTCCACGTACGAGAAGAGGCGGCCCTGCATCAGCGGGTCGTTCGTGACGTCGAGGCCCGGCGGCAGGTGTCCGACGTGGAACGCCACCTGCTCGGTCTCGGCGAAGAAGTTGCGCGGCGTCTTGTTGAGGGTGAGGGTGCCGATCGCCTGTACCGGCGCCAGCTCCTCCGGCACGATCTTCGTCGGGTCGAGCAGGTCGATCCCGGCGAACGTCTCCTCCGGGGTGTCCGGGAAGACCTGGATGCCCAGCTCCCACTCGGGGAACGCGCCGGCCTCGATGGCGTCGTACAGGTCGCGGCGGTGGAAGTCCGGGTCCATGCCGCTGATCATCTGGGCCTCTTCCCAGGTGAGGGAGTGCACGCCGAGCTTCGGCTTCCAGTGGAACTTGGCCAGCACGGTCGCGCCGGCCTCGTCGACCAGTCGGAACGTGTGCACGCCGAAGCCCTCCATGGTCCGGTAGGACCGCGGGATGCCCCGGTCGGACATGTTCCAGATGGTGTGGTGCTGCGCCTCGGTGTGCAGCGAGACGAAGTCCCAGAACGTGTCGTGCGCGCTCTGCGCCTGCGGGATCTCCCGGTCCGGGTGCGGCTTGCCGGCGTGGATGACGTCCGGGAACTTGATCGCGTCCTGGATGAAGAACACCGGCATGTTGTTGCCGACCAGGTCGAACGTGCCCTCGTCGGTGTAGAACTTGGTGGCGAAGCCGCGGGTGTCGCGGACCGTGTCGGCCGACCCGCGCGAGCCCAGCACGGTGGAGAAGCGGACGAAGACCGGCGTCTCGCGCCCCTGCTTGAGGAAACCGGCGCGGGTGACCTTCTCGGCGGCGCCGTTGGCGACGAACGTGCCGTGCGCACCAGCGCCCCGGGCGTGCACCACCCGCTCCGGGATCCGCTCGTGGTCGAAGTGGGTGATCTTCTCCCGCAGGTGGTGATCCTGGAGCAGGACCGGGCCGCGCGGACCGGCCTTGAGCGAGTGGTCGGTGTCGCGCAGCCGGGCGCCGTTGGCAGTGGTGAGGTACGCGCCCTGCTGCCCCTTGGCGATCTTCGGTACGCCGGTCTCGGCGCCGGTCGGGGTCCGGGTGTCCGGCGCGCCCTGCTCGGCCTTGGGCGGCAGCGGCCCGTGCGGCGTGGTCGGCTCCTCCAGCGGTGGTGGCGCGCTGCCGGGAGCGCCCGGCACGTCCGGAGTCAGCGCGTCGCCGACCTTCTCGACGGCGGCTTCGACGACACCCTTGACGATCTGGGCGGGCTTGCTGGATTCCATCAGGACCTGTCCTCCTACAGCTAAATGTCCAGGCCCCTTCGGCCGTACCCCAGCTGAGGGCGGGCAAACCGGAACAATCGCGGAATCACTGGTCAGGACCGGCGTGGCACCGTCACGCCGGTGAGCAGCCAGCGGCCGTCCAGGACGTCAGAGGATCCGCTTCATCGGCGCCGGCTCGCCGCCGCGACGCCGCCATTCGCGCGGGTAGCCCAGCGACACCTCCTCGAACCGCACCCCGTCGTAGTGGGTGGTGCGCGGGATGTGCAGGTGGCCGTAGACGGCGACGGCGGCGCGGTGCCGCACGTGCCAGTCGGCCGTCCGGTCGGTGCCGCACCACTGCGCGAACTCCGGGAACCAGAGCACCTCGGTGGGCTGGCGCACCAGCGGCCAGTGGCTGACCAGCACCGTCGGCAGCGCCGGGTCGGTGGCCTCCAGCCGCCGCCGGGTCGCCTCCAGCCGCGCCGCGCACCAGGACTCCCGATCCGGGTACGGGTCGGGGTGCAGCAGCATCTCGTCGGTGCACACCACACCGGCGTCGTACGCCACGCGCAGCGACTCCTCCTTGGTGGTGGTGCCGGGCGCGCGGAACGAGTAGTCGTAGAGCACGAACAGCGGCGCCACGGTGACCGGGCCGCCGTCGCCCCGCCACACCGCGTACTCGTCCTCCGGGGTCAGCACGCCCAGCTCGCGGCACATCGCGACGAGGGCGTCGTAGCGGGCCACCCCGCGCAACGTCACCGGGTCGTTGGGGTGGGTCCACAGCTCGTGGTTGCCCGGCGCCCACACCACTGTCGCGAACCGGTCGCGCAGCAGCCGCAGCGTCCGCTCGATGTCGGCGAAGACCTCGCCCACGTCGCCGGCCACGATCAGCCAGTCGTCCGCCGTCTCCGGTCGCAGGCCGTCCACCACCGCGCGGTTCTCCGCGTACGACACATGGAGGTCGCTGACCGCGTACAGCCCACCCGTCACCCGGCCGATCCTGCCAGCGGCGCTTCCGGATGACCAGGCTCGCCATGACCAGGCTCGCCGGCCGGGCTCTCGACCCTCGCGGTCACCTCGTCGAGCGCGCGCAGCACCTCGCGGGCGATCGCCGGCTCGGCCGCGGAGTGCCCGGCACCGGGCACGATCCGCAACGTCGCCTCCGGCCACCGGCGGGCCAGGTCGTACGCGGACACCGGCGGGCAGCACAGGTCGTACCGGCCGTTGACGATCACCGCGGGCAGGTGGCGGATCCGCTCCACGCCGTCGAGCAGCTGGCCCTCGGTGAGGAAGCCGCCGTGCACGGCGTAGTGCGACAGGATCCGGGCCACCGGCAGCGCGTGCTCGTCGGCGGTGAAGTGGGCGAGCAGCTCCGGGTCGGGGCACAGCGACGAGTTGACCGCCTCCCAGCGTCCCCAGGCTCGCGCCCAGACCCGGGCCTGCGCCTCGTCCGGGCCGTGCAGCCGCCTGTGGTACGCGGCCAGCACGTCGTCGCGCTCGCCCGGCGGGACCGGGGCGACGAACCGTTCCCACTCCTCGGGCTGGAGATGCCGCAGTCCGCCCTGGTAGAACCAGTCCCGCTCGGCGCGGCGCAGGAGCAGCACGCCGCGCAGGACCAGGCCGGTGACCCGCTGCGGGTGCGCCTGCGCGTACGCCAGGCCGAGCGTGGTGCCCCACGACCCGCCGAACACCAGCCACGAGCCGATGCCCAGCCGCCGCCGGATCGTCTCCAGGTCGTCCACCAGATGCCAGGTGGTGTTGGCGCGCACCTCGCCGTGCGGGGTGCTGCGGCCGGCCCCCCGCTGGTCGAACAGCACGGCCCGGTAGCGCTCCGGATCGAAGAACCGGCGCGCGGCCGGCACCAGGCCGCCGCCGGGCCCGCCGTGCAGGAACACCACGGGTACGCCGTCCGGCCGGCCCACCTCCTCCACGTACAGGACGTGGCCGTCACCGACCGGGATCCGGTGGGTGACGTACGGCTCGATCCGCCCGTCTTCAGCAGGCGACGTTGCCGCCGAGGTTGTCCAGCAGCGCGTCGGCGACCCAGCCGGAGACACCTGTGGTGACGTCCCGCAGGTACGTCCACGTGTAGGTGGTCTTGCCGCCAGCGGTGACCCGGTCGCCGCTGGCGAAGCAGTGGAAGTCGACGTTGTGGTTGAGCTGCCCGTACCCGAGCGAGGCGCAGGTGGTGTGCGGGCCGGTGCGGATGTTGACGTTCGTGGCGTTGAACAGCTGGCCGAACTTGCTGTCGACGTTGGAGTGCGAGTGGCTGCACCCGGCGCTCGCCGGTCCGGCCGTACCGGTCACCACGGCGCCCGCCGTGGCGACGGTCAGGACGACGGCGGCGCCGATGGAGGAGATCTTCCGCATACCCGTCAACCCCCGAATAAAGATCGAGATGCACCAGCAGATCGATCCAAATATTTGCATAGAGCAAGGTCGATGGGCAAGATGCGGCGCCACCGGCCCGGCCCGGACCGGTGGCGCCGATCGCTCAGGCGGTAGCCGGCACGCCGTTGTCCGTACCCGTGGTCTCCACCTCGGGCGCCCCGCGCGGAGCCGGCGTGCGGACCGCGAACGCGTCGAAGCTCGGCCCGTCCAGCCGCTCGACGAACGGCTCCACGACGGGCTGCTCCGGCTCGGCCGCGTCCGGCTCGGTCCGCCCGTCCCCGGTCCGCCCGTCCCCGGTCCGCGGCGCCGCGTCGGGCGCGACGGTGACCGCCGGACGCGCCGACACCTGCGGGTACTCGGCGGTCTCCCCACCGCCCGCAGCCGCCGCCATGACCGCCGCCGCGGCGAGGTCGGCGACCCGCTTGGCCTCCCGCTGCACCCGGGCCCGGGTCTCCTTGGCGTGCTGCTCGGCCAGGTCCGCCGCGCGCCGCGCCTCGTCGAGCCGCCTGCTCTCGGCGGCCAGCTCCCGGCGTACGCCGACCAGCCGCTCCTCCAGCTCCGCGCCGCTGCGCTCGATCGTGCCGATCTCCCGGCGGGTCTCCTCCAGCTTCCGGGAGACCGTCTCCAGCTCCGCCTTGAGCCCGGTCAGCGTCTCCTGCCGCTGCTGGATCTCCCGCTGCACGCCGGCGAGCTGCTCCTGGTGCGCCGTCGTCTCCTCGTCGGCCCGCTCCCGGACCTCCGTGGCGTACTGCTGCGCCTCGGCGACCAGCGCGGCGATGTCCTTCTCCGCGGCGGCGGCCCGGTCGGCCAGCTCCTGCTCGGCGGCGGCCCGCCGCTCGTCCAGCTCCTTGGCCATCGTGGCCTGCCACTGGGCCAGCTCCTGCTGGGCCTTGCTGCGGTTGGCCTGGACCTCCTGCTGGATCTGCGTCCGCGCGGCCTTCACCAGCGCCTCGGACGCCGAACGCGCCTGCTCGACCTGCTGCGCGCTCTGCTCGGTGATTCGCTTCGCCTCCTGCTGGGCCCGGTCGTGCGCGGCCTGCCCCTCGACGCGCAGCTTCTCCGCCAGCTCCCGCACGGCGGCCAGCTCCGCCTGCGCCGCGGCCAGCCGCTCCTCGTCCACCCGCTCCTGCTCGGCCCGGCGCGCGGACAGTTCCTCGTCCAGCTCGCGCCGCTCCCGCGCGGCCTGCTCCTGCGCCGCGGCCAGCAGCTTCTCCGCCTGCGCCTGGAACTCCTCCGCGCGCCGGGTGGCCACGTCGGTGATCTGCCCGGCCTGCTTCTCGGCCAGGTCCAGGATCTGGTCGACCATCGGGCCGAGGTCCCGGAAGGACGCCCGGTCCACCGCCGCCGCCGGACGCTCGCGCAACTCGGCCGCCTCGGCCTGCGCCCGCTGCGCCTGCGCGGTCAGGTCACGCACCTGCGCGTACGCCCGGTCCCGCGCGGCGGTGAGCGCGCTGACCTCGGCGTCGACCTGCTCGACGTACCGGTCCACCTGACGTTTGTCGTAGCCGCGCAGCGCCGGATCGAAGCGCGGGCGCGCGGACACGTCGTCGTGGGGTGCGAACGGATCGTCGCCGTTGGACATGCGCCATCCTCCGTCGGTTCGCCAGCGCCAGGCCGGCGGATGACCGCCCCGCAGGGCACGATGAGGCGCTACGGTACCGCGTCCGCGCGCGCGTCTCGCCCCGCCCCGCCCCTGCCCGGCCGACCGGCGTCGCGGTCAGACCGGGAAGTGCGGGTTCCCCGCCGTCAGACGGATGGTGAAGCCGCCCGCGTCGCGGTGGTGCGTCACGTGGTCGCAACTCTGGTGGCTGATCCAGAGACCCAACCCGCCGTCGGAGCCATCACCGGCCGGCAACAGTCCGGCGTACGGATCCTTCGGCCCGGGGCCCCGGTCGTGGACGGTGACCACGATCCGGTCGGGCGCGCGCCACAGCCGCATCCGCACCGGCGGCTCGCCGTGCCGCAGCGCGTTGCTCACCACCTCGCTCACCGCGATGACCAGCCCGTCGGCGCTGTCCGGCGCGAGCAGGCCGTCGTCGGCGGCACGCACCTCCGCCCGGGCCCGGGCCGGCGTCGGGTCGATCAGCTCGACCAGCGGCGTCGTCCGCTGCACCGGGTCCAGCGGCACCGGGCGGGGCTCGGTCAGGTAGCTCATCGGGTCGGTGTAGAGATCGGCCGTCTCGTGCCCGCCGTCCGGCCGCGCCACCCGGGGGTGGGTACGCGCCACGTCCGCCAGCACGTGCGACGGGGTGCTGCGGCGGTCGTAGGCGCAGATGCCCCAGAGCGGGAAGTCGTCGTAGACGTGGTTGATGGCCGACTCGTAGCGGGCCCACCAGTCCCAGGTCGAGCCGAGCAGCACCGGCGGCAGCTGGCCGACCATCCGGATCTGCGCCGCGCCCGCCGCCACGTAAGACGCGAGCAGTTCCCGGTAGGAGCGCAGCGCGACGCTGGGCCGGGCGTAGAGGTCCCCGACCGGCAGGAACGTGACCTCGGCGCCGGTGGGCAGCGCCCGGCGCACCAGCTCCGCGTTGCGCTCGTCCAGATTCACCGCCGTCGGCTCGCCGGCCGCGACCCCGTCCAGCAGGAACGGCAGCGCCACCGCCAGCAGCTCCTCGTCGGAGTCGTAGACGAACGCCTCGTGGAAGTAGCCCACGTGACCGGAGGCCGCGCCGCTCCTCATCCGAGCACCTCCACCCGTACCCCGGTCAGGCCGAGCAGCTCGACCAGCCGGGCCGGGGTCCGGTGCGGGGTGCGCAGCACCGCGACGGCGTCGTGGCGGCGGGCGTGGTCACGCAGGTGCAGCAGGCTGCGGTGATCCACGAAACGCAGCTCGGCGGCGTCGAACACGACCCGGCCCGCCACCGGCCGCGGGTCGGCCCGCTCCAGCGCGGCGGCGAAGTCCCGGTGGTTGGTCGGGTCCAGCTCGCCGGCCAGCGCCACCACCGAGTCGCCGTCGCCGGCGTGCAGCCGGAACAGCACGTCCGCGTTCGTCACCGGGTGCAGGCAGGCCAGCTCGGCGATTGCCGCGTCGCCGAGCTGCCGGCGGTCGTAGGCGCAGATCGCCGACATCGGCCGGTGCCGCATCCAGTGGTCGATGCGGTGCTCGTAACGGGCGAAGGCGTCCCGCTGGGCCGGGGTGCGGACCAAGCTCGTCGCCTCGGCCAGCACCCGCAGGCCGGTGTGCCCGGCGGTCAGCGCCTCGGTGGTGGCCCGCACGTACGCCCCGACCTGCCGGTTGGGGTCGACGATCTCGTCGTGCCGGTACGCCTCGCCGACGGGAACCAGCCGTAGCGCGTCCCGCCGGCGCGCGGCGTCGAGACCGGGAACCGAGGCCAGCCAGCCGGTGACAGTGGCACGATCCTCCGGACAGACCACCCAGACCTGCTCACCGGCGGCGAGACCGGCGCTGACCTGCTCGACCGTCAGCGCGCGCAGCGCGGCCGGGTCGTCGTAGGCGAGGCAGCCATGGGTGTAGCCCGGGTACGACACGCTCCCGCTGGTCACCGACTCCGCCTCATCGGCCCAGTCTATGCCGGGCCCACCTGGAGATCGCGCCAGGCCGTGGCCTCCGGCGGCGGGTCGCCCAGCTCGAACTCGGCCCAGTTGTTCCAGTACGCGATCGCGTCCACGTCGTTCTGCTGGCGCAGCCAGGTGACGTGGTCCCGGATCGTGCGCGCCCGGCCCGCGCCGGTGGTGTCGGTGGCGACGCGGGTCAGCCCGTACTCGGGGACCAGCAGCCGGATGCCCGGGTACGCGGCGCGCACCTTGCCGAAGGCCACCCCGAACATCCGCGAGGCGGGCCAGTACGCGGCCGTGTCCCGCGAGTAGCAGTCCACGCCGTAGTGGGTCATGCCCGGATAACCCCAGTCGGTCGGGTTGCCGCGTCCCTCGTCCAGCCAGTAGCGGGTCACGATCGGGCCGTGCCCGAGCACCCACCGCCGGTTGCGGTGCGCGGCCACGATCTGGGTCACCCGGCTCGCCGTCGCCCGGTACGTCGCCGGCGCCACGTCGCCCATCGGCTCGTGGTACCAGGTCAGGTAGATCGGGCGGCTCACGCCGTCGAGCCAGCTCGCCAACTGCTCGACGTCGTCCTTCCAGCTGACGTGCATGACGGCCGACGGCGCGTCGGCGAACTTGCCGGCGTTGAGCGCGGGCAGCTCCGGCAGCGTGTCCGCGTCCGGACCGTCAGTGCCGAAGTCGCGCATGTAACGGATGCCCGGGTAGTCGGCCACCGCCCGCTGGGTCCGCGCGCCCTTCTCGGCGCTCATCCCGACCAGCAGCGGCACGGTCAGCGTGGTGGTGCCCGTGCCGGTGCGGCCGGCGCCGTCACGCGCCGTCGCGGTCAGCGTCACCGTGCCCCGGCCGGCCAGCACGGTGACTGTGAAGCGGCCCGGTTCGGCGCTGCTGGGTGTGACCGTCACCCCCGGCGACGCGCTGGCGAGCTGGACGGTCAGTGGCACGCTCAGATCCACCCGGACCGGGCTGTCCCAGGTGACGCCGGTGGGGTCGCTGACCCGGCCGGCGAGCGTCAGCAGCCGCGAGTCGGGGTGGTAGGCGTCGACCCGTACGGTGGTCGACTGCCCGGGCAGCAGGACGGTCTGGTCGGGGGTGACGGAACGGACGACGGGTGCGGCCATGAGGCTCTCCTTCGACGTGTTTCGCTGCCGCTCCAGCCGCACGTCCTCGGGTGGCCAGAATGGCTCTGACCTGCGCTTTTACCAGCTTGCGTCGGTTTTGCCGCGATCGTCAGGGCAGCCGCAGATGGCGCGAAACCCGGTCCCGCCACGCTGTCGCGCCCGCATCCTGAACCGATGTCGGGCACTGTGCGGGGAACGCGCGTACCGGCCTGCAGAACCGCCCGGCCGCCGGCCCGGCGGCGCACCGCCGTGAAAAAGGAACGGCCCACCCCGTCACGTCGCCGGTCCGGAACGCCGTACCGGCGTGCAGGCGTACGGTGCGGTGCGCGTCGGTGGACCTGCGGCGGTGAGTCGCCGACGCCCATGTCCCGCAGCATCGGCCACAGCGCCTGCGAGCGGCTCGGTCGTCGGGGCGACCCGTGCCCACAGCCGGACCACCCGACGTTCCTCCTCGACCTCACCCCGCAGTGACCCGCCCAAGATCGACACCGGTTCGGGGAGGTGGCTGCATCAACGGTGGTCTGATGCCCCCACTTCCCCGACCTGGTGTCGATCTTGGATCGGGATGCCGCCACTTCGCCGAGCTGGTGTGGATCATGTTCCGTGGATCCGGCAGGTCGGTGGAGTTGTCGGAGGTGGGCTGCGCTCCGGTCTGGTTGGTGCGGTCTGGTTGTTGTCCGCGTAGCTGTGCTGGCCGCCGCGCGCGGTCGACCCCGATGATCGACACCAGTTCGGGGAGGTGGCTGCATCAACGGTGGTCTGATGCGGCCAGCTCGCCGAGATGGTGTCGATCTTGGTGGGAGAGTGCGTCAGGGGAGGGGGTGGGAGATGTCTCGGGCGTGGTCGGCCACCGCCGCGCCGACCACCGTCGCGGTCAGCGGCAGCACCTCCAGGCACCGGCGCACCGCCGCCCCCATCAGCGGGTTCGGCACCCGCATGGACAGCGTGCAGTGCGGCACCCAGCGTCCCGGCCGGTAGTGCTCCACCACCTCGACGCCGGCCCGGGCCAGCCGGTCGTGCACCTCGGCGTGGTGCGCCAGCAGCTCGGGCGTCGGCGCGAGACCGAGCCAGAGCACCCGGCCGACGAACTGCCCGGCGTGCTGGAACTCCAGCCGTAGCGGCGCGGCCACCACGGTTCCGGCGAGTGCCTCGGCGACGCGGTGCGGGTCCAGGCGGGGCGCCACCGCGAGCGAGACGTGCGGGCGGTGCCGCTGCGCCAGCAGTGACCGCAGGCTCGGCACCCCGTCGGACTCGAGCAGGTCCCACAGCACCCGGATCCGCCGGGTGGCGTCGGTGTCGAGATACAGCTCCAGCGCCGCGACCACCCGATCACAGTAGATGTCGGGTCCCGCGACGAGGTTTGCCGGGCACGCTGGGCGGTACTGCCCGGGAAGACGCACGAGACGGCAGGGGAGTGAGGTGCGCGTGGACGCGACGGATGTGCTGATCGAGGCGTACGGGCGGTTGCCCGATCTGGTCGCCGGGGCGCTCGACGGGCTCGACGCGGCCCAGCTGCGGCGGGCGCCGGCCGACGGGGCGAACCCGGTCGGCTGGCTGGTCTGGCACCTGACCCGGATCCAGGACGACCACGTCGCCGACGTGATGGGCGAGCCACAGCTCTGGGCCGGCGGCGACTGGGCGGCGCGGTGCGGTCTGCGGCCCGACCGCGCCGACACCGGCTTCGGGCACGGCCCGGAGCAGATCGCCGCGGTACGCCCGGAGAACGGCGGCGTGCTGCTGGACTACCACCGGGCGGTGGTGGACCGGAGCCTGGACTACCTGCGCGGGCTGCGCCCGGCCGACCTGGACCGGGTGGTGGACGAGAACTGGGATCCGCCGGTGACGCTCGGGGTGCGGCTGGTGAGCGTGCTCGACGACGACTTCCAGCACGTCGGCCAAGCCGCCTACGTGCGCGGGCTCATCCTGGGCTGAGCGCCGCCCGGCCCCGTCCCAGCGGGCCCGTCCGGCCGCTGCCGGGTCACCGCCGCGGCTCACCCGGACCGGGTGAGTTCGCCTCACCCGGGGCGGGGGGATCCTCGCGGCACGGGCGGCGCCGTCAGGCGGGTGGCCGCGACGACCGACGAGGAGGCCCGATGAGCGTCTCGGCCGCGGAACACCTGACCCGGGCCGCCGCCGGCCGGAACCCCGACCTGCCCGAGACCACCTGCGGCACCATTCGCCTGGACCTGCACGACGACGGCCGCACCGAGCACTGGTACCTGACCGTCGACCGTCAGGACGTCCGGGTGGACCGGCTCTCCGCGGACGCCGACCTGGTGGTCCGCGCGGACCGGGAGGTGTTCGACCGGATGGCGGCGGGCCTCCTGCATCCGGCCGCCGCGCTGCTGCGCAACGACATCGCCGTCGAGGGCGACCTCAAGCTGCTGATGGTGCTGCGCCGGATCTTCCCCGGGCACCCGGACGCCCGGCATCCCCGGGAGGCGGCCGGGCAGGCGGTGGCCCGATGAAGCAGGAGCTGGTCCACGTCCTCGCCGGAAACGCCTTTGCGGTCAGTGACGCGCAGGGCGACATGGAGATCGACCCCAGCGCGCCGATCGGTCTCTTCTCCTTCGACACCCGGTTCCTGAGCCACTGGGTGCTCACCGTCGACGGCGAGCGGCTGAACGCGTTGTCCCGCGACGACCTGACCTACTTCGAGACCCGTTTCGTGCTGGTGCCCGGCGCAGCCAGCCACTATGTGGACGCCGACGTGTCGGTGATCCGGCACCGCCTCATCGACGAGGCGTACCACGAGAGCATCACGGTGCTCAACCACTCACCCGAGCCCGCCGAGTACACGGTGCGGCTGGAGATGGGCAGCGACTTCGCCGACACGTCGGAGATCCTGCGTCCCGGCCCGCGCCGGCCGACGATCGTCCCCGATCCGGCCGGGCAGCGGTTGTGGATCCGGTACGAGCGCGGGCGGTTCTCCCGGGGGACGTGCGTCTCCAGCTCGGCCCCGGCGCAGGTGGACCGGAGCGGGATGACCTTCCGGATCCGCGTCGAGCCGCAGGGCGCGTGGCACGTCGACCTGCACGTCGAGATGATCATCAAGGGGGCCCGGGGGCGGGACCTGCGGGCGAGCATCGACTCCCACCGGCAGCAGGTCCGGCAGGACATGCGCGACGACCTGCGGCGGTGGCTCGACCAGGCCCCGCAACTGGTCTCCGACCGCCCGGCGCTGACCGCCGCCTACCGGCAGGCGCTGAACGACCTGGCCGCGCTGCGGTACACGCCGCTGGCGTACGTCGACCGGGTACCGGTCGGCGGGCTGCCCTGGGCGATGACGCTGTACGGGCGGGACGCGCTGATCACCTGCCTCCAGACGCTCCCGTTCACGCCCGAGCTGACCCCGGCCACGCTGCACATGCTGGCGATGCTGCAGGGCGGCCGGCTCGACGACCTGCGCGAGGAGGAGCCCGGCAAGATCCTCGCCGAGCTGCGGTACGGCGAGGCGGCCGCGTTCGACGAGCAGCCCACCGCGCTCTACTACGGCGCGGCCGACACCACGCCGCTGTTCGTGATCCTGCTCGACGAGTACGAGCGCTGGACCGGTGACGTCGACCTGATCCACGAGCTGCGTCATCCGGCCCGGATGGCGCTGGACTGGCTGACCCGCTACGGCGACCTGTGCGGCGACGGCTACCTGCGTTACCACCCGCGCAACACGGCGAGCGGAGTGGCCAACCAGACCTGGCGCAACTCCCCGGACTCGGTGGTCGACCGGCACGGCGTCGTGCCGCCGTACCCGCGCGCCACCTGTGAGCTTCAGGGGTACGCGTACGACGCGCGGATCCGCGGCGCCCGGCTGGCGCGGGAGTTCTGGGGCGACCCGGGCTACGCCGACCGGCTGGAGGCCGACGCGGCACGGCTGCGGGAGCGGTTCGACAGGGACTTCTGGCTGCCGAACCGGGGCTACTACGCGCTGGCCCTCACCCCGGACGGCGAGCCCGTCGACGCGCTCACCTCCCACCTCGGCCACCTGCTGTGGAGCGGCATCGTCGAGCCGGAACGCGCCGACTCGCTGGCCGGGCACCTGCGCGGGCCGGACCTGTACTCCGGCTGGGGCATCCGCACCTACGCCCAGGGGCAGACGCCGTACAACCCGGTGGGCGCGCATCTCGGCGCGGTCTGGCCGTGGGACAACGCGATAGTCGCGGCGGGCCTGCGGCGGTACGGCTACGAGGCGGAGGCGGGCGACATCGCCGCCGGCATGTTCGCGGCGGCGGAGACGCTCGGCGGCTCGATCCCGGAGGCCTTCGCCGGCTACCCCCGCGGGGTCACCAAATACCCGGTGCAGATGCCGGATGCCGGGCGGCCGCAGTCGTGGGCCGCCGGGGGCCTGCTGATGCTGCTCTCGACCATGCTGGGGCTGCGCCCCTGCGGCCCCAACCTGCTGGTGAACCCGGCGGTCCCGGCCGGTTACGGGCGGATCGAGCTGCTGGACGTGCCGGGCCGGTGGGGACGGGCCGACGCCTACGGCCGGGAGCGCGGCACGAGCCGGCGGCTGCGGGCGGGCGTGGACGCCCGGCGGGCCGCTTGACCCGCCCGGCGTCCGTCAGCCCGAGCCGGTGGGTTCCCGCGAGGCGGGCCGGACCGGCGTCGGCGGGTCGGCCGACGCGGGCGCGGACGGCGGGGACTGCGCCGTCCCGGCCCGGGCGAGCAGCCGGTCCACGCCCACGAACAGCAGTCCCAGCAGCCAGAACGCGAGGGCGAACCCGATCGCGCTCACCGTCACGCCGTCGTAGCCCGAGTTGGCCCGCGTCCAGGAACGGGTACGGGTAGCGGTCCACCACCAGTCCGCGTACCAGCGCGAACCCGAGATACGCCAGCGGGAACGCCAGCCACCAGGCGGCGTAGCGCGGGCGCAACCGGCCACGTCTGTCGAACAGCGCCCAGTCGGCGATCGCCAGCAGCGGCACCACCGTGTGCAGGAACTGGTTGCCCCACCACTCGCCCGGTTGCCGGTCCGGCTGCGCCATGGCGAACGGGCTGGCCGGGTTGGCCAGCACCAGGTGGTAGACCGTGCCGGTGATGGTGATGTAGAGGGTCACCGCTCCCTTGAGGACGCTCGGCGGCTCCGGCCGGCCGCGCAGCGCGCACCAGGCGGCGTAGCCGGCGAGGACGCCGACAGCCATGTTGCTCTGGATGGTGAAGTACGGCAGCAGGCCGGTCAGCGTGGCCGGGCCGAGCGCGGTGAGCACGATGCCGGCCAGCACGGCGAGCACCACTGCGAGGCGGAGAAGGATCGCCGGTCGGCGACGCCGGGGGGTCACGGAGGCACAAGTTACCAGCCGGTCGTCAGCCGGTACGCCGCCCGGGCGGGGTGCCATCGGGCCGCTTCGCCTGCCCCGGCGGGAGGACGTCCGCCCCCGGCGGCCCGACCGACGGCTGGACCGGATGAGCGGATCTGCCGCCGCCCCGCCCGCCGTCGGCCTTCCCCGGCGGGTCGTCGTCGCCCAGCAGCGCGGCGCAGTAGTCCGGCACGCGCTCGTGGCCCCCGGCCGCGGCGACGAGGTCGCTGAACGCGGGTGTCTCCAGAGCGCGTCCCCGGTCCGCTTCGGCGAGGGCCCGGTACGCGACGCAGAGTCCGGGCGGCGCGGACTGCTGCGCCGCCCGGGTAGCCGGTGAGAGGGCCGGCAGGGCGGGGCGGGCCGACGGCACGGGCGGCGCGGCGTCGACCGGCGTCGCCGCCGGGCGCGCGACGTGCGGCAGGTTCCCGGTCGCGGCGAGCGCGACGCCGCCGGTGAGGGACGCGGCGAGCGCGGACACGGCCACCCGGACGCCGAAGCGGACGCGGCGGCGACGGCGTGCCCGCCGGGCCTCCCGGAACCCCGCGACGGCTGCCGCCTCCCCGTCGAGTTCGCCCGTGCCGGGCGCGGTCCGGACCGCGGCCAGTACAGCCACCAGCCCCGGCGGAGCGGACGACGTGTCGCCGGGGCGGCCGGCGAGCAGCCGCTCGACGGTTTCCTGGTCCAGGCCGGATGCGTCCATCTCGTGACCCTCAGCGCCGCCACCCGGCCCCGCGTCACACTTCGGCGCGGCGGAACGCCGGTGAGGCCGGTCACCCCGGTGCCGGTCACGGCCCGCACGGCATCTCCGGTTGCCGATGTCCGGCGGTCGCGGTGAACTGAATTACATGGGTGTCATCAAGGTGGGCACGTCCTCCTGGGCCGACCAGATGCTGGTCCGCTCCGGGTGGTATCCGCGCGGCGTCAACACGCCCGCCGGCCGGCTGGGTTTCTACGCCGAGCGCTTCGGACTGGTCGAGGTGGACACGTCGTACTACGCGGTGCCGGCGCCGGAGACCACGGCGGGCTGGGCGGCCGCGACGCCGGACGGATTCACCTTCGACGTCAAGGCGTTCCGCCTGTTCACCGGCCACCACACCCCGATCGACGCGCTGCCGAAGGATCTGCGCCCGGCCGGCGGCCCGAACCGGATCCGCTGGCGCGACCTGCCCGCCGGGGCGTACGACGAGTTGTGGGTCCGGTTCCACGCGGCGCTGGCGCCGCTCGCGGCGGCCGACCGGCTCGGCGCCGTGCTGTTGCAGTTCCCGCCGTGGCTGGCCCGCGGCGACGCGGCCCGGCGGCGGATCCTGGACGCCGCGCGCCGCTGCCGGCCCTGGCCGGTCACCGTCGAGCTGCGGCACTCCTCCTGGTTCGACGGGGACGCGATGGCCGAGACGGTGACGTTCCTGCGCGAGCACGACCTCGGGTACGCCTGCGTGGACATGCCGCAGGGGCACGTCTCCTCGGTGCCGCCGGTCCTGGTCGCCACCACCGATCTGGCCGTGATCCGGTTCCACGGGCACAGCACGGCCTGGGAGAGCGGCGACAAGCAGGAGCGGTTCCGCTACGCCTACGGCGAGCGGGAGCTGCGGCACTGGTCGGTGCTGCTGCGCGAGCTGGCCGACCAGTGCGCCGAACTGCACGTGCTGATGAACAACTGCTGCGGCGACCAGGCCCAGCGCGACGCCGCGAGCCTGGCCGACCTGCTCGGCGTCGCGCCCGCCGCCGCGCGCGCCTGAGGTTTTCCCGGCTTCCTCGCGGGTACCGCCGGGTTCGTGGACGACCGCGAAGGGGGATCGGTGGAGAAGCGGCGCGACGAGGACGAGCGGGACCCGCGGGCGACCCGGGAGGCCGAGGAGGCGCACGGCGGCAGCATGGCGCCGAGCCTGGTCGACGACACCGGGCACCCGGTGGCCGAGTCACCGGTGCCGGACAACGAGCCGTCCGCGCTCGGCAGCCCGGACGAGGACGGCACCGGCTCCTGAGCTCTCACTGACGCGTCTCCGGACGCATCCCGGTCGCCTCCTCCAGCGCGTTGTCGCCGAGGTCGCCGTCCGCGCGGTCGTCCGGGAACGTCCGCGCCGACGGGGCCGGGTCCGGCGGCGCGCCCGGCCCGGCCTCCGGCGTCCGGGTCGGTTCCATGGTCCCGAACCCGTGCCGGCCCGTCTTCGGGCCGCCCGGTCCGGCCCCGGCCGCCCGGCGTTCACCGAGCCGTCCCTCGGGCACCGCCGTCTCCTCGCTGCCCTCGTCCATCGGGTCGTCGTCGCCCGCGCCCCACGGCGGGTCGGCGTCGAAGCCGCCGGTGCTGCCCCACGGCGCGGCCGACTCCGGCCCGCGCCCGTCGCCCGTACCCGGGCGGTCCCTGCTGGTCATGGTCACCTCACCTTGGCTGCTGGCCACCGGCGTGGCCGGTCCGGTCCCGGTGCACCGCGCGGCCGGCGACCCACCCCGATGTGGGTCGTCGGCCGCGCGGTGGTCAGCGGGTCGCCCCGACCAGGTGACGGCCGGCCGCGCCCACGGCGGCGACCTTGCCGATGTTCTTCGGCGCGGCCATCAGCCCGCCCGCGCGGTCCAGCATGCCCCGGAACACCTGGCCCGGCTTCTGCTGCTCGCCCATGTACGCCGACACCACTACCAGCGCGCCGGTCATCGCCGGCACCGCCCACTGGAGCAGCTTCATCTGCCGCTGGCTGGCGGCGACGTTCGCCGGGGTGTGGTGGTTCGGCTCGGTGGTCCCCTCGACCGGCGGTCCGCCGGCCCGCTCCAGCCGCCTGCCGACCAACCGGCTGTAACCGGTCACCGCCAGCGCGCCGACCGTCAGCGCGGTCTTCACCGCGCTCATCTTCCCCACGCCCGCCTGGCGGGCCATCCGCGGGCTCTCGGTGACCAGCTCACCGACCGCGCCGGCCAGGTGCGCCCCGATCGCCGCCGCGTTGACCGGCGTCCACCGCGCCCACCCGGCCGAGGCCACCGGCAGCCGTTCGGTCGTGTCGTTGATCCGCGCCGCCGCGCCGTTCACGCCCAGCGCCCCCATCAGGGAACCGCCGAACCAGGCCGCCAGGCCCAGGTCGTGCATCGAGCGCAGCGTGGTGTGCCGTTCTGACATCAGATCCCCCTCCGCCGTGTTCGGGCGGTGCGGCATACCCACGATCGGGCGACTCACGCCCGGGCGTGGCTCACCGGCGGGGAGCGTGCCGGCTCGGCTCAGCGGCGGGGGAGCGTGCCCGCGAACGCGGCGATCCGGGCGGCCAGCGGCGCCGACGCGCGTACCCAGGTGAAGTGGTCGAGCGGCGCGCCCGCCTCGGCGACCGTGTAGCGGTGCCGCGTCACCGGTGCGCCGGCCAGCTTCCCGCAGAGGTGGTCGAGCGTCTCGTGCGGCGTGTACTGGTCGTCGTCGACGCTGACCGCGAGCACCGGCGTGCGGATCCGCCGCACGGCGGCCTCCGTGTCCACCCCGTCCAGCGCCGGGAACCGGCCGGTGCGGGCGGTGTGCGCCCAGTCCCGGATCACGCCGGCGGCCTGCCGGCCGCCGAAACCCCAGCCGGGCCAGACGCCGAGCAGCCGCGCCGTCGCGGCGATCCCCTGGGTGTACGGCAGCACGCCCCACCCGCGCAGACCCGGGTACGTCCGCCACCACGGCAGCCCCACCGCCACCAGGGCCAGCCCGTCCACCCGGTCGTCGTCGTCCAGCGCCTGGTGCAGCACCGCCACCTGACCGCCCAGGGAGTGCCCGAGCAGCAGCCGGGTGCGGCCGTCCAGCCGGGGCTTGAGCGCGTCGAGCACGGCGCCGACGTCGGCGGCCATCTCCTGGTAGCCGTACCGGCAGGCGCGCGACGGCGCGGGGGTGCTCTCGCCGGTGCCGCGCAGGTCGGCCACGATCACCGCCAGCCCGGCCTCGCGCAGCGCGGCGGCGAACGGCCGGTAGTAGCGGGCGCGCACACCCATCGCGGGCCAGATCAGCACCACCGGCGCGCCGGGCGGACCGGCCGGCTCCGGGTAGACCTGCACGCCGAGGCGCGCGCCGTCGACGTCCACGAACTCCTGGATGTAGTCCCCGCTCACCCGGATCAGGGTACGGCCCGAACCCTACCGGTGGGTAGCAAGGGGTCGCCTCACGCCACCGCCGGTGCGGGCCGGGCCGCGGTGGTCAGCGCGCCGTAGACGGCGACGAGCTGCTCCGCGCAGCGCCTCCAGGAGTACCGGCTGCGGACGCGGTCGAGCGCGGCGGTGGCGTACGCGAACCGGCGCACGTTGTCGCCGAGCAGCCGCCGCAGCGCGGTGCCCAGCGCGCGGGGGTCACGCGGCGGCACCAGGTCGCCGGTGAGCCCGTCCACCACGCTGTCGGCGATGCCGCCCACGTTCGTGCCGATCACCGGCACACCGCAGGCCATGCCCTCCAGCGGGGTGAGCCCGAACGGCTCGTACCAGGGTGCGGCCACGAGCACGTCCGCCGACCGGTACCAGGCGGCCATCTCCTCGCGCGGCACGCCGCCGAGCAGCCGTACCCGGTCGGCCACGCCGCACGAGTCGGCGAGCGCGGACAGCCGGCGGGCGAACGTGTCGGCGGGCAGCAGGTGGGCCGGCGGGCCGCCGACCACCACGCACTCCGCGTCCGGCACCGCTGGTAGCGCCCGGACCACGTCCAGGAAGCCCTTGCGTTCGACCATCCGCCCGACGGTGAGGATGCGCGGGCGGGCCGGGTCGCGGGGCGCGACCGGGCCGTCCGGGCGGAACACCGCCTCGTTGACGCCGGACGGCAAGAGGGCCATCCGGGACCGGGGTACGCCCATCCGGACCAGTTCGGCGACCTCGTCGGAGCACTGCACGACGACCCGGTCCACGGCCCTGCCGAGCGCCCGCTCGTAACCGGCGCGCCCCGGTGGACCGGTGTCCGGCACGCCCTGGTGGCGACGCTTGACCGTGCCGAGCGAGTGGTACGTCAACACGGTCGGCACGCCGGTGCGACGGCTCGCGTGCACGGTGGCCAGCCCGCTCGTCCAGAAGTGCGCGTGCGCCACGTCCGGGGTCCAGCCGCCGCGCCGCCAGGTGTCGGCCAGCCGGCCCCCGAACTCGCCCGTGTACGGCAGCAGGTCGGCCTTCGGCACCCGCCGCGCGGGACCGGCCGGCACGTGGCACACCTGGTAGCCGTCGGGCGCGTCGACCGCCTCGGGCAGCGCGGGGGAGTCACGACGGGTGTAGACGCGGACGTCGTGGCCGGCGACGGTGAGCGCGGACGCGAGTTCCGCCACATGCGTGTTCTGGCCGCCCGCGTCCTCCGCGCCGGGCGCGGCGAGCGGGCTGGCGTGCTGGGAAATCATCGCGATGCGCATGTTCTCGTCCTCCAGGATCCGGTCCCAGTCGGCGAGTAAGCGGTCCGGACCGGACCGCTTCCTCGCCACCTCGCGTGCCCGTGCGCCGAGTCGGTACGCGGCGTCGGCGCCCTCGGTCAGCCGGCGCGCCGCCTCCACGAGCGTGTCGACGCGGGTGGCCGGCGCCCCGGCTTCCGGTGGGACGGCGTCCACCGCTTCCGTGGGGGCCGGAAGATCGCGTTGATGCCGGGGACGCGCATGGAGAGACCCGTACCCTCGGCCTGCGCCCCTAACCAGGAGATCGTCGACTTCTCCGCGCGCCGCCCGCTCCGCTGTGGAGGCTCGCGGCCCTGGCCAGGGCATCGACGCGTGCCCCGTACCAAAGAACGGGTCCACGGAGGTCCTGTTTCGCCGCCGGGCGTCAGCCCGGCAGCATCCCCGGGCCGAACACCTCGTAGGCGATCCGCTCGCCCGGCACGCCCCGGCGCAGCAGGTTGGCCCGGACCAGGTTCATGAACGCCACCGGGCCGCACAGGTGCGCGGTCACCCCGGCGGGCAGCGCGAGCCGGTCCGGGTCGATCAGTCCGGCGGACACCTCGGCCTTCAGTCCGGGCAGGTCGGCCCCGGCGGCGTCGAGATACCAGAGGTGGAGGGCCAGGTTCGGCAGCCGCTGCTGCAGCGCGGGCAGTTCGTGGCGCAGCGCGTGCGCCTCGGCGGCGCGGTCGGCGTGCGCCAGCGTCACCCGGCGTCCCGGATCCCGGTCGGCCAGGTGGGCCAGCGCCGCCATCGCCGGGGTGAGCCCGATCCCGGCGCTGACCAGCAGCAGCGGCCCGTCGCCGCCGGCCGCGTCAACCTCGCCGAACGCCGGGCTCAGTCGCAGCGTGTCGCCGACCGCGACCCGGTCGTGCAGGTGACCGGAGACCATTCCGTCGGGCGCGCCGCCCTCGCCGCGTACCCGCTTCACGGTGATCCGCCACTGGTCAGCGCCGGGACGGCCGGAGAGGCTGTACTGGCGGATCTGCTGTCCCCGGCCGCCGTCCAGGTCGACGGCGACCGAGACGTACCGGCCGGGGGTGAAGCCGGGCGCGGCGCCGCCGCCGGCCGGCGCGAGGGTGAGCGAGACGACGTCGGCGCTCTCCCGGGTCCGGCCGGTGACCCGCCAGTCCCGCCACACCGGACCGCCCTCCGGTACACCGGCGCCCGCGTAGAGCCGCGCCTCGCGGGCGATCAGTTCGCAGGCCAGCAGCCAGTAGACCTCGTCCCAGGCGGCGGCCACCTCCGGGGTGACGCCGTCGCCGAGCACCTCGGCGACGGCGGCGAGCAGGTGCCGGCCGACGATCGGGTACTGGGTGGCGGTGATGCCAAGGGAGGCGTGCTTGTGCGCGATCCGGTCCAGGACCGGCCCCCACGGCATGCCGCCGTCGCCGGTCAGGTGCGCCGCGTACGCGACCACCGCCGAGGCGAGCGCGGCCTTCTGCGCGCCGGTGGCCTGGTTGCCCCGGTTGAACAGGTCCAGCAGGTCCGGGTGGGCGTCGAACATCCGCTGGTAGAAGCGGCCGGTGATGGCCTCGCCGTGTGCCCGCACGACGGGCAGGGTGGCGGTCACGATCGCTGCTGAGGATTCCGTGAGCACTACCGAATCTCCTTCCGGGGCTCGAACAGGTCGATCCCCACGAAACAGGATTTCTGGATTCCTCTTTTAGGGTCGAAGGTCCCGGGAGTGCGGTGGCATGGGTCACCGTGAATCTGCCTGTGTCGCCGAGGGCACCGAATGGCTAGGGTCGGTGCGTGAGGCTCAACCGGTCGACAGACATGGCGCTGCGGATCGCCATGCTCACCGCCGCGTCCCCGGTCCGGGCCACAGTCGACGAACTCGCCACCCGGCTCGCGCTGCCCCGCAGCCACGTCGCCAAGGTGGTGCAGCGGCTGCAACGCATCGGCGTCCTGGTCACCATCAGAGGCCGCTCCGGCGGCGTCGCCTTCGCCGAACACGCCGGTGACCTCACCGTCGGCCAGGTGGTCCGCGCCTTCGAGGGCGACGGCGAGGTGGTCAACTGCGCGCAGCCGGTCTGCCCGCTCATCGCGGAGTGCCGGCTGCGCGGCGAGCTGCGCCGCGCCCAGGCCGCCTTCCTCGCCGTGCTCGACGGCGTACGCCTCGGCGACCTGGTCGACGGATCCGCCGGCCCGCTCCTGCTCAGCCTCGGCGCGCCACCGGCCGGTCGCTGATGGCCGTCTCCCATCCGATCTTCGCCCGGCTCTTCGCCCGCGCCAGCGTCGCCATGGACCAGGCCGGCGTGGCCGGGCACCGGGCCCGCCTGGTCGCCGGGCTGCGCGGCCGGGTGGTCGAGGTCGGCGCCGGCAACGGGCGCAACCTCGCGCACTACCCGGCGAGCGTGACCGGCGTGCTCGCCGTCGAGCCGGAACCCCACCTGCGCGCGCTGGCCCACGCCGCCGCGCCGGGCGCCCCGGTCCCGGTCACCGTCGCCGCCGGGCTGGCCGAGGAACTGCCGGTCGCCGACGGCGCCGCCGACGCGGTGGTGGTGTCGCTGGTGCTCTGCTCGGTGCCGGACCAGGCGGTCGCGCTGCGCGAGGCGCGGCGGGTGCTGCGGCCCGGCGGCGAGCTGCGCTTCTACGAACACGTGGTGGCCGCCACGCCCGGCCTGCGCCGGGCCCAGCGCCTGGCCGACGCCACGCTCTGGCCGCTGTTCTGCGCCGGCTGCCACACCGCCCGGGACACGGTGGCCGCGATCCGCGCCGCCGGTTTCGAGGTGACCGCGCTGGACCGCTTCCGCTTCCCGCCGACCGGGCTGCCGGCCCCGGCCTCGCCGCACGTGCTCGGCGCCGCGATCCGGGCCTGACGCCGGACCGGGCCGGTTCGTCCCGGCCCGGTCCGGCGTGCTCAGCTCACATTCACCGTGCCGTCCGGGGCGCGGACGCAGGAGACGGTACGGGCGCCGGTGGCCGCCGCCCCGGCCAGGCACCGGCCGAGCACCTTGTGCCCGGCGGCGTTCGGGTGCCACGACTCCTGGCAGGTCTGGAAGTACGTGCCGCAGGCGTTGGCGATCCGCTGGATGTCGAGCTTGTCGAACCCGGAGAGACTGGTGACGAACGTGCCGGTCGGGCCGTCCATCAGCCGGATCGGCGTGGCCAGGGCGTTGCCCGGGCTACCGGTCGACTCGCAGAGCCGGGCCCCGTCGAACGCGCGCTGCACGTTCAGGTAGACCAGGTCGTCCTGCGGGAACTCGTTGGCGAGCGTGCCACGTACCGAGCTGACCAGCGTGCCGAGCCCCTGCGAGAAACGGTGCCCGGGCGCCAGGCTGGCCCGGTGGATCGGGCACCCGGCCGCGTACCGCTCGGCGCCCAGCGCGCGGAACTTGTCCCGGGTGTCGTCCCGGCTGTCCTCGGTCCAGTAGCTCTGCTCCAGCTCGAACGGCAGCGGGTTGGTGTAGTCCTGGAACACCACCCGGTGCTGGCCGTCGGCGTCGATCTCGTCCAGCGTGGTGAGCAGTTGCCGCAGCGCCGTGGTGGTCTCCGCGGTGGCGGCGGCGAACTGCGCGGCGGTGCCCAGGTCGGCGTCGGTGCACGGCTTCTGCTCCACCGGCCCGCCCAGGTACGCCCAGAACTCCCACCAGCCGGTCCAGGCGTCGGCGATGAACCGGTTGGCGCACTTCTCCGCCACGCTGCCGAAGGTGAACGAGCTGTTGTTCGAGCCGAGGCCGACGAGCACCAGGTCGATGTCGTGGGTCCGGGCCACCGACCGGAGCTGGTCGAGCTGGGCGGCCACCTGCCGCCCCTTGGCCCGCGTCGACGAGGCGTTCGCGATGTCGTACGGCTGGCCGCCCGAGCAGGCCAGGTTGAACCGCGCGGAGATGCCGGGCAGGTTCGCCTGGAACAGCGAGGCGTTCGGCGATCGGTGGCAGAAGTAGGCGTTGGCGTTGGCCGCGGACCAGCCGGGGAAGCCCTGGGCCACCCCGTTGACGTCCACCACCGGCGCGTACGCCCCGGCGCCCTCGCCGCTGATGAAGCTGTCTCCCAGCGCCACCGCGGCGGTGGGCAGCGCGGCGGCAGCCGGCTGGGCGGGCGCCGCGGCGGCGGGTAACGCCACCGCGGCGAGCGCCAGCGCCGCCGCGAGCGCGGAACGACGGAACACGGACATGCCCGACCTCCCAGACATCGAAACGTGAAAGATTCTTTGGGATGGCGATCAGATCACGCGCGTGTGACGGGCGTCAATGCCCTGACACCTGCGACGGGCCGCCGGGGAAGACATCGGGCGTGCGGATCGTTGTGCCGCCTGGACGCCCCGTCCGCCCGCCGGACCGCCGTACGCGGCGGCGGCGCGGACCCGGCCGCGAGGCCGATCGCGCAACGCACCGCCCCGGTACCGCCGACCTGTCAGGGCATCCGGCTAGGCTCGCTCCGGCGCGCCGCGCCCGGCGATCACCGTGGGGGAGTCACACGGTGAACGGCACCACACCGCCGAGACCTGGGAGTACGACCAGTTGACCGCACAGCCTGAGACCCTCTACGGGGCCGACGACCTGACGCACCTGGAGGGCCTCGACGCCGTCCGCAAACGCCCCGGCATGTACATCGGCTCGACCGACAGCCGTGGCGTGGGTCACCTCGTCAACGAGATCCTCGACAACTCGACCGACGAGGGTGTCGCGGGTCACGCCACCACTGTCGACGTGATCCTGCACGCCGACGGCTCGGTCCAGGTCGACGACGACGGCCGCGGCATCCCCACCGACGTGCACGCCAAGTCCGGCATCTCCGGCGTCGAGCTGGTGCTCACCCGCCTGCACGCGGGCGGCAAGTTCGGTGGCTCCGGCTACAAGACCTCCGGCGGCCTGCACGGCGTCGGCGCCTCCGCGGTCAACGCCCTGTCCCGCCGCTTCGACGTCACCGTCCGGCGCGGCGGCAAGATCCACGCGATGTCGTTCCGCCACGGCGTGCCGGGCGTCTTCGACGGAGCCGGCCCCGACGCGCCGTTCACCCCCGGTCCCGGCCTGCAGATCGTCGGCGCGATGAAGCGCGGCCAGCGCACCGGCACCTCGATCCGCTGGTGGCACGACCCCCGCTACTTCGAGACCGGCGCCGCGCTCGACACCGAGGCGGTCCGGCTCAAGCTGCGCAACACCGCCTTCCTCGTCCCCGGCGTGGCCTACCGGCTGCGCGACAAGACCGGCGAGGAGCCGGTCGAGGAACGCTTCCACTTCCCCAACGGCCTGACCGACATGGTGGAATACCTCGCCCCGGCCGGCGAGCGGCCGGTCTCCGGCACGCTGCTGGTCACCGGCGAGGGCACCTACCGGGAGAACGCCGCCGACGCCAACGGCGTCATGCAGTCCAACGTGCAGCGCCGCGCCGAGGTCGAGGTGGCGTTCCGCTGGGGCACCGGCTACGAGCGCACCGTCGAGTGCTTCACCAACACCATCCGCAACGCCCACGGCGGCACCCACCGCAAGGGCTTCGAGCGGGCGCTGGCGCGTACCCTCGCCGACGCCGCCCGCAACGCCCGCGGCCTGCTCAAGCCCAAGGAGGACGCGCCCACCCTGGACGACGTCCTGGAGGGCATGACCGCCGTGGTGCACGTGCGCATCCCGGAGCCGCAGTTCACCTCGCAGACCAAGGACGAACTGTCCACCGCCGGCATCACCAAGGTGCTCCAGGGCCTGATCGAGGCGCACCTCAAGAGCTGGCTGGACGACCGGCGCACCAAGGCCGAGGCCCGGACGGTGCTCCAGAAGATCGTCGACGCGGCCCGGGTACGGCTCACCCAGAAGCAGCAGAAGGACGCCGCCCGCCGCAAGACCGCGCTGGAGGGCGCGGCCATGCCGGCCAAGCTCGTCGACTGCCGGGCCGCGGGCATCGAGAGAAGCGAACTGTTCATCGTGGAGGGGGACAGCGCCCTCGGGACAGGGCGCCTCGCGCGGTCCTCCGAATACCAGGCGCTGCTGCCGATCCGCGGCAAGATCCTCAACGTGCAGAAGGCCAACCTCCAGCAGGTGCTGGACAACGCCGAGTGCGCCGCGATCGTGCAGGTGCTCGGCGCCGGCTCCGGCCGCACGTTCGACCTGTCCTCCCTGCGCTACGGCCGGGTCCTCATCATGGCCGACGCGGACGTCGACGGCGCGCACATCCGTACCCTGCTGATCACGCTGTTCGCCCGCTACATGCGGCCGCTGATCGAGGCCGGGCGGCTCTTCGCGGCGATGCCGCCCCTGCACAAGATCACCACGAAGGGGCGCAACCCGCAGACCGTCTACACCTACACCCAGGCGGAGATGGAGGCGACGGTCCGCAAGCTGGAGAAGGCCGGCAAGCAGATCGTCACGCCGATCCCGCGCTTCAAGGGCCTCGGTGAGATGGACGCCGACGAGCTGTGGGAGACCACCATGAACCCGGCTACCCGGGCGGTCCGCCGCATCACGCTCGACGACGTCGACGCCGCCGAGCGGATCCTCGAACTGCTCATGGGGGAGAAGGTCGAGCCCCGCCGCAACTGGCTGATCGACTCCGCCGACCGGGTCGACCGCGACGCCATCGACGCCTGACCAACGGGTTCGTCTCGGAAGGAAACCGCACCATGGCACGCCGCAAGGACGACCGCGCGAAGGCGGATCTGGCCGCCTTCGACCAGGCCGGCGCTCGCGTCTTCGACAACCCGCTGGTCACCGAGGTCTCGGACTCCTACCTGGAGTACGCGTTCTCGGTCATCCACTCCCGCGCGCTGCCCGACGCGCGCGACGGGCTCAAGCCGGTGCACCGGCGGATCCTGTGGTCGATGTACGAGCAGGGCCACCGGCCGGACCGCGGCCACGTCAAGAGTGCCCGAATTGTCGGGGATGTGATGGGAAAGTACCATCCGCACGGCGACACCGCGATCTACGACGCGATGGTGCGGCTGGCACAGGACTTCTCGCTCAACGTCCCGCTCATCGACGGGCACGGCAACTTCGGCTCGCCGGACGACGGCCCGGCAGCGGCGCGCTACTGCGTCGTGGGTGACACCCGGATCCGCCTGGCCGATGGCAGCAGCCCACGGATCGGTGATGTGGTCGACCTGCCGCCGAACAGCGAGGCGGAGGCCGATTTCGAAGTCCTCGACAAGGACGGCAAAGCGGTTCGCGTCAACAAGGTCTTCAACTCGGGCGTCCACCCGACGCTCCGGATCACGACTGAGACCGGATTCTCCCTCCGTGGTAGTGAGAATCATCTGGTTCTCTGCCTCGAAGCTCCGATGGGTGTCCCTGTCTTCCAGTGGCGTCGGCTCGACGAGGTGACGCCGGGCTCGGTGGTCTGTATCGCGCGGAACGCATGGAACCAGGTCGTCCCCACCGCCCGCGAGTACATGCTCGGCGTGCTCGGCGGCGCCTGGGTCTCTGAAGGCTTCGCGAGCGAGTCGCGGGCAGGATTCAGCAATACCGATGAGCATTTCTTCGGCGAGGTCCTGCATGCCTACGACCAGGTCGTGGGTGGACGACGCTACGTCAGCGACCGGCACACGCGCCGAGACCGTCGCCGCATACACGAACTTGACGTCCAGGACGTCGCCGGCGGGATGGAAGCCTTCCGGGCGAGCCCACTCGCCGAGCTGATCGGTCACCAGGCGAGGGACAAGTTCGTGCCGGAGTTCGTCTGGGCAGGGGGGTGGGGCATCAAGCGGGCCTTCCTGATGGCCCTCTTCGAAGGCGACGGCGGAGTCCGCGTCGCCAACAGCAGCTTCACCATCCAGTACACCAGCTACAGCGAGCGTCTGACTCGGGAGGTCCAGGAACTGCTCGCGGAGTTCGGCGTGATCGCCTGTCGACGCCACTACACCCGGCCCAGTGGCTCGGTGGAGCACCGCCTGGTGGTTTCCGGGACGCGAAACATCAGGGCTTTCGCAACTCGTGTCGGCTTCCTCCGTACCAAGCAGGCGGTGCTGGCCAAGATGCTGCGGCATGCGCCGCTGCGCCCGCATCGGCTTAGTCAGGACCACGTCCCCTTTGTGGCCGACTACGTGCGCAGCAGCATCGACTTCGATCGTCGGGGCAGCGGACGCAAGTGGCTCACCAGCCACAACTTCGATCGTGTCGAGCGGTGGGAAACCGAACGACTCCGCATCATCGACCGCATCAAGGACACCGAGATCCTTGCCACGATCCTGCCCGTGATGGATGCGGGCTATCGGTACGAGAAGGTCGTCGCGGTCTCTCCCGACGAGCCGGCGGAGGTCTATTCCGTTCGAGTGGAATCCGCCGACCACTCCTTCCTGGCCGGTGGTTTCGTCAACCACAACACCGAGGCCCGGATGTCCCGGGAGGCGATGCTGCTCACCGGCGAGCTGGGTGAGGACACCGTCGACGTCGAGCCGAACTACGACGGCTCGCTGACCCAGCCCACGGTGCTGCCGGCGGCGTTCCCGAACCTGCTCGTCAACGGCGCATCCGGCATCGCGGTCGGCATGGCCACCAACATGATCCCGCACAACCTCGGCGAGGTCGTCCAGGCCGCCCGCTGGCTGATCAACCACCCGGACGCCACGCTCGACAAGCTCATGGAGTTCGTGCCCGGCCCCGACCTGCCCACCGGCGGGCTGCTGCTCGGCCTGGACGAGGTGCGCCGCGCGTACGAGACCGGGCGCGGCGTGGTGCGCATGCGCGGGCGGGTGGAGATCGGCCCGCTGGAGGGCAGCCGCGGCCGGCAGGCCATCACCGTCACCGAGCTGCCGTACGGCGTCGGCGCCGAGAAGGTCATCGCGGCCATCACCAACGAGGTGAACAAGACCAAGCGGCTCACCGGCATCGCCGATGTCAAGGACCTCACCGACCGGGAGAACGGCACCCGGCTGGTGGTGGAGTGCAAGGTCGGCGTGAACCCGCAGGCGCTGCTGGCCGACCTCTACCGGCTCACCCCGTTGGAGCAGTCCTTCGGCGTGAACAACCTGGTGCTCGTGGACGGGCAGCCGCGCACGCTCGGGCTCAAGGAACTGCTCGACGTGTTCCTGGCGCACCGCTACGAGGTGGTGACCCGGCGCAGCGCGTACCGCAAGCGCAAGCGGGAAGAGCGCCTGCACCTGGTCGACGGCCTGCTGATCGCCCTGCTCGACATCGACCGGGTGGTCAAGCTGATCCGCGCCAGCGAGGACGCCCAGGCCGCCAAGGACGGCCTGATGCAGAAGTTCAAGCTCTCCGAGATCCAGGCGAGCTACATCCTGGACACTCCGCTGCGCCGTTTGACCAAGTACGACCGGCTGGAGCTGGAGGCCGAGCAGGAGAAGCTGCGCGGCGAGATCGCCGAGCTGTCGAAGATCCTGGACGATGACAAGGTGCTTCGGAAGGTCGTCTCCGACGAGCTGGCCGCCGTGGTCAAGCAGTTCGGCGCGCCGCGGCGCACCACGCTCGTCGACGGCGACCTCAAGGAGGTGCTCGCCGCCTCGGTGCCGGCCGGCCCGCTGGAGGTGGCCGACGACCCGTGCCAGGTGATCCTCTCCGCCACCGGGCTGGTGGCGCGGACCGCGGCCGAGTCGGAGGAGGCCGCCGAGGCGCGCCGGCGCAGCGGCCGGGTCAAGCACGACGCGGTACGCGCGATCGTGCACTCCACCGCGCGGGGCCGGGTGCTGCTGGTGACCAGCGCCGGGCGCGCCTTCAAGATCGACGTGTTGCCGTTGCCGGTGCTGCCGGAGCAGTCCGGCACGGTGTCGCTGCGCGGCGGCATGTCGGCTGCGGAACTGGTGCCGCTGGAGCCGGGCGAGACGGTCGTCGGGCTGGCCCCGCTGGGGTCGTCCGCGCAGGGCTCACCCGGGCTGGCGCTCGGCACCCGGGCCGGCGTGGTCAAGGTGTGCGCGCCGGACTGGCCGGTCCGCTCCGACGAGTTCGAGGTGATCTCGTTGCGGGACGGCGACGAGGTGATCGGCGCGACCTGGCTGACCGACGGCGCCGAGACACTGGCGTTCGTCTCCTCGGAGGCGTCGCTGCTGCGCTTCGCCGCCTCGGTGGTACGCCCGCAGGGGCTCAAGGGTGGCGGCATGGCCGGCATCAACCTGCCCGCCGGGGCGCGGGCGGTGTTCTTCGGCGCGATCCGCACCGACGACACGGCGCACGGTGAGCCGATGGTGGTCACGTCGACCGGCGCCACGGTGAAGGTGACGCCGTTCAAGGCGTACCCGGCGAAGGGCAGGGCGACCGGCGGCGTGCGCGCGCAGCGGTTCCTCAAGGGTGAGGTGGAGCTGTCGGTGGCCTGGATCGGCCCGCGGCCGGTGGGCGCGACCGCGACCGGCGATCCGGTGGACCTGCCGCTGGCCGACCCGCGCCGGGACGGCTCCGGTTTCGCCGTGATGCTGGGCCCGACGGTGGTGGGTCACCACATCGACCGCGACTGACGAGCCGGCTGGGGGAGGGCGGCGGGAGACCGCCCCCTCCCGCCCCGACGCGTTGATCAAGGAGTTAGCGGCCTTTTCGCGCTCTCTGCAGGCCCTAAACTCCTTGATCAACGCGCCCGGGCACTCCGGGGGCAGGGCTGCCCTAGGGTAATGGGGCACATTCCGGGTGTTTTGGCGGAAGACCTCGGCCCTGCACGGTCGATCAGGAGGTTAGCGGCGACAAAACGGACACCGGGCGCCGCTAACTTCATGATCGACGTGGTTGAGGGCTGGCTGGCCCTGGCTGCGAGGGCGTCGGGCCGCTGGGGCACCCGCGCGATCTTGCACTTCGGGCCCTCTGGGTGTCCCGCTCGCGTGGGCCGGCCCCAATCGCGCGCCAAATGGTCCGTTGATCATGAAGTTGGCGGGTGTGAGTCGGACAATTTGCGCCGCTAACTTCATGATCAACGAGGCCGGGCCGGGCCGGGCGGAAGGGGAGGAGAGGGGAGGGGAGGGGTCAGAGTTCGGGGTCGGGGGACTGGCGTGACTCGGGCGTGGTGCCGCGCAGCCGCGCGATCAGGCGCATGCCGTGGTAGATGATCAGGGCGGCCGCCGTGCCCAGCGCGATGCCGTTGAACGACAGGTCACCGGCGGTCAGCGTGTAGTTGGCGGCGCCGATGATCACCGCCACCGCCGCGGTGAACAGGTTGATCGGGTCGTGGAAGTCGACCCGGCTCTCGATCCAGATCCGGGCGCCCAGGATGGCGATCAGGCCGTACAGCGCGGTGGTGGCGCCGCCGAGCACGCCGGCCGGGACGGTGAGGATCAGCGCGCCGAACTTCGGGCACAGGCCGAGCAGGATCGCCGTGCCGCCGGCGATCCAGTACGCGGCGGTGGAGTAGACGCGGGTCGCCGCCATCACGCCGATGTTCTCCGCGTACGTGGTGGTGCCGGAACCGCCCCCGGAGCCGGCCAGCACCGTGGCGACGCCGTCACCGAGCAGCGCCCGGCCCATGTCGCGGTCGAGGTTGCGGCCGGTCATCGCGGCGACCGCCTTGACGTGCCCGGCGTTCTCCGCGATCAGCACCAGGATCACCGGGATGACCAGCACGACGGCGCGCGCGTCGAAACTCGGCGTGTGGAACTCGGGGAAGCCGACCCAGGCGGCCTGCCGCAGCCCGCGTACGGCCTGCTGGTCGAGGTTGCCGGTCAGCGCGGCGAGCACCCAGCCGACCACCACGCCGACGAGGATCGACAGCCGCGCCACGAAGCCGCGGAACAGCACAGTGGTGAGCAGGATCGCGACGAGCGTGACCACGGCGATCAGCGGCTGCGCCTTCACGCCGGTGCCGGCGCCGCCGCCGTCCCAGGCCACCGGCGCGAGGTTGAGGCCGATCAGCATGACGATCGCGCCGGTGACCACGGGTGGCATCAGCGCGTCGATCCAGCGGGAGCCGGCCACCTGTACCACCACGCCGACGAGCGCGAGCGCGACGCCCGCGACGACGATGCCGCCGAGGGCCGCGCCGATGCCGCCGTCGGTCTTCGCGGCGAGCACCGGCGCGATGAACGCGAACGACGAGCCGAGGTACGAGGGCAGCCGGTTGCCGGTGATCAGCAGGAACAGCAGCGTCCCGAGCCCGGAGAAGAGCAGCGTGGTGGCGGGCGGGAAGCCGGTGATCAGCGGGACGGTGAAGGTGGCGCCGAACATGGCGACCACGTGCTGCACGCCCACGCCGACGGTGCGCGGCCAGGAGAGCCGTTCGTCGGGCGCGACCACGTCGCCGGGGCGTACCTGGCGGCCGTCGCCGTGCAGCGTCCACGGGGACCAGCGGGAGGTGGGGGACTGGGTCATCGGTCGCCCTTCGCGTCATCGGGTGACGGGGGCGTGATCGACCCTGGGAGTTGTTTCTAGCACGTGCCCAGCGGCGATGTGGGCCCGGCCCGGGCTCAGGCGACGCCGGTGGGACGGAACTGGACGCTGACGCGGGGGCCGACCGGGCGGGTGGTCTTCGGTACCGCGTGTTCCCAGGTGCGCTGGCAGGAGCCGCCCATCACCACGAGGTCGCCGTGGCCGAGCGGGAACCGCAGGCTGCCGCCGCCTCCGCCGCGAGGGCGGAGCAGCAGTGCGCGCGGGGAGCCGAACGAGACGATCGCCACCATGGTGTCGGTGTGCGCGGAGCGGCCCAGCGTGTCGCCGTGCCAGGCCACGCTGTCGCGCCCGTCGCGGTAGAGGCACATGCCGGCGGTGACGAACGGCTCGCCCAGCTCGGGCGCGTAGTGCCGGGTGAGCGCGTCGCGGGCCGCGGTGAGCACCGGGTGCGGCAGCGGCCGGCCGGCGGCGTACCAGCAGAGCAGCCGGGGCACGTCGACAGCGGTGTCGTACATGGTGCGGCGTTCGGCCCGCCAGGGCACGTCGTGGCGCAGCGTGTCGAGCACCGCGTCGGAGCCCCGGACCCAGCCGGGCAGGTGGTCGACCCAGGCGCCCCGGCTCAGCTCGTGGCGGCGCACCGCCCCGGCGAGCGGGCCCAGGGTCGGGCCCTGCTCGGCCAGGTCGAGCATCGAGGGCTGGTACGCGACGTCGGGCACGCCGCCGATCGTACCCTGTTTAGAACAGGCGTACGACGATCAGCGCCGCAGCATCCGGCGGACCTTGCCCGGGACGGCCTGCTTGATCCGCTCCCGGAGCTGCTGCGAGCGCAGCGCGTCGATGGTCCCGGTGAGCTTGGCGTTCTCGTCGCGCAGCCGCTCGATGCGGGTCAGCAGCTCGGCCGGCGGGGTGGCGGCAGCGGGCCGGACGGCCGGCGGGAACACCGTCTCGCGGACCCGCTGGTCGAAGCGGGCGGCGCTGTCGTCGTCGTCGAACGAGATGCCGAGGTCGTGCTTGCGCAGGAACGCGGTGATGGTCTCGAAGCGGGCCTTGTGGCCCTCGGTGAGCGCGGTGTAGTCGGCCTCGGCGTAGAGGTCGGCGGCGTCCACGTCGGCCGGCACGTCGCGCATGATCCGGTGCGGGATGTCGAAGTAGCGGGCCAGTTCCAGCGTGCGCGAATCGTGCGCGAACAGGTAGCCGGGCGTGCCGGCGACGAGCGCGGTGATGGTGCCGTGAATACGGGTGCCGAACGCGAAGTCGTACCCGGAGAGGTGGTCCATCCAGGTCCACGGGTCGACGAACATGCGCACCTTGTCCTCGACGAACAGTGCGTGCGAGGTGTGCAGCGGGATGTCGCTGCTCTGGCCGCGGTGCTCGGGCGCGTCGCCGTAGAGCAGGGTGCCGAGCGTCCGCAGGTCCTGGGGCACGTAGCACAGGTTCGGGTAGCGCTCGTGGTGGTGGCGGACCACCGAGGCCATCGAGCGGACGTACGGCGAGATGGTGAGCGCGACCTTCGACTCGGCGGTCAGCTCCGGCTGCTTCTTCGCCAGCTGGAACGTGTCGCCGTGCAGGAACATCGACGGGCAGCCGATCTGCTCCACGTCGGAGAAGCCGAGCGTGTTCAGGTAGCTCGCGGTCACCTCGCCGCGTACGCCGATGCTGTGCGACCGGTCCAGCACGGCCTTGCAGAACGCGCGCACCGGCTCGTCGATCGGGCGCAGGTACTCACGGTCGCCGTCGACGTTTGTCTGCACGCCGACACCGAGCACCACCACCGGGATCTTCAGCCGTTCGATCAGCCGGGTCAGCGGGGCGAGGCGGTGCACGAAGCTGCGACGGAAGGCGTTCGCCAGCGGTACGACGAACACGTCGTACCGCTCGTTGATCTCGTCGGCGAGGCGCGGGTCGGCCGGGGTGCGGGTCGCGGTGATCTCCGCCGTGGAGGTGGCCAGCAGCTTGTGCGCGGCGTGGCTGAAGACCAGGTTTCCGCTGTTGTCCCCGATCCAGTTGCCGGCGAACGTCTCCTCCGGCGTGAGGACGTCGAACGGGCCCTTGCGGGCGCGGAGCAGGATCCGCTGGTGCATCCGGTTCGCTCACCTTCCGTACGGCACGGCGTGCCGGCGGGCGTCGCCCGCGCGTGCAGGAACGGAAATCCTATCCGCCGTCCCTGGGTGACCCGGCGGCCGTCGGCTCGCCGGGAACGTCCCGGTACTCCGGGGTAGGGTGCCCGGAATGACCAGCGCGCCGACTGTCACCCGTGCCCCGCGCCTGCCGTCGCTGACCGGATTGCGGTGGATCGCCGCGCTGCTGGTCTTCGGTTTCCACGCCGGGACCATGGGGATCGTCGCCGAGCCGCACCTGAAGGCGGTGGTGGACAAGGCGTTCAGCCTCGGCCTGTCCGGCGTCGAGTTCTTCTTCATCCTCAGCGGGTTCGTCCTGGTCTGGTCGTACCGGGACGGGGAGCGGGCGTGGACGTTCCTGCGCCGCCGGCTCGCCAAGATCTACCCGAACCACGTGGTGACGTTCGTGGCGGCGCTGGCGGTCGCGGCCTGGTTCGCCGACCCGGTCCTGCCGTGGGCGGCGATCGGCAACTTCTTCCTGGTCCAGGCGTGGATCCCGCTGAACGGCTACTTCTACAGCGTCAACAACGTGAGCTGGTCGCTCTCCTGCGAGCTGGCGTTCTACCTGTGCCTGCCGCTGGTGGTGCCGTGGCTGCGCCGGGCCCGTACCGGGGTGCTCCGGACCGTGCTGGTCGCGGCGCCGCTGCTCATCCTGGCGCTGTGGCCGGGCCAGCAGCTCGTGCCGGAGGAGCAGCGGTGGTGGTTCACCCAGATCTTCCCGGTGACCCGGTCGCTGGAGTTCTGGATGGGGGTGGCCGCCGCCGAGCTGATGCGCCGCCACCGCTGGCGCGGACCGAACCTCGCGGTCGCCACCGGCCTGTTCATCACCACCTGGGTGGTCGCCGCGCTGTGGATCCCGGCCGAGTTCTGGGCGGCGCTGCTCGCCGTGGCGTACCTGCTGGTCATCGCCGCGGCGGCGGACGCCGACGTGCACGGCCGGCCCACCCCCTGGCGGTCCCGGCCGATGATCTGGCTCGGTGAGGTCTCGTTCGCCTTCTACCTGGTGCACGTGCTGGTCATGGTCACCGTGCTGCGGCTGACCGGGGACTGGGGGACCGGCCTGCCCGGCTGGCGGGGGCCGCTGGCGGTGCTCGGCTTCCTGGTGCTCACGCTCGCGCTGGCCGCCGCGCTGCACCGCTGGGTGGAGGTGCCGATGATGCGCCTGCTCGGCCCGACCCGCCGGGCCCGCGCGGCGTCGCGCGCACCGGCCGTGCCGGCTCCACGCGGGCCCGCCGAGGGCGCGGCCGCCGACGGCGGCGCGCGGTCCGTCTCCGGTCCGGCCGAGGACATCGAGTACGCCGGGCGGCGTCGCCCGGACTGACACGCGCACACGACGGCCGGTCGGTCCGCGACACGCCGTGCGGCGGTGCGTCACTGGGGCTTCGGCGGTAATTTGTACCCGTGCTTCCGATCGCGCTCACCTGCCCCGTGTGGTGGGTGGCGCGCTGGACCGCCCGGATGCTCGCCAGTCTCGCCGTGGTCGTCGCCTGTTCGTTCGGCGCGGCCACGCTGCCGGCCGCCGCCGCCCCGGCCGCGCCAGCCGGCCCGGCGTACGTGAGCACGCCGACCGCCCCGCGACCGGAATCCGACCGCGCCGCCGAGCGGCAGGCCCGTCCCGACGGCGCACCCGCGCCCGCCGCACGGGCCACCGACACGCTCCCGAACGGCCCGCAGCCGGTCCCGGCCGGCCGGATCACCGCGCCGGTCGGCCTGCGGGCCCCGCCCGCCCGCTGATCCGCCCACGGGCCGCGCCCGTCACCGCACCCACCGAACGTCATCCCGCACCCGCCCCTCGCCGGCCCGGCGCCCCCGCGCCGCTCCCCGACCGGCCGTGCGGAGTCTCCCGCCAGGTTCTTCCCGTGAGGTGCCGACCATGTCGCAGACCGCTCTCTACCACTTCCTCACCGCGGTCCCCGAGGCCGCCGCCATCTGGTCCTTTCTGATGCTGCTCGCGTTCGGCCTGCTCGCCGCGCTGGTGGCCCGGCCCGAGCGCGACGGCGTCGCCGAGGCTGCCGCCGATCCGGTGGACCAGGACGCCGCGCGCCGCGACGACCTCGTCCGGTACGCCGAGGAGGTGGCGGTGGCCGCCGCCGGGGCCGCCCAGACGGCCCGTCGCCGCCGGGAACGGTGGCTGGCCGCGCAGGACGAGGCGGAACGCGCCTGGACCGCGTACGACGAGGCGGACAGCGCCGCCCGCCGCCTGGCCGGGGCCGCCGCGCTGGCCGCCCCGCGCACCCCGCGCACCCCGGCGGAGTACGCGGCCCGGGAGCGCTGGCTGCACCACGCCGCCATGACGGCGCACTGGCGCGGCGACCTGTCCGCCCGGCAACTCGCCGACGTGCTGGCGCGCCGCAACGGGTGGGACCCGCGCCGGCACCCGGCCGAGCAGGAGATCGTGCTGGCCCGGGCCGTACGGGACCGGCGCCGGGCCGGCTGGGAGAGCGCCGCCGAGCGGGAGCGGCAGGCGTGGCGGGACGCCGAACTGGCCGCCGAGGCCGCCCGTACGCTCGCCGCCGAGGCGTACGCGGCCACCCTGGCGGTGCGGCCCGCCCCGGTGTCCCGCGGCGTGGCGACGATCCCCCTGCCGGTCGGCGCGTCCGTCCGCAACGCCCGCTGGCGTCCGGCCCGGGTCGGCTGAGGCGACCGAATTGTTACCCGGAATGTGGTGAGCCGGCTCACCCCCGGCGCCGAAACGGGCGTGGAGCGCAGAACAGGCCAATGAGCCGCGCCATTGCCGGTCAGGCGCTCGCCGTCTGTCCCCTTTTCGCCTCCCGGGCGCCGTCACCACCGCTTGTCCCATTGAGTGAAGTGAGTAACCGGCTGTTCCGAAATCCGTTACCGGGGATCATGTTTACGCAGGTGGGAGCGCTTGGCAGGGGCAGTACCCGCCGGTAGTGTCGGCGCGTCCGGTGCGGTAACCGATCGCAGAAGGCGACGCCGCGCCGACCCGCCTAATCGTGTCATCACGAACCGGGGAACCATGAGCACCATCGGGGTGAATCCGCGGCCACTGCCGCGGTAGGGCGTACTTCCCGCCCGAATCCGTCAGCTAACCCGGTCGGCGGCCACGGAAGGAGTCCCATCCTCGTGCCCACCCCTCGATCGTCCCCCCGCCTCCACGGCTCCGCGGTACCCGCGCTCGCCTGACGCGACCGGCAAACCGCCCCTGGGCGCCCGGCATCGCGGGCGTACCCGTTCCCCGGCCCATCCGGCCTGCCAGCACGTGTGAACCCCTCCACGTGCCGGGCCGGCGTGTGCCGATCACGCCCCCCGTGGAGGATTTCGTGAAGCACCACCTGAAGCGTCAGCTGCGGCGGATCGCCACCGAACGCCCGTACCAGATCATCGCCGGATCGGCCGCGGCGCTCGTGCTGGCCGCCGGCGCCGGCACCGCCCTCGCCGCCGGTGAGGACGCCCCGGTCCAGCAGGAGAACACCGCCTCGGTCGCCGAACTCGGCGCACGGCTCGGCGAGCCCGCCAGCCGCGGCGAGGCGCGCATCGTCGTCCCGCCGGCGTCGCCGAGCGCCGAGCCCAGCAAGTCGCCCAGCGCCTCCCCGTCGGCGAAGAAGGCCGCGGCGGACCCGGACGTCACCAAGGCCGCGCCGAAGCCGCCGTCGAGCAAGACGCTGGACTACGACTACCAGGCGCAGATCAACTACTACTACTGCGGCCCGGCCGCCGTGCGCAACGCGCTCAGCGCCACCGGCATCGAGCGCAGCCAGGACGCCCTCGCCGGCCCGCTCGGCACCACCGAGATGGGCACCAACTCGGCCGAGGACACCACGCGCGTGCTCAACCAGCAGGTCAAGGGCAACCCGTACCGGACCCGGATGATTCCCGGCTCGGCCAGCCCGGCCCAGATGGACCGGCTCCAGGCCGACGTGGTCGAGGCGATCAGCAACGGCCGGGGGGTCGTCGCGAACGTCGCCGGCACCGCCACCGACACCAACGGCGGCTGGCACTCGTTCCCCGGCGGCCACTACGTCGCGGTGATCGGCTACAAGGACGACGGCCGGACCGTGCGGATCGCCGACTCGGCCGACCCGTCGCTGCCGTCGTACTGGCTCACCACGATCGACCTGGCGCACTGGATCGCCAGCCGCGGCTACTCCGCCTGACCGCCCCGCACCCCGGAAGGCCGGCACCCCTCCCGGGGCGCCGGCCTTCGCACGTCCCCGCCCTCGGACCCGCCCGCCTCGCTGATCTTGCAGTTGCGGCCCTGTCATAGCGGACAAGCCGGGCAGCCTGGGGGCCGCAAGTGCAAGATCGCCGGGCGGGGGCGAGGGGCGGGGGCGGGG